>JALWZT010000166.1 GCA_027002405.1 Anaerolineae bacterium | reverse complement strand
GTGGGAGGCACCGGGAAGGTGGGGGTAGGGGTCGCGCCTTCCGGCGGCGCGGGAACAAGGGTGGTTGTCGCGGTCCCTCCGGCAGGGGAAGGGGTGGGCGAGGGCGTGCCAGGAGGCCCTCCCTGGGCTATTTGCGCGGTGGGGGTAGGAGGCAGAGCCGTGCGGAACAGGGCTTTGAGGCTGAAGTACCCGGCAATGGCTCCGGTACACATCAAGAGCATCAAGAGCATGCCCCCCACGAGCATAGCCAGGGGCCAATCCTTGCCCCGGGGCGGTTGAGGATACACGGGGTATGGCACATAAACGGGCGGGGGAAGCTGCCCCCCCGCGGCCGAAGCCCCCGTGCTGGCCCCGGCAGGGGGTGGCAGAGGGCCCGCCTCTAGCGTGTTGGGCTCGGGCTGGGGCGGCCCATGTAAAGCCATATAGCGCGGGCAGCTTTTGAACTGTCCTCCCAGACAAAACACCGCTTGCTCCGATAAGGGAATGGATTCCCGGGCAACGGTGGCGTAACACCGGTTTTCAAAGCTGGGATAGTTCAAATGGGCATCCGGATCATCCAAAAGCCCAAGGTAGGGGCAGACGCTATGGCTCATAGCTTCGATTATAGGCCACAACCCCCCAACCGACCAAACCGCCCCTCTTTACCAAATCTCAATCTCATAAGTCGCGATCACACAGTCCAATCGCCAGGAAGCCAGATCATCCACCGCTTTTTCCAACAACCCATGCGCGTACGCAGAGCTATTGGCTACCGTGACCAGCATCAAGGTGGCCCGTTGTCGTTCATCCAGGGTGTCGACCTCGGCCACGGCCAGGTTGTAACGACGACGCAAGCGGGCAATGGCCGACTTCACCACCCGCCGTTTATCCTTCAAGGAGGCGCTGGCAGGGATCTCCAGCTCCACAAGCGCGGACCCAATAGGCATGGACGATTCCTCCGAACAGGTTCTTGACAATCATCAGGGAGTCTCTTATCATGCTTCATGCCCTTGTTCTATAACACAGGGTTCCAAATCCCGTCAAGATTTCGTTCGGATAACTGCCATGACGACATTACTCATTCAACACGCCGATCTTTTGGTCACCATGGATGACCAGGGCCGCCAGATCCCTGATGGGGGTCTGTACGCGGAAGATAGCGTCATTATGCAAGTGGGCCCCACCGCGTCCCTGCCCACCACCGCGGACACCGTCATCCAGGCGCGAGGGCGCATTGTGCTCCCCGGTCTGGTGAACACCCACCATCATTTCTATCAGACCCTGACTCGGGCCGTTCCCGCGGCCCAGAATGCCGATCTGTTCCATTGGCTGGTCACCCATTACCCCATCTGGGCGGGCCTCACTCCCGAGGCGGTGTATGTGTCGGCCAAAGTGGCCATGGCCGAGCTTATGGCTTCGGGATGCACCACCAGCTCGGACCATCTTTACATCCTGCCCAATGGCAGCCGCATCGACGATGAGATTCAGGCCGCGGTGGAGCTGGGCATGCGGTTTCATGCGGCCCGAGGGTCCATGAGTCTGGGGGAATCGGATGGTGGTTTGCCTCCGGATAGTGTGGTGGAGGATGAAGACGCGATCCTCCGAGACACCCGCCGGGTCATCGAAACGTATCATCAACCCGAACGGTATGGCATGATCCGGGTAGTGGTGGCGCCTTGCTCCCCCTTTTCGGTGACCCCAGACCTCATGCGCGAGAGTGCGGCTTTGGCCCGCAGTTACGGCGTGCGTCTGCACACCCATTTGGCAGAAACCCTGGACGAGGAGCGTTTTTGTTTGGAAGCCTTTGGCCGCCGGCCCGCGGAATACGCAGAGGACCTGGGATGGATGGGGGAGGATGTATGGCATGCACACGCGATCCATATCAACGAACAGGAGATTCAGCTTTTCGCAGAAACCGGCACCGGGGTGGCTCATTGCCCCAGTTCCAACATGCGTTTGGCCAGTGGCATTGCGCCTGTGCGCGCTTACCTGGATGCAGGGGTGAATGTGGGCCTGGGAGTGGATGGCAGCGCCAGCAACGATAGCAGCCATCTTCTGGCCGAAGCCCGTATGGCCATGTTGTTGCAACGGGTGCTGGGCGCGCCCGACGCGCTGTCGGCCGAAGAGGCTTTGTGGATGGCCACCCGGGGGGGAGCGCGGAACTTGGGCCGGGACGACATCGGTTACCTGGCTCCGGGCATGGCCGCGGACGTGGTCGCGTTTCGGCTGGATCGGCTGGATTATGCCGGATGCTTGCATGATCCCATGGCAGCCCTGACTTTCTGCAACCCCACCCCTGCGGATTTTGTCATCATCCAGGGACGGCCGCGCATTCTGGATGGCCATTTCGTCGACCTGGACCTGCCTTCCCTTATCCAACGCCACAACGAGATCGCACGGGCCCTGGTCAACGGCGACTAGGTGGTCCGTAAATAGGATCAGGACTAGGATCAGGATTAGGATTGTCAGGCCAAGGCCAGGCGCGAGCAGAAGTAATCAGTAATCAGTGGAAATCTGCGGCGCATCTGCGCAATCTGCGTTCTCTCCACCTGCGACCTGCCACTTGCAAACCTGCAAACTGCATTCTATTTTCATCGTTATGGGGCGAGCCATTGCTCATAGCAACTGCACCATCAAATGGAAGAAGTAAACCATTCCCGGCCTTGCCAAAAGGCCCGTTCATTCAGCTCCAGGTATTTGGCAGGCACCCGCCGCCGAATCACCTCCAGCCATCTCTCCGGGGCATGTCCGAGCCAGGCGGAAAGTGCGCCCAAAAGCACCACATTCGCGGCTTTGGCATTCCCCAGGGCTTCGGCCAGATCCACGCCCGGCACCCAATAGACCTGGGATGTTTTTTGGGCCAAGGCGGCCTGGATCGCGTCATCATCGGGGTAAAGGTCATCGCCCGAGCTGACCGTGATGGGGGGGATTTCGTGGGGATCGGCAAAAACCGCACCTTCGGGCCGTAAATAGCCCAGGGCTCGAACGGCTTCCAGCTTTTCAAAGGCCACCAGGACATCGGCTTCGCCAGGCGGGATGATAGGGGAGAACACCTCCTTCCCCCACCGGACCTGCGAAACCACACTGCCGCCCCGCTGAGACATGCCATGCACTTCGGCCTTTTTCACCTGGTAGCCCAAAGCCATGCCGACTTCGGCCACCATGCTGCTGGCCAGGATGGTGCCCTGGCCCCCCACGCCTGTGAGGACGATGTTGAGAGAAGAGGGAGAAAAAGCAGTCATCTTGGGTACCCTGAAAGAGGTGTCCGTGTTATGGATTGGGGGCGTCCTATTTCGGTTGAGGCTGTACTCACCGACTGAAGTCGGACACTCAAGGCCTACGGCCAATGGACGGCCTTCGCCGTCCAGTCGTCCGGTCGACGGAGGTCGACCGTTGGCGCGAAGCGCCTAAAGAGCCCGAGTTCATTCGGACAGGAGGCTGGCGCCAACTCATTTAGGACGCACCCTTATGAATTGCCTGCCTCATGCCAAAATTGAAGGGCCTGATCGCGGAAGGTGATGGCATCTCGAGGGCACACCCGCGCGCATATCTCGCACCCGGTGCATTGTAAGGGATCAATCTCGGCCAAGGGGCGGTGGTATTTGGGGTCCAGTTGGTCCGATTTCAGGATGGCCGGACAGCCAATGCGGAAGCAGATGGTGCAGCCATTGCACACATCAGGGTCTACCCGAAGGGGAACATAGCGTTGCCGTTCTTCGGGCAGCAGCGCGCAAGCATGTTTGGCGATCAGCACCGCGGGGCCATCTTCTTTCACCCATCGCTTCAGGGTCTTCTCAATCTCCTCAACCTCGTACGCGTCGATGGTGATCACCTTATCGATGCCCAAGGCCCGGACCAGGGGCTCGATCTCGATCTCTTGGGTTTCCCGTCCCTGCAGGGTCTGACCGGAACCGGGGTTAGGCTGGTGCCCGGTCATGGCCGTGGTGCGGTTATCCAAAATGATGGTGATGATGTTGCTGCGGTTGTAAGCCACATTGAGCAAAGCAGGTATGCCCGTATGGAAGAAAGTGGAATCCCCAATCACTGCCACATGACGCTCCGTATCCCCGGCCACAGCAGCACCATGGGCCACACCGATCCCCGCGCCCATGCAGCCCGTGGTGTGAATGGCGTTGAGAGGAGGCACCACGCCCAAGGTGTAACAGCCGATGTCCCCATTGACCGGTACTTTGAGCTTGTGCAGGATGTAGAACACCCCCCGATGAGGGCATCCCGGACACAGCACCGGGGGACGGGCGGGGAGATGGAGATCAGTATGACCATTGCCGCTGAGTTTCAGACCCGCGGGCACCGGGGTGGCCTGAGGCTGTTCCCCGGCTTTTTCCGGTTGGGACTGGGGCAACAGCCCGGCCTGCTGAGCATGCTCCCGCACAATGGCTGGATTCAATTCCCCGATCAGCGGAAAGATGGATTTGGTATGGGGGTAGCTCACGGCCTCGGGCCAGAGTTTCACCCCCATCAAGCGGATCTGGTCTTCGAGGAAGGGGTCCAGCTCCTCCAGCACAATGACCCGTTCCACCTTCTCGGCAAATTCCCGGATCAGTTTCTGGGGCAGGGGATAGCTCATGCCCAGCTTCAGGATCGAAGCATCGGGGAAAACTTCACGGGCATACTGATACGCCACTCCCGCGGTGATGATGCCCAGATCGGTACCCCGCATCTCCACCCGGTTCCAGGGGAATGTTTCTGCATAACGGGCCAGGTCCTCCAGGCGGTGTTCAATCACCGGGTGTCGTTTGCGCGCGTTGGCGGGCACCATGACGTATTTGGCAGGGTTGCGCGGGTAACGATCGATGAGGGGTTTCACCTGGCGGCGATCCGCGCTCACCTCCACCGGGGTGCTGGTGTGGCACACCCGGGTGGTCATACGCAAAAGCACGGGCGTATCGAATTGTTCACTGATATCAAACCCCGCGATGGTCAAGTCTTTGGCATCCTGACTATCGCTGGGTTCCAAACAGGGAATGCGCGCGAACTTGGCAAAAAAGCGATTATCCTGCTCGTTTTGAGAAGAATGCATGGATGGGTCATCGGCCGAGACAATGACCAGGCCCGCTTCCGCGCCGGTCATGGACGCGTACATAAACGCGTCCGCGGCCACATTCAAGCCCACGTGCTTCATGGTCGCCAGGGCCCGGCGCCCTGCATATGCGGCACCAATGGCCACATCCAAAGCGACCTTTTCGTTGGGGGCCCATTCGGCGTAAACATGGGGGAATTTGGCCAGGGATTCCAGGATTTCTGTACTCGGGGTGCCGGGGTATCCTGCTGCCACACGCACGCCCGCTTCCCAGGCGCCATGTGCGACGGCCTCATTGCCCGAAAGCAGCCGTTTCATAGACAACTCCGCGGAGGTAAAAAACTCCCCTGGCAGGGCAGGGGAGTTTGTAGGAAGTGAGGAGCTTAGGAGTGGGCTTTCACAGCCGTGGGCTTTAGGCCCGCGGCCTGGCGCAGTTCGTCTACCTTGTTGGTCCGCTCCCAGGGGAGGTCCAGGTCGGGGCGGCCGAAATGCCCGTAGGCCGCGGTTTGGCGATAGATGGGGCGCAGCAGGTCGAGATCGCGAATGATCGCGCCCGGGCGTAGATCGAAGTGCTCGCGCACAATGCGCTCGATGAGCACGTCGTCGATTTTCCCTGTGCCAAAGGTTTCGATGCTGATGCTCAGGGGTTCGGCCACACCAATGGCATAGGAGATTTGGATTTCCACCCGGTCGGCCAGGCCCGCGGCCACGATGTTCTTGGCCACCCAACGGGCCGCGTACGCACCGGAACGGTCCACTTTCGTGGGGTCTTTGCCCGAAAACGCGCCGCCGCCGTGACGTCCCACGCCGCCGTAGGTATCCACGATAATTTTCCGGCCCGTGAGCCCGGCATCGCCCATAGGGCCCCCTGTGACAAACCGGCCCGTGGGGTTCACAAAAATTTTGGTGGCGCCATCCATCCAATCACCGACCACCGGGGCCATGACGTGTTCGATGATGTCCTGGCGTAATTGGGCCTGGGAGATCTCCGGCGCGTGTTGGCTGGAGATCACCACCGCATCCACCCGCTGGGGCTGACCAAAGGCATACTCGACGGTGACCTGGCTCTTGCCATCGGGCCGCAGGTAGGGGAGAATGCCTTGCTTGCGGACATAAGCCAGGCGCTGGGCCAGACGATGGGCCAGGCTGATGCTTAGGGGCATGAGTTCGGGGGTTTCGTTGCACGCGAATCCCACCATCATACCTTGATCCCCCGCGCCAATGGCCGCGATCTCCTCATCGGTCATCAAGCCCTGCTTGGCTTCCAAGGCTTTATCCACACCCATGGCGATATCCGGGGACTGACGGGCGATGGCCACCTGCACACCGCAGGTGTCCGCGTCAAAGCCGTATTCGCTATTGGTATAGCCGATTTCGCGGATGGTTTGACGAACCAGTTGGTCGTAATCGATATGGGCGGTGGTGGTAATTTCGCCCAAAAGCATGACAAAGCCGGTCTTGGTGGCGGTTTCGCAGGCCACCCGGGCTTTAGGGTCCTGGGCCAAAATGGCATCCAGCACCGCATCGCTGATCTGATCGCACATTTTGTCCGGATGCCCTTCGGTCACCGATTCGCTGGTGAAGAAGAGCTTCGGGGAGCGCATAAAGGTGGTGCTCATGGTGGTGTCTCCTGTTGGAGAGAGTATGAAAGCTGAGATGCCTGAATTTACAAAGGAGGAGCTATTTCAGTAATCAGTGATCAGTGATCAGTAATCAGTGGGGGTGAGGCCGTTATCTCTTTTTCGACAACTGATTACCGTTTACTGATAACTGATTACTGCTTACTGATAACTAAACTCACGTGCCATGGGCCCAGGAGCGGAGGTAAGCCTCCTGTTCGGGCGTCAGGGTGTCGATCTCAATGCCCATGGCCTCCAGCTTGAGTCGAGCGATGTTCTGATCGATATGTTGGGGCACGGGGAAGACGTTATTTTCCAGCTCTTGATGATGATTTTTGATGTATTCGGCAGCCAGGGATTGGTTTGCAAAGCTCATGTCCATCACCGCGCTGGGGTGGCCTTCGGCCGCGGCCAGGTTGATGAGACGCCCTTCGCCCAACACATAAAGCCGTCGGCCGTCGGGCATCTGGTATTCATCGACAAAATCACGAACCTTCCGCACCCGAGTCGCCATTTCGGTCAGAGCATCCAGGTTGATTTCCACATTGAAATGCCCGGAGTTGGCCATCATGGCCCCATCCTTCATCACTTCAAAATGAGGTCGGTCAAAGACATGCATATCGCCGGTGGCGGAGACAAAGATATCCCCTTCCTTCGCGGCTTTGAGCATGGGCATCACCCGATACCCATCCATGGCGGCTTCCAGAGCCTTCAGAGGGTCTACCTCTGTCACGATGACATTGGCGCCCAGGCCATGGGCCCGCATGGCAATGCCCCGGCTGCACCATCCATACCCTGCCACCACCACGGTTTTGCCCGCGATGAGCACATTGGTGGCCCGGATGATGCCATCCATGGTGCTCTGGCCCGTGCCATAGCGGTTATCGAAAAGATGTTTGGTCATGGCGTCATTCACCGCGATGACCGGGTATTTGAGCGCGCCCTGCGCGGCCATGGCTTTAAGGCGGATGACCCCTGTGGTAGTCTCTTCCGTACCGCCCATTACCCCATCCAGAAGCTCGGGGCGTTCTTTGTGCAGGGTGGCCACCAGGTCCATGCCATCATCCATGGTGATGTTGGGGCGATGATCCAGGGCCGCGCGCAGATGGGCGTAATACGTTTCATTATCCTCGCCCTTTATGGCGAAGACAGGGATATCATAATCCCGCACCAACACCGCTGCGATGTCGTCTTGCGTGGAAAGGGGGTTGGATGCTGTCAGAACCACATCCGCACCGCCCGCCTTCAAGGTTTTCATCAGGTTCGCGGTTTCGGATGTCACATGCAAACACGCGGCGATGCGAACACCTTCCAAAGGGCGTTCCTGGGCGAAACGTTTTTCGATGAGCCGAAGGACTGGCATTTCCTTCGCGGCCCAATCCATGCGCAACCGCCCCTGATCAGCCAGGTTGATATCTTTGATGTCGTACGTTTTAGCAGTCATGGAAACTCCTGTAGGTGTTGGATATTAGGTATTGGGTATTCTGCTATGAAAATAGAATGATCGCTGGTTGCTGAGGAATCGCCAGGCCGACGTTGGGCGAGTCGGCAAAGGTTCGTATTGCGTATTCCGTATTCCGTCCAGTCGTTACGCAATACGCAATACGGAATACGAGTCACGCCGCCCTGGCCGCGAGGCATTTTCGTCGGTATCGGCGCGGGGTGGCCCGCCGTCGGACTGCTTTGTAAATAGGATTCGGGTCAGGATTAGGATTGAGATCATCAGGACAACGTTGAGCGAGGCACCAACGGGCGTGATGCGTGAAACGTAAAACGTGAGAACCTTACGCATCACGCATTACGCATCACGTTTCAGGACTGCCAGCCTGGCCGCGAGGCGTTTTCATTGGTGTCGACGAGCTACCGTTCGTGGTGACTGTTCTGATCTTTCATCACGATTTTTGGCAACAGGTCTTCAAAACGGGCAAATCGCCGTAATTTTCCCGCACCCGGGCCAGGAATTCCTCCCGGGTATAGGCGTGGTTCTGGGTGCCGGTGCGTTCGATGACGTACACCGCGGCGGTATTGCCCAATTTGAGGATGGTTTCCCAAGGGTATCCTGCATTCAAGCCTACCAGCATGCCCGCCCGGAAGGCATCCCCCACGCCCGTGGGTTCGACAGCCACTTCGGGCCGGGCGGCAGGGACATGGATTTCGCCCTCTTGGGTGATGACGCTGGCGCCATCAGGACCCCGAGTCACCACGATGGCCTTGACATGGGTCAGGAGTTCGGTTTCGTTCATGCCAGCCAATCGCTTGGCCATTTCCAGCTCGTAATCATTGACCGTCAGGACCGCGGCGCCCTCCAGGCCGAACAAAAAATCCTCCCGGGAAATGCGGGCCAGTTGTTGACTGGGGTCATAGACAAAAGGAACGCCCATATCTCGACAGGCCTGGGCGTGGTTGGTCATGGCCACGGGATCATCAGGGGAAATAATCACCCAATCGATGTTTTCCGCGCCCACCTCTCGCAAATCGATCTCCCGGGCCCGAGCCATGGCCCCGGTATGAAAGCTCGCGATCTGATTGTGGTCCAGATCCGTGATGACACTGAACGTGGCCGTGAATTCATCTGGATGGATACGAATCAACGAGGTATCCACGCCCACACTTTCCAACCATTGGCGATAGTCTTCAAAATCCAGGCCCGCAGCGCCGACAATGCGAGGGCGCTCTCCCAGCAAAGCCAGGTTGTAGGCAATGTTGGGCGCGGTGCCTCCGCGATGACGTTCTTTTTCATCGACCAGAAAACTGACCGACAGTTTTTCCTGACCGGGGAGGATATGGTCTTTGAAGCGGCCCGGAAACCGCATGAGGTAATCCCAGGCAATGGAACCGGTGACGATGATAGACATTAGGAGATTGTCAATGGCTAATTGTCAATGGTTGATTGTCAACGATTTACATGCTGTCGAGGAAGGTGATGAAGTCGGTGAGATCGGGCAGGGTGGCATCCGCGGCCCGGCTGACGGTTTCGGAGCGAGGACGAACCGCCAATGCATGGCCCACTTGCTCGAACATGCGGATATCCACTTCGGAATCGCCCACGGCCAGTACCCGAGCAGGGTCGACGCGCCAACGGCGGAGGATGTCGCGCACCACTGGGCCTTTGCCGCCAAAGGGAACGCGGACGGTCATGCGCCCTACGATACGGCCCCCATCCTGATGGAGGATGTTGGCGTACCATTCGGCCGCGCCCAAATCCGCAGCCACATCTTCGACGTGGAGATCAAAACCGGAGCTGAGCAAAACAAAAGGGATGCCCCGGTCTTTTAAGCCTTGGGCTGCCTGAAACGCGCCGGGATCATAGGGGGTGCTCCGCAACACCCGTTTGATCTCGGCTACCGAGCGCCCTCGCCAGGCCCAGGCATCTAACTGGGCGAATTCAAAATAGGTAATGTGCCCCTGGCGAAAGGCCTGAAAGTGCTGACGGCCTTGGTCGGCCAGGCCGAAATGGCGGTGAAGCAAGGTATAAGGATCGGCAACCTGTTTCAGGACGCCGTCCACATCGAAGATAACCAATTCGATAGGCATAGAGGATCAAGACGCCAAATAAAAACGCGCCCGGAGGCGCGTGGTTAAGGAAGACTGAGCGATTGCTCTCATCTTTCAGGCGTCAGCGCCGCCTGCCGGAATTGGCACCAGTGCCGCCCGTGGCCGAGCGGACGGTTGCCGGGGAGTCATCGGGCCGGTCCCTCGTCCCCTCTGGATGAGAATCCAGTCGTATGGGCGTTTTTCAGGTGCAATTTGGCAGTTTAGCACAAGGGGGACCATTGTGTCAAAAGGGGATGGCGCTCCGTGTGCTCCTTTCCCGTCGCCTGGCATGGGGGTAAACCCAGCTCGCGTAAAAAGCGGGCCAATTCTTGAGCAGCCAGGGCATGGCCCGCGGGGTTCCAATGACCGTTGACCGGGTAGTGCAGCAGTCGGTGATGTTGCTGAATGGATTGGCGGAACGCGTCCCGTAAATCCAGGGCAGGGATGCCTTCCGCTGCCAGGATGGCAAGCATGTGTTCATGCGCGGCATCGGCAGAAAAGGCCGGGCTTTGCAAGGGAGGATAGTGTTTTTGCAAGCGATGCCAGAAGCGCTCATCCACTTCCTCGGGCGAATTGGCCAACACCGCCACCAGGTCCGCGCCCATGGCATGGGCCTCCCGTTTCATCTCCGCAAAAATCGCGGCCGTGACCGCGGCCGCGTTTTCCCATTCGGGGGGGTATTGCAAACGATAGACGTTGTAAGCCAGGGGGAAATAATCCTCGCCCTGGGCCATCTCCTGAAATTCCATCCCCGGTTTGATGAGCCCCCATCGGGCCAGGGTGACGGCTATCCGAGGCGCGACCAAACGAATGCGAGGCTCGAACCAGCGATAGAAATGGGAATGCTTGAAAAGCCATTCCCCGACCCGCGCCAAAGGCCCCGGAGGAGGAAGGGGTACCTTCTTGACCACGTGCTCCCCCTGCACAGGCGGTGCTTTCTGGGGATCGTAAGGGAAGAGTTCCAGCTTCAGCTCCCCATGCTCCAACCGAAAATAGGGTTTGAGATTGGCCCCCATGTTCGCGGATTCAAGAGGTTGATAATTGTTCATGAAGTCATTGCGGGGGAAGATCTGGAGGATGATCAGATCGGGATGGTATTTATAGCCTTCGTGCTTCAACCATAAAAGTTCTTGATCGTTCCCCCACCCCCCTACACCGGCGTTGATGACTTCTACCCGACATCCTTCCTGATTCAAAATGCGGGCCAGTTGTTGGCCAAAGGTCTCCTCCAGCTCCACTTGAATGGCTTCGGTGAAGGAATCCCCCAGGACCAGGATGCGATAAACCCCGGGCGGTTTTTCGTAGCCGATGTTTTCAGGACTCCGCAATCCCAAGGCATTGATTTTGACCGCGACGTCGTATTCGTAGACATCATTAAAAGAGCGCCCTTCGGCGCCGGGCTGGGCGCTCCATCCTGTGATGGGGTCCGGCACATTCCAGAACCATCCCATATCCTCCACAGGTCGCACCGGCACAAAGGCCCGAAAGACCCCTTCCAAAAGCAAAAGGAAAAGAAGCAGGCTCACTCCTGTGGCGATGAGGACTTTGAACAACGTCTTGAACATGGTTCGTACCATCTTCTTCAGAAAAATCTGTGTCGATCCGTCGCATCCGTATCATCCGTGGCGAATTGAAACGCCCGGCATTCACAAAATTGCGTCAGATTGGCGATAAGTTCATAATAGGTTTTAGGATCGGGCCAGGGCGACCAAATCCGCGAGCACGCCCGCGGCCGTGCCATCCACGCCCGCGCCTCGCCCCTGGAGCACCAGAGGCGTTTCTGCATAAACCTGGGTGTGGAATGCCACCAGGTTGTCGGAGCCACGAAGCTGGCCCAACGCGCTATCTAGAGGGACTTCTTGCAATCCGACTCGGGTTTCACCAGCTTCGATGCGAGCCACATAGCGCAATGTGTGGTTTTGGGCCCGGGCCTGGGCCATCTGCTGCGCGTATGCTTCATCCAACCGGGGCAATGCAGTCATAAACTCGGCGACCGATCCTTGGGCCATTTCTGGAGGGAAAAGGGGTTCCACAGGGATTTGCTCCATTTCCAGAGGCCATCCCAGGGTGCGGGCCAGGATCAGGGCCTTGCGGGCCACATCCATGCCGCTGAGATCGTCCCGGGGGTCCGGTTCGGTGTAGCCCCGGGTGCGGGCCTCGGCCACAAGCTGAGAAAAGGAACGTCCCGCCTCCAACCCGGTGGTGAGGAACCCCAATGTGCCACTGAAACAACCCTGAATGTGATGGACGGGATCGTGAGAAGGGATAATGGTTTCGCTGAGGGTGGCAATCACAGGGACGCCCGCGCCCACGGTGGATTCATAGCGACAACGCCCCGAAGCGGTCAGGTGTCGGAAGGTACGATAGGGGCCAGTCAGAGGCTTTTTGTTGGCCAGAGCCGCCCCATAGCCCCGCTCCAGCGCCAAAAGCAAGGCATCCACGGTTTCATCGCTCGCGGTCACATCGATCACGATGGCATCTTCCGTCCCGGCCAGATCCACCAGGTCCGTCAATTCGCCCCGCTTATAGCCCCATTCCGAATCCGCCAGGGAGCCTCCCGACGCTTTGACTGTCAGCATGTGCATGAGCTGGGCGTAAGAAAACCCTTCGGCCGCAACGGCCGCGCCGCGACTGTCGCTAAGGGCAACATAGAGGAAACGGATCCCATAGCGCCATTCAAAATCATCATTGGCATCCAACACCCGGCGTACCAGGGCCCGGCCTACACCGCCCAGGCCGAACTGGATGAGAGGCACAATTTTCATAGGACTATACCAGTTGAGGGGTGGGAACGTGTTGGTTTTGGAAGAAAGCCTGATGAATGGCCCGCACCGCGGTTTCCAGGTCGGGACGAGCCACCACCAGCGAGATGTTGGATTCGCTGGAGCCTTGCGCCAGGGCAATCACATTGACGCCCACGCGGCCCAACGCGCTGAAAAGACGCCCGGCAATCCCCGGCGTGCCACGCATGCCCGACCCGACCACCGCGATGATCACCACATCCTGAACCGGATAGATGCGGTCGATGTAATGTCGGGCAAGTTCTCGCTCGAAGGTCTCGGTCAGGGCCTGAATGACCTCCTGGCTGCGGCTATTTTTCACCACAAAGCAAATGCTTTGTTCCGAGGAAGCCTGACTGATCATCAGCACATTGGCCTTGACATCGGCCACGGCGCGGAAGGTGCGAGCCGCGATGCCCGGCACCCCCATCATGCCCCGGCCTTCCACATTGATTAAAGTCAGGTCTCGGATGGCCGTGATGGCTTTGACCAGACCATCCCCGGTAGGATGGTTGGAGATGAGGGTGGAGGGGCCATCAGGGTGGAAGGTATTGAGGATGCGGATGGGGATGCCCCGCTCCACCGCGGGGAGCATGGTTTTGGGGTGAATGACCTTGGCGCCGAAGTAGGCCATTTCGGCCGCTTCGTTGTAAGAAAGCTGGCGCAGGGTCCGGGCCTGGGGCACAATGCGCGGGTCTGCCGTGAGGATGCCGTCTACATCGGTCCAGATCTGGATTTCATCGGCCTGAAGGCAGGCTCCCAGGATGGCTGCCGAAAAATCGGAGCCTCCTCGCCCCAGCGTGGTGGGAATGCCTGTCGCCGTGGCCCCGATGAATCCAGTGACCACGGGCGTGATGCCAGCTTCCAACAAAGGTTGGAGCCGGGCCTTGCTTCTTTCGCATGTAGGGCCCAGCAGGGGAGCGGCTTCGCCGAATTGGTCATCGGTGACGAGGATTTCCCGGGCATCGACCCAGGTAGCCTGGGTCTGGCGTGCTCGCAAGGCCGCGGCCAACAAGGGCGCGGCCAGGCGTTCGCCCAGGCCCGAGATTGCGTCCAGGCCTCGAGGCGTGAGCTCGCCCAGGACGTACACGGCCGAGCAAAGGCGGGTGAAAAAGCGTAATTGTTCCTCAAGATGATGCTGATATTGGGCCAGCTCCTCCTCGCTGGCGAGCAAGGCTTGAGCCGCGGTCATGTGCTTTTCCAAAAGCACATCCCGGGCGTCCAGATAGGGTTGGCGCTGGCCCGCGGCCGCGGCATGAGCTGCGTTGACCAACAGGTCGGTGACGCCACTCATGGCCGAAGTCACGACCACGACGTGGGGGTCTTGGGTTTTGGTTTGCAGAATAACCGACGCGGTTTGGGCAATGGCGCGGGCATCTCCTACCGAGGTCCCGCCAAATTTCAGGGTGAGCATAGGCAAATCGATGATGGGGGATGTTCCGTAAATGGGATCAGGATTAGGATTGAGGATTGTCAGGCCGAGGTTAGGCGCGAGCAGAAGTAATCAGTGATCAGTCATCAGTAATCAGCTGCGGGGCTAGCCGGATTATGAACGTTTACAAAACAATCCGGTAATAGAATGAGGCCTATGACCCGTTTAATTTGTAAAACTCCATCATCCGGCGCTGTTCTATAGCCCGGCGACTTCATGAACCTGTTGGCAAACTCCATACAGGCTGCTGGGCGCCTTGGCCCCGCCGACTCGAAGTCGGGGCTGGGGGCCTTTGGCCGCCTGTCTGCCTGCGCAGACAGGTCCAACCGGGCGGAAAACATGTCCCCGAAGGGGGACATGCGGCGGAACGCCCTCAGACCTGAATTTATTCGGCGTACTCGCGCAGTAAACCAACAGGTTCACTTCATCGCCGGGCGGGCGTGGTGGATGCCACTACGCTCGGCTAAACCACGCCAAATGTCTGAGACGCACACCGTGACCACCCGCCACCGGCCACTTGCGCCCTATTTTCATCGTGATGCGGTGAGGCGTCGCTCATGGCGACTGTCCACAGCAGAGGCAGAGAGAAAGTTTAGCATGGAGCCACAGAATGGGGCAACTCCTCATCCAAAATTTATCCCAAATGTTTTCCCAAATATCCCAAATGTTATCCCAAATCACCTGTCCTGGAGGGAACCCAAACTGTCTTTGCATCGTTCCTAAAGTAAGAACGACCGTACCTCTCTTCTCCCCAAAGGAGTGTTCCATGAAACGATATCCCTATCTTATTGGTGCTCTTTTTCTTGCCCTGGCCTTGCTCGTCGCGGGTTGTGGTGCCTCTGCACCTGTGGTAAGGGAAGAACTGGCCCGCGAGGAGATGCCAGCGCCCATGGCCACCACTGTTGTTGAAAAACCGATGCCCGCCCAGCCCGAAGTCCCTGTAGAGAAAGAAGCAGAGGCCAGCGGTGTCCCCACTGAAAATTTGCTGGAAGAGCGGAAGATCATCTATCAGGGCAGCATTTTCCTGATCGTGGAAGATACCGACCAGGCCGCGCGGGATATCGAGAAGATGGTACAGAGTGCGGGGGGCTATGTGGCCCGCATGAATAGCTACCGTCGGGGAGACCGGATGTATTACGACATTACCGTGCGCGTACCCGCGGGCCGGTTTGAAAATTTCCGTACCGCGCTGCGTAAACTCGCGGTCCGGGTGGAAAATGAGGAACTCAGTACGAACGATGTCACGGATCAGTATTATGATCTGGAAGCCCGGATTAAAACGCTGAAGGAGACGGAGGCGGAATTAACCGAGCTTCTCCGTAAAACCGAAGAACGGGGCGGGGATGTGGAAGACATCATGAAAATTTACGAGCAACTCTCGCGCATTCGGGCAGAGATTGAATCGATGCAGGGGCAATTGAATCGCCTGGACAGGCTGACGGCCTATTCCACCCTGGATATCCACCTGGAACCCCATGTGCTTTCCGAGCCGATCACCCCTGAAGAAACCTGGTCCTTCATGGAGATCGTGCACAGCAGCGTCAAAACATTGGTGACCATTCTGGCCGGTCTGGCCACGCTGGCCATTCGCTTCATCATCGTGGTCGTGCCCGTGGTTTTGATCATCCTCACGCCCCTGGCCGTGATTTTGTGGGGCGTCAACCGATGGCTGAAGCGCCGCTAGAATCTGCTATGACGCCAATTTGACGCGATTTTGTGGATGACGGGCGTTTCAATTCGCCACGGATGACACTGATGCGACGGAACGACACGGATTTTTTGGAAAAAAGGACGGCATCTGTGATCAGTCGCCACACGCGACAGGGTGCCGATATGGACGAAAACGCCTCGCGGCCAGGCTGGCGCGGGAAGCCAGCCACGTAATGCGTAATGCGTAATGCGTAAGGCTCTCACGTTTCACGTTTTACGTTTGACGTCCGTTGCCGCCGCGCTCAACGTTGTCCTGACGATCCTCAATCCTAATCCTGATCCGAATCCTTTTTACAAAGCAGTCCAACGGCGGGCAAGCCCGCGCCGATACCGACGAAAATGCCTTGCGGCCAGGGCGGCGTGACTCGTATTCCGTATTGCGTATTGCGTAACGACTGGACGGAATACGGAATACGCAATACGAACCTTTGCCGCCTCGCTCAACGTGGACCTGGCGATCCGCAATCCTAATCCTGATCCGAATCCTATTTACATAGCAGTCCCTCGGTCTTTGACAAGATCGAGGGATTTTCGTATCATCTGCCATTAACATCCCTTTTTTGGAGCTCGACCTATCCCATGCTTCGCAATCTCTGGCGAGAATGGTTACGGGTATCGAAGCATATCGGTAGTTTCAATGCCCGGGCTTTAATCACCCTCATCTATTTCACCATCCTGGCTTTGTTCGGCCTCCCCCTGCGTTTTTTGGCAGACCCCATGGGGATCAAGCGCCGCCCGCGGGCCAGTGCCTGGCTGCGCCGCACAACCCAGGATTTGGACCTCGACACAGCCCGAAAACAGGGCTGATCCCGACTGGGAACGGCAGCTCGCCGATACGAATGAAAACGCCTCGCAGTCAGGCTGGCGGGCCGTGAAACGTGATGCGTGATGCGTAAGATACTCACGTTTCACGTTTCACGCATCACGTCCGCTACTGCCTCGCCCAACGTAGGCCTAGTGATCTCAATCCTAATCCTGATCCAAATCCTAACCATGTACATTCTAGGCATTTCCTGCTTTTATCACGATAGCGCGGCAGCCCTACTCAAGGATGGCGAACTCGTCGCGGCCTCGGAAGAAGAACGCTTCAGCCGCATCAAACACGACAACGGGTTTCCTCATGGGGCCATTCAATTTTGCCTTCAACATGCGGGCATTCAGCCGGGAGACCTGGATTATGTGGTCTTCTACGAAAAACCCTTGCTGAAGTTCGATCGCATCCTGCGCACAGGATTAGCCACCTTTCCCAAATCTTGGCTGGCCTTTCGAGAAGCCTTGATCACCTGGATGAACGAGAAGTTGTGGATCAAAGCCCTGTTGCAAGAGGCTTTGCCCGATGTGCCCGGGGATCGATTTCTCTTTGTAGAACATCACCTTTCCCATGCGGCCAGCGCTTTTTTTAGTGCCCCTTTCGAAGAAGCTGCCATCGTGACCCTGGATGGGGTGGGGGAATGGACCACCACCACCATCGGCAAAGGGGTGGCCGATTGGACGGGCCGGGGCGAAAATCGGATTGAACTCTGGCAAGAGACCCGCTTTCCTCACTCCCTGGGCCTGCTTTATTCCGCGTTCACCGCGTTTTTGGGTTTCCGGGTCAATAATGGGGAATACAAAGTCATGGGGATGGCGCCCTATGGCTACCCCCAGTACCTGGACAGGGTGGCCAAGGTAGCTCACGTCTATCAGGATGGGTCCCTTTGGCTGGATATGGACTACTTCCAATATCATTATTCAGCCACCCGCACCTTTAGCGATAAATTCGTCCGACTCTTTGGCCCCCCACGACGACCTGAATCCGATTTCTACACCCTCTCCACCCATCCCAATAAGGATTACCCCGGCTGGGATGATGATACGGCGCTGCTCAATCAACATTATGCCGACGTAGCCGCCAGCATTCAACGCTTTACCGAAGAAGCCATCCTGCGCATCATCCAACAAGCCCACACTCTGACAGGGAGCAAGAACTTGGTCATGGCCGGGGGTGTAGCCTTGAATTCCGTGGCCAACGGCCGGATTCTGCGCGAAGGGCCTTTCGAAAATATCTACATCCAGCCCGCGGCCGGGGATAATGGCGGCGCCTTGGGCGCGGCTTTGTATGCCTATCATGTACTGCTGAATCAACCCCGGAAATTTGTGATGGAACACGCGTACTGGGGGCAGTCGTTCAGCGAAAACCAGATCCGGAGCTTCTTAGAGAAAGAAGGCATTCCCTACGAATACATAGACGATGAGGAGGCATTAACCCAACGGGTGGCCCAGGCCCTGGTGGACGGCAACGTGGTGAGCTTGTATCAGGGCCGCACCGAATGGGGGCCACGCGCACTGGGCAATCGCTCCATTCTGGCAGACCCTCGTCGTGCGGAAATGAAAGCCATCGTCAACACCAAGATCAAATTCCGCGAACCCTTCCGCCCCTTTGCGCCGGTGGTGCTGGAAGAAGCCGCATCCGCCTATTTCGACATCCAGACCCCGGAACGCCATTATCTGCCCCGTTTCATGCTCATGGTGGCCCCGGTACGAGAGGACAAATGGGACGTGATCCCGGCCACCACCCATGTAGGCGGCAGCGGCCGTTTGCAAACCATCCGAGAAGCCTGGAACCCTCGCTACTATCACATTGTTCGTCATTTTGGCGACGCTACAGGGGTGCCCGTGGTATTGAACACCAGCTTCAACCTGCGTGGCGAGCCCATTGTCAACACCCCGGCGGATGCATACCACACCTTTCGACGCAGCGGCATCGACATCCTAGTTATGGAACGCTTCTTCATTACCCACAAGTCATGACGGGTAACTACCAGAGGCTGTTATGCACTTTGCTTCCCTCAAAGCTCAGGACCTCCGCATCGGAGGTTGGAATTGGCCGCAGATAACGCGGATAAAGCAGATTTTCGCAGATTTTTTCGAACAGGCACCATGAGCGATGGCTCACCACATAACGGCGAAAATTAGGGACGCAGGTGGCAGGTGAGCATGAGACCTCGGAGGGTCTGTGCAGACCTCCGAGGTCTGGGGCCACCACGCCCGCCCGGCGATGAAGTGAACCTGTTGGCTTACTGCGATACGCCGAGAGTGCCCCCTCCCGACCGCTTCTGCAGGAGGGGATGAATCTTACGTAGCCCCTCCGATCCGGGCGATCACCCCTCCCCCGCAAGCGGGGGAGGGGTGATCGCCCGGATCGGAGG
>JALWZT010000165.1 GCA_027002405.1 Anaerolineae bacterium | reverse complement strand
TGAAGTCGGACACTTAAGGCCTATGGCCAATGGACGGCCTTCGCCGTCCAGTCGTCCGGTCGACGGAGGTCGACCGTCGGCGCGAAGCGCCTAAAGAGTCCGAGTTATGAACGTTTACAAAACAATCCGGTAATAGAATGAGGCCTATGACCCGTTTAATTTGTAAAACTCCATCACTCGGATAGGAGGCTGGCGCCAACTCATTTAGGACGCACCCATTACAATAAGTGGAGCTTTTTTCATCCTCCTTCTACGTGATAAGCCATCATGACTCCAAAAACCAGTGAAGCCATCCGCGAAGCGTTTCTCCGTTATTTCGAGGAACAGGGTCACACCCGAGTGCCCTCTTCCTCCCTTGTCCCTCACAACGACCCCACCCTGCTGCTGACCAACGCGGGCATGGTCCAGTTCAAGGATGTTTTCCTGGGGCTGGAACAGCGGCCCTACACCCGCGCGACCACGTGCCAGAAATGCATGCGGGTCTCGGGCAAGCACAACGACCTGGAAAATGTGGGGCCTTCCCCCAGGCATCACACCTTCTTCGAGATGCTGGGCAATTTCAGTTTCGGCGATTATTTCAAAGAAGGCGCCATTCATTACGCGTACGAATTCCTGGTCAATCGCCTGGGCCTGGACCCGGATCGACTTTATTACACCGTCCATACCTCGGATGACGAGGCCTTTGCAATCTGGACCCAACAACTGGGCATCCCCCCGGAAAAGGTCTACCGCATGGGGGATAAGACCAACTTCTGGGCCATGGGGGATGTGGGGCCTTGCGGCCCTACCAGCGAAATCCATTATGATTGGGGCCCCGAAGCCTGCACCTGCGGCGACCCCAACTGCTCTGTCGCCCTGGATAACGGCTGTGACCGATGGTTGGAAATCTGGAACCTGGTCTTTATGCAATTTAACCAGGATGCCAGCGGGGTGCGGACCCCCCTCCCCAAACCGGGCGTGGATACGGGCATGGGCCTGGAGCGGATCGTCAGCGTGATTCAAAATCAGCCCGTGAATTACGACACGGACCTGTTCCAACCCATCATGGACCGGGTTCAGGCCCTCACGGGCCACAGCGACGAAGAACGCCAAAAGCATATTGTGAGCTATCGCGTCATCGCGGACCACAGCCGCGCCGCCGCGTTCCTGATTGCCGATGGCGTGCGGCCCGGGCCCGCGGGGCGGGGCTATGTGCTGCGCATGGTGATCCGTCGCGCCCATCGCTTTGGCCGCAAGATCGGCTTCACCGATCCCTTCCTGGCCCAGGTGACCGACGCGGTGGTGGCCAAGATGGGCGGGGTCTACCCCGAATTGGTGGAACGCCAGGAGCTCATCCGTCGCACCGTGACCCTGGAGGAGGAGCAGTTCATCCACACCCTGGGCCGCGCCCTGCAAATCCTGGACGAAGCCCTGGCCGAGCTGCAAAAGCAGGGGGAAAAGGTCTTGCCCGGTGATGTCGCGTTTAATCTGAAATCCACCTACGGGTTGCCTTTCGAAGTCACGCGCGACATCTGCAATGAGCGCGGGTTTGATGTGGATGAAGCAGGATACCGGGCCGCGGATCAGCGGCATCGGGAAATCAGTCAGGGCAAGATCAGCCAGGCCCAATATGGCGCGGGCGCGGATTTCTACGCGGCCTTGTTGCCCAATCTGGAAGGCAAAGGGCTTTTGCCCCCCGAAGGTGTTCTCTACGATCCCTACACCAGCATGACCCGGCAGACGCGCATTGCCGCCATTATCAAGGAAGGCGAGCTGGTGGATGAAGCCCAGGCAGGGGATCAGGTGGAGATGGTGCTGGCAGAAACGCCTTTTTATGTGGAAGCCGGGGGCCAGGTCAGCGACACGGGCGTGATCGAAGGGCCAGAAGGCCGAGCCCAGGTGACCCAGGCCCGACGGCCCGTGAGCAACATGATCGTGCACGATGCCGTGATCGAATCGGGCACCTTGCATGTGGGGGACCAGGTGACCGCGGCCGTGGACGAAGCGCGGCGGTGGGATACCATGCGCAATCACACGGCCACCCATCTTTTGCACAAAGCCCTGCGCCTGCACCTGGGGGAACACGTCCAGCAAGCAGGGTCCCTGGTCGCGCCCGACCGCCTGCGTTTCGACTTCACCTACGACCAGCCTCTTACCCCAGAGGAACTGAAAAAGATCACCGAGACCGTCACCGAAGCCATCCTGGCCGATTATCCGGTGCAAATCCAATATAAGCCGCTGGATGAAGCCATCCAGGAAGGCGCGACCGCGCTGTTCGGCGAAAAATATGGCCAGATCGTGCGCACCGTGTCCCTGGGAGATGAACGCTTCCGCAGTTATGAGTTGTGCGGGGGCACGCATGTGCAGCGCACCGCGGAGATCGGGCCCTTTATCATCGTGAGCGAAGGATCGGTAGGCCGGGGCGTGCGCCGCATCGAGGCCCTCACCGGGCACGAGGCCGTGCGCTATCTTGAATCCCAGTTGGATATTTTGAATCAATTGTCGCAGACTCTGCGCACGCCCGCAGAGAATCTGGTCCAAAAGGTCACCGAGCTGAAGGAACAGGTCACGCAATTGCAACGGGAATTGCAGCGCCTGCGCCAGCGGATGCTCAGCCAGCAGGCCCAAGAAATGGCGGCTCGGGCCCAGGATGTGGCGGGCGTGAAGGTCCTCGCGCAGCAGGTGGAAGTCAAGAGTGTGGAGGAAATGCGTCGACTTGCGGATGACCTGCGCCATAAACTGGGCTCGGGCGTGGTGGTCCTGGGCGCCATTCTCAACCAGAAACCCATGCTGATCGCGGCCGTGACCCCGGATGTGGTGGAACAAGGGGTGCACGCGGGCGAGATCGTCAAGGCCTTGGCGCCCATCATTGGTGGCGGAGGCGGGGGCCGGAGCCACATGGCCCAGGCGGGCGGCCGAGATGCCGCGAAGCTGTCGGACGCGCTGGCTGCCGCGGCCGATGTGGTGCGAGCTCAAATCCACCGATAATGTTCCGTAAATAGAGCCACGAAGGCTCGAAGGCCCTCCTCCGGCTTCCCCGCACGCGGGGGAGGGGAAGGCACGAAGAAAGTAATCAGTGATCAGTTATCAGTAATCAGTGGAAATCTGCGTTGCATCTGCGTCAATCTGCGTTCCCTCATCTGCGTTCCCTCATCTGCGTTCCCTCCACCTGCCACCTGCACACTACATTCCCATTTTCGTCATTATGGGGTAAGCCCTCGTTCATGATAACTCTTTCGAAAGCCCCTTCTCGGGGCGAGATCGAGATCGTTCCCGTTCGAACCGTGGCCCAGGCGCGGCTGGCGGTCTTGCGCGCGCAACCGCATCAGCGTTTGCTTTTCACCTTTCCCGATGAGGTGGACAATTTCGCGCATCTGGCCCGGCTCAAAGCCCTTCGCCGATTGGCGGATGAGGCCGGGGTGCAGATCGGGCTGGTGACCCGGGATAAGGATGTTCGATATTTTGCCAAAAAGGCCCGCATCCCGGTCTATGCCTCCGAAGCCGCGGCCCGCAAACGCTGGCGCTGGCCCAAGGCCGAGCCTCCCTTGCCCCCACCCCACAAGCTGCGGCATCCCTACTTGCCCGCGCCCCCTGCCGCGGCCGTGGCCCTGCGCGCGCCCGCCATCATCACCAGGCCCGATGGCACCATCCTGTGGGGCGAAGCCAAAACCCGTCGGGAGCGCCCCTGGCTGCAAGGTCTAGGCTATACCCTCTTCATCGGGCTGATGACCCTCCTCATCCTGGGGGTGACCTGGTACCTGCTGCCCCAGGCCACCATCATCCTGGTCCCGGCCCGGCAACGCATCCTCAAATCGGTGAGCATTACCGCGCATACGGGCATCGAGGCGCCCGACTATCTGAATATGCTCACCCCGGCCCGGGTGGTTCAGGCCCGGGTGGAAGGCTACGACACCACCCCCACCACCGGGTTGGACGAGGCCCCTGTGGGCAAAGCCACGGGGGTCGTCACCTTCTTCAATAAAACCGGGCGGGAGATCATCGTCCCCGAAGGCACCATTGTGCGCACCACCTTTGGCGAAAATGTCCGCTTTCGCACCACCGAAGAGGTGGTGGTGCCCGCGGGCGTGGGCCAACAGGCCCAGGGGCAGATCGAAGCCGTGGAGCCCGGGCTCATTGGGAATGTGCCTGCCCTCACCATCAACGAAATCGAAGGGCCTTTGAATCTCAGCCTCCGGGTGAGTAACCCGTTCAACACCGAGGGGGGCACGGTGGAACGGGTGGCCACCGTGACCCAGGCGGACAAGGACCGTCTGAAAAATCAGCTTCTGGCGCAATTGCAGAAGCAAGCTTATGCCAAACTGGGCGAAAACCTGCGGCCGGGCGAATACATCCCGCCGGAGACGGTGCAAACCTTTGTGCTGGCCGAAACCTACGACCGGTTTTCGGGGGAACATGCCGATACCCTGGGGTTGCAATTGCAGCTTCTGGCTCGAGGGCTGGCCGTGGATATGGCCGGCGCCCAACAACTGGCCGAACGGGCCTTGCAAGAAACCGTGCCTCAGGACCAGTATCTGCTCCCAGAGACCCTGCAAACCGGAGAGCCGCAGTTTACCCTGTTCGGCGAGGATTTTGTGAATTTCAATTTGACGGCCAGCGCCGAGGTCATCCATCCCATTCAGGCTAGCCAGGTTCGGGCCCTGCTCGCGGGCGCGGCCGTGGAGGATGCTCCCCAACTTTTGATGAACACCTTTGATCTGGCGCGACCGCCTCAAATCATCCTGGAGCCCTCATGGATGAAGACCCTGCCCCGCCTCCCTTCCCGGATCATCGTGAGGGTGTATAAGTAACGGAACAGGCGCCATGAGCGATAGCTCATCACATCACGACGAAAATGGGGACGCTGATTTGCAGGTTTGCAAGTGGCAGGTGGTCACGATGTGCGTTTCAGGTATTTGGCGTCATCTAGCCGGCCGAGGCCGCGTCTGCCACGCCCGCCCGGCGATGAAGTCGCCGGGCTATAAAACGGCGCCGGATGATGGAGTTTTACAAATTAAACGGGTCATAGGCCTCATTCTATTACCGGATTGTTTTGTAAACGTTCATAATCCGGCTAGGCCCACAACTGATTACTGATAACTGATCACTGATTACTCATACTCGCGCCTAACCTCGGCCTGACAATCCTCAATCCTAATCCTGCTCCTATTTTCAAAGCAGTCACCCCGAACGGCAGCTCGCCGATACGGATGAAAACGTCTCGCGGCCAGTTGGCGGGCCGTGAAACGTGATGCGTGATGCGTAATGCGTGATGCGTGATGCGTAAGGCTCTCACGTTTTACGTTTCACGCATCACGCCCGTTGTCCCCTCGCTCAACGTTGTCCTGACCATCTCAATCCTAATCCTGATCCGAATCCTATTTACATAGCAGATGACCACCTGGCTGGCCCTGGATATCGGCGAAAAGCGCATTGGCCTGGCTGTAGGCAATGACGAAGTGCGCCTGGCCCGGCCTTTGCGGGTGCTGACGCGGAAAAGTAAGGAACAGGATTTCGCGGCCATTGCCCGGGCGGTGGCCGAGGTGGGGGCCCAGGGGTTGGTGGTGGGGCTGCCCCTGAATATGGATGGCAGTGAGGGGGCTCAGGCCAAACGGGTGCGTAAGTATGCGGAACGGCTGCGTCGGCGACTGGGGCTGCCCCTGGTTTATCAGGATGAACGGCTGAGCTCCTTTGTGGCGGACCAGATCCTGGCAACCCGAGCCCGCAAAAAGGATCGTCGCGTGGCCAATGATGCCATTGCCGCGGCCGCGATACTGCAAGAGTTTCTCGAAGGCACTAAGTTCAGCCTCGGGCGCGAAGGAACGGCACCGGATAATTCCGGCTAGCCCCGCCGGGGCGCTGTTTCTAGCCGGGGGAATTATCCCCCGGTGTTGGGTGATGACGCGAGCCACTGGCATACAGAATGCCGTCGGGGGACGCGTTAG
>JALWZT010000164.1 GCA_027002405.1 Anaerolineae bacterium | reverse complement strand
GATACTGTTGGCTTACTGCGGTACGCCGAGAGTGCCCCCTCCCGACCGCTTCTGCAGGAGGGGATGAGTCTTACGTAGCCCCTCCGATCCGGGTGATCACCCCTCCCCCGCTTGCGGGGGAGGGGCAGGGGTGGGGGCCGAACGGCCGGATCACCGCCCCGGCCGGATTGCCCGGCAGCCTGCTCGAGGTTTGCCAACAGCATCATGAAGTCGCCGGGCTACAGAACGGCGCCGGATGAATCCGGCTAGCCCCGCAGCGCTGTTTCTAGCCTCGGCGCTACTGAACACTGATTACTGATTACTGATCACTGATTACTCGATTTACATAGCATCTCACTGCCCGAACCGGCCCGAGAGATAGGCCTGCACCGTGGCCAGGGTGGCCGCGGACCAGTAGTCTTGCAAGGCAGAAAGCTGCTCCTCAGGCCCGCCCTGCCGTTCCAGACGGGCGTTTTCGTAGTAGAGCACCGCCATCACAGGCACATCGTCACCATTGAGCGCGATGAGCTCCCTGGCCCGCTGATCCGCCAGGTCGAGCATGTCGGCCAGGGCCCGTTCTCGGCTGATGGCCACGATGTTGCCATCTTGATCCAACTGCGCGCCCAGCGCGTAGTGCTTGGCCAGCAGGGCGGAGGTCAGGGCATAGTTGCTGACGCTGCTCCCCAGCTTCAGACGGGTCGCCTCCGCAGGATCACCCAGGCCCGCGCTCAAGGCTTCCACCCCCGCGGAAGCGGCTTCCACAAAGAGGTAGGACCAGTCGTAGGACATGAGCAGTTGTCTGGCCACATTGGGGTGGATGCTCCAGGCGTCGGCCAGATCCTGAACGATGACGCTGTCGAAATAGTCCAGGTTCGCGTCCGAGGCATGGCGCAAAAGCTCGGCCATGGCATCGATCCGATCCTGGGGGATTTCCTGTTCCTGGCCATAGCCAAAGCCGATATCCACGCTGTCGCGGGCAAGCTGGACAAAGTCCTTGGCCAATACATAATAGGCAGAAATCTCCATGAGCTGACCAATGAAATCCTCGTCGCTCATGTTGGCCGCGTTGTTCACCAGCTTTTGGATGGCGTCATTGGCCAGGACGATAAGCCCCTGGGCCTGGCCGATGCTGGTGTAGGCGTCGAACAGGGCCACATAATCACTGGCCGAGCGAGGATTTTCCGTTTGCAGCAGATCGAGCACGGCCTCCTGCTCGGTGAGGGTGGATTGGGTGGCGATGAGATAGTCTGCCAGGGATTGGACATCTTGGGTGGCTGCGTAACGCTGGATCATTTCCCCCAAGAGGAGGAGCACCTGGGCCTGGACGGTGGCTTCCACGGCCCGGGAATAGGCCACCGCGGCCAGGCCTTGTTGGAGCGCGCTATCCGCGCGCACGGCAGCCTGGTCCACATTGGCGATTTCGTCAGAGAAGAAATTGACGATCTCGGGCGCGAGGCTGTTGAAACGGCCGCGAGCGTCCTGGTAGCGGGCCATCCATTCCTGGGCTTTGGCCCGGGTGCGGTCGAACGCGCGCGGGGGTAGTTCGGGCGATCCGCCAGTGACCTGAGGACGAGGCAGGGGCTGGCCCGTGAGCAACTGGTAGGCGTCGAAGATGGTGCTCACCTCGCGCACCTCGACACCCAGTTGACGCCCCTTTTCCACCACATCCACTTGTTTGCCCGTGGCCGCGTCGTAGTCGTAGCGCAACCCCGCGGGGATAAGCACCATGCGGGCGCCGTTTTCGGCCGCGCCTTCGATCTTCTGGGGAATGCCCCCCACCGGGCCGATGGTGCCATCGGGGTTGATGGTGCCGGTCATGAAGATGTCAGGAGCTACATCATGGCCCTGCAACGCGGCCAGGGTGGCGACGGTCATGTAAGCGCCCGCGCTGGGGCCGTCGATGCGACCTCCCACGGAATAGGCGAATTCATAATCCCGCGGGTCGATGCCCAGCAATTGACTGGCCACCACCACCGCGGTCCAGCCGGCAGCCCGCCACATGGGGCCCAGGCCGCCCACTTCCTCTTCGAAAAAGCCCACGCGCAGCTCTTTGTTTTGACTGGGCCGCACACTCACCCGCACAGGGCTGACGCCGCCAAAGGCTTTGCCCGAGGCATCGGTGGCGTACCAAAGCGCGTGGATGGTGACGGTGTGTTCGCCTGAGGGGGTTGTGGCGCTGCCCCCTTCGCCCACCACCTGGAAAGGATATGTCTCTGCCAGCTCGCCGTTAAGATAAACCTCGGCCTTGTACGCATCGCCGACCGGGAAGGGTTGATCGTGGGTGAGGGTAAAGCCCACCTGGGCATTGCCACCGATGGCGAAGACCGCGCCCTCCTGCTTCCATGCCTCGGCCAGGTCCACCGATGCTTTCGCGATTTCCTGATCGCCGTACATGAAACGGGCGGAGACCACGCCCTCTTTGGGCTTCCCCTTCAACTTGATGGAGAGATAGATGGTCTCGTCCGGTTGGAATTGATTGCCCGGGTCCACGGGCCCCATGTTGTCATCTAGTCCATGGGCGAAGGTGGCTTCCAGAATCTCCAGCGAGGTGGTTCCTTCTGTCTCTGCCGGGGCCGAGGCATTTTCGCCCACGACTTCGAAGGCGTATGTGTCCACGGGCTTGCCGTTGAGATAGACCTTGGCGACGTATTCATCGCCGGGGGGGAAGGGCTGATCATGGGAGAGGGTGAAGCCCACTTGGGTGTTGCCGCCGATGGCGAAGATCAGTCCTTCCTCCTTCCATGCTTCGGCCAGGTCCACCGACGCTTCCGCGATCTCCTGATCGCCGTACATGAAGCGGGCAGAGACCACGCCCTCCTTGGGCTTGCCCTTCAGCTTGATGGAGAGATAGACGGTCTCGTCCGGTTGGAATTGATTGCCCGGGTCCACGGGCCCCATGTTGTCATCTAGTCCATGGGCGAAGGTGGCTTCAAGGATTTCCAGCTTTCCAGCGGAAGTCTCTGTGGAGGTATCGGTCGAAGACGTCGAAGATGGGGTGGTTTGGTCTTTGGGGGTGGCTTCACTTCCACCGCAGGCTGCGAGTAGAAGGGCCAAGACCAGCACGAAAATAACTGAGAATAACTTATAGCGGTTCATAGGAAAGTCTTTTCTCCTGAATTTGGTGGTATGATAAGGGGACACAATCATGGGTGATCTGGGTTATCTTGGAATGGCTAACGCACGTGACCTTATAACGACGAAAATAGAACGCAGATTTGCGCAGATGCTTCGCAACGCTGATTTGCGCAGATGATTTTTTATTCTGATTTTATCTGCGTGAATCAGCTTTCATCAGCGTTCATCTGCGTCCTCTACTTTCGGGACAGAAGATGGAAAGGGCGCGGACGACTGGCCGTTTGCCAGAGTACCTGTCCATCGTTCCATAAAAGCAATGAGAGAGGAAAGATCGTCCACATAGCCATATTCACCACTTTGCACATGGGTGATTTGAGCCCGCCATGAGCTCTCCTCCTGGGTTGAGCCAGCGCGCTGATGCCAAAAACGGATGAGGAAGGATGTACGGAGGGTGTTGCGAGTCATGGTACCCCTAGCATACCTCATCCCTGTCTCCGTACCGTCTCAAAAAAATGAGCCCAGGGTCAAAACCTCGGGCTCACTTCCGCATCTTCGTTCCCATTTTCGACACGAATGAAGCGAATCTGACGAATTTTTCTTGTTTACAAATGCCACAAACGGCAGCTCGCCGATACCGGGGAAAAGGGGGACGCAGATTTCCGCAGAGGTTCGTCATGCTGAGCGACCGAAGGGAGCGAAAGCCTGCCCTGAGGAATCGAAGGGCATCTAGCGAGCGAAGCGAGCGCCATGGGGACGCAGTTTGCAGGTGGCAGGTGGCAGGTGAGCATGAGACCTCGGAGGGTCTGCGCAGACCTCCGAGGTCTGGGGCCACCACGCCCGCCCGGCGATGAAGTGAGGCTGTTGGCAAACCTCAAGCAGGTTGCCGAGCAATCCGGCCGGGGCGGTGATCCGGCCGATTGGCCCCCACCCCTGCCCCTCCCCCGCTTGCGGGGGAGGGGTGATCACCCGGAACGGAGGGGCTACGTAAGACTCATCCCCTCCTGCAGAAGCGGTCGGGAGGGGGCACTCTCGGCGTACCGCAGTACCGCAGTAAGCCAACAGGTTCATGAAGTCGCCGGGCTATAGAACGGCGCCGGATAATTCCGGCTGGCTCCGCCGGGGCGCTGTTTCTAGCCGGGGAATTATCCCCCGGTGCAGGCGGCTGGCCTTGGCACCACCACCCGCGAGGCCAACGCCAGCTCCAGACCTTGAAGGGTCTCCCAGACCTTCAAGGTCTTTGCCGCCCGCCCGGCGATGAAGATGAAGCTTCTGCTCGGAGCTAAACCTCCGGGCTACGGATACGAAGCCCTGCGGGCTGGCCACGGGAGTGCTACTGAACACTGAACACTCGCTGATCACTGATTACTCCTGCTCGCGCCTAACCTCGGCCTAACAATCCTCAATCCTAATCCTAATCCTGATCCTATTTACGGACCAGCATCATCCCCCGTTCGTATTTACTCTGGGCTTGAGGGCGCAGGCCCGGCGCCTGGCACAAAATCTGCTGCAATGCATGCAGTTGCCTTTCATCCCCCGAAGGTTGCAGCTCCAACTCGAGTTCCCAGGCCTCATCCTCGCGTTCCCCCGCCTGCCATCGCACTTGATCCAGGCTGAGTTGGGCAATCACCCGGTTTTTATCGTCCAGGACCGGCGCCTGGTGTCGGATTTGATGCACGGTGAATAGGGGCTGCAAAGGCGCGTCGCCGAGCCATTGGCGCAATGTACGGGCTTCCGGGGTGTCGGGCCAGGCCGCGGGATTGGTAGGATCATGGGTGGGAATGCTCCATTCTTCCCGGGTGTGCCATGCCCCTTGGGCTGGAGTCAGGCTTTTGGCCTGCAATTCGCCCTGGTGATGCTGGCGGCGGTAGCGCAGCGCGTAGCCCGCCCGGGCCAGTCGCGTGTCGGGGGTGTCGTAATAGGTATCGACCAGCTCTCGCGTGGTCATGGGCCCTAGACGGTAGGGGCCCAGTTGCCGCGCGGCGAGCCAGGCCCGGGCCGTGGATTCATCCAACTGGCATTTCAATTCAATCTCTTGCGACATGGTAACAATCCTCACGCCGGTCCTGCAGCACGGGGATGCGGCTTCTCACCTCTTCCGCTTGCGATAGATCGAGGGTCGTGACCAGGAGCTCTGGGGACTCCTCAGCTTCCACCAGCACCTCGCCCCACGGCCCCACCACCATCGAATGTCCGCAAAAGGTGTTTGCCCGGTCCTTGCCCACGCGGTTCACGGCGGCCACGAAGCATTGATTTTCGATGGCCCGGGCTGGCACCAGGGTGCGCCAGTGATGCAGGCGGGGATGCGGCCATTCGCTGGGGAGGAGGATGAGCCGGGCCCCGGCCAGGGCGTAGCCGCGAAAGAGTTCGGGGAAGCGCAGGTCGTAGCAGATGGCCACACCTGTCTGGCCCCAGGGCAGATGGAAAAGGCCGGGCTCACAGCCTGCATCCAGCCAGCGGTCTTCGGCCATGGGCCCGAAGCGGTGGATCTTGCGGTAGGGGCCCACGGCCTGGCCCTCGGGCCCGAACAGCCAGGCAGCGTTGTAAACCCGGCCGTGTTCATCCCGTTCCAGCATGGAGCCGCCGATCCACAGGCCGTAGTTCCGAGCCCAGGTTCGGAGCTCGCGCGCGGTGGGGCCGTCGGGGAAGGGTTCGGCCAGGACCGAGGCGCGAGGGAGGTCGTAGCCCGTGGTCCACAGTTCGGGGAAGAGGATGAGGTGGGCGTTGGCGTCGGCCGCCTGGGCGATGAGGGGTTCGGCCCGGGCCAGGTTCGCGGGCTTGTCACCGAGGATGATGTCGATTTGGGCGAGGGCGAGGGCGAGGGTGAGCATGGGGGAGGGGGCAGTGATCAGTAATCAGTGATCAGTAATCAGTAA
>JALWZT010000163.1 GCA_027002405.1 Anaerolineae bacterium | reverse complement strand
GGGAAGAGGACTGTTTCGGGGTGAAGGGGGCCAGGGGCCAGTTGATGGCCAACACGGCTGTCTCCGCCAGGAGGGCCACCCCCAAAAGCAGGGCCACCCAGCGCCATGGATTCCTTCTAGAGCCCCGTGGCGATGGGGTTGCGGTGAGGGCTTTGCGGATCTGGGCCGAACCGAATCGGGGTGGGGGGACGATTTGATCCAGGCGGGTCACCACTTCTTGCGCGGTGGGGCGACGGTCCGGTTGCTTATCCAACATGCGCATGACCAGCTCGTCCAATTCCCGATAGCGGCGGATGGCCGGGTTATATGTCAGGGGGCGGGTGGGGGCATCGTGCAAGATGGCTGTGGTGACCTGGGCGCGTCGGCCACTAAAGGGCAACTGCCCGGTGAGAAGACGATAGAAAGTGACCCCCATTGCGTAGATATCGGCCGCGCTTTTGTTGACAACCGACTCGGGCGCTGCCTCGCCCCGCATCACCCGCACCCGTTCCGGAGGCAGATAGACCAACGCGCCGGCTTCCACTTCCGCGCGTCGGGTCTCCTTTTGCGCAGAACCGAAATCCACCAGCACGGCTTCTGGGGGTTCATCGGGGGTGATGGGGCGGCGAAAGAGGATGTTGTTGGGCTTGATGTCGAGATGCGCGTACCCCCGAGCATGCATGTAATCCAGGGCCATGCCTATTTGCTGCATGATCTCGGCAGCCAGGACCGGATCGACCATGCCATATTGATCGATGAGGTCTTCGGCCGAGCCACCGGCCAGGTATTCCATGACAAAGTACCAGGGCTGGCCGGGGAGGGTGGTGGCCCGGGCCATGAAGGAAAAACGCCGGTTGTCCACTTTGATGGGGTATAATCGCACGATACCCGGATGTTTAAGGCGGCGCAAGGTTTCCACTTCGTTGCTCAAGGCCCGGGCATAGGTGTCATTGTTCGCCCCCGTTTCGGAGCGGGTGATTTTGAGCGCGACCAGAACCTCCTGATTGTCGTCTTCACGTACGCCAATGGCGACGCTGGCAAAGCCTCCCCGGTGATGAGGATAGACTTTGACCACGCGATAGGGACCAATGCGAATGCCTTCTTGCAGTGCAGGGGACACGGCTTAGCTCCTTCCAATAAAGGGTTCTGTGACTTCAGCATCGCTCTCAGGCACAAAGATCACTCGCACCCGGCCGAATTCAATGAAATCGCCTGAGCTGAGGCGTACAGGTTCATGGGTGACCGGTTTTTCGTTGACGTAGGTGCCGCTGGAACTGCCTTCATCGTAGAGGAGGAAGACGCCGTCCGATTCTTCCACGATGCGGGCATGGAGGCGAGAGACCGTGGGGTCCGAGAAGACGATCTGGGCTCGGGCCGGATCGCGGCCAATGTACACGCTTTGCCCTACGATGGGGATGGGTTTGCCCCGGGTGCCCGCGTCATCGAGGATGGGCACCAGGGAAGCCCGAGCGTGCTGTTGCACGCCTCGTCGCGGGCGGAAGGGCTCTGTCATTTCCTGCACCGCGTTCGAGACGGCAGTCAGACTGTTCATCACGGCCTGTGGCCGTTTGAAGTAGACGTACACCGAGAATGCCAGGGCTAGCAGGGCCAGGATCCAGGGAATCCAATAGAAGGGGCTTTTGACCTCCTTGGTGGAAATCAGAGGAGGAGGTTGCAAGCCCTTTTCCGGAGGGATGATGATCTGGCTTTGACCATCGACAGGGATGGGGCCGATTTCCGCAACCCCTTCGGGTTGGGTGTAATCCCGGATGATGTATTGGCCTTCGGGTAGGCCGGTAAATTGGTAACTGCCATCTTCGCCTACCGTGGTGGAGGCCACTTGTTTACCCTGGGCATCAAGGAGGACAAGCTGATCCCCTTCCCGGCCTTTGGCCTGGCCCGCGATGATGCTGTTGGATGGGGGTTCAGGGCGGTCGACAATCACATGGAGCCGAACAGGTTTGCTGCGGCTGACAATGCCAAAGGCATCCTCCACCTCGATCATCAAGGTCAGGGTGTTTTCCCCCTTGGGCAAGTCCGAAAGGTCAAGCATAAAAATTTTATCGGGCGTGATCTCACGCCCCTTGACTTTGCCATCTACCAATAGGCGCATGGTCATAATAGCCCGATTGTGATCCTCAGGAATGCGGATGATGACGGGCAGGGGGATCTGGGTGGGAGGGATCTCATTAAGGGGGACATGCCAATCGTCGGTGACCCGTTTGATGGTCTTGCCATCCAGGGGAGTATAATTATAGGGATCGGGAGCTCCGCCCGGGGGGATGGTATCGGGGTCCGCGATATCCACAAAGAGGGGCTGAATGCCCACATGGAAGGTGACGGCCTGGCTTTTATAGGGTTTGCCATCCACCAAAACTTCCACCTGAACGGAGCGGGGTGCGGGGTCTTCCAGGTTTTTGGGATGGTAGGTGAGGCGATATTGATAACTTTGGGACCGGATGCGTTCGTAGAGGGGAGCCAGGGAATCCATCCCCTGATAGACCGCGTACGCGCCGTCGGTTTCTTCGGCCAGGCGCTGCAGGTTGCGGGCCTGGCCCTCATTCGGAGGACCGATCTTGACACTTAAAATAGTAATCCCTAACTTGTTGGCCCGATTGATGATATCGGTGATATCTTGCACGCTGATGCGGTCGACCCCATCGGAAAAGACCAACAAGAATTTAGCATGTTTCTCATAGTCGGGCCGATCCTTCATGTGGATCATGGCTTCTTTGAGCATTTTCAGCAAGGGCGTGTCGCCATTCACAGGCTTCAAAAGATAGGCCGCGTTGGAGATCCCGTTGTACCCGCTGGTCCAATCCTGCACCACCTCGAATTGGGAAGAGGAGGTGGGGGCCATGAGCATCAGCCAATCGCTTTGGCCTTCGATATCCAGCCACTGGGCTTCTTTGCTCACCAGGGCTCGGATCGCGTCCTGGGCCTCGGTTATGCGCTTTTTCTGAGAATCCGTAACTCCCGTCTCCATGAAACTGCCCGAAGCATCCAACACAATGGCCACCTGAGTCCCTACGCGATCATAAGACACATCGGTGATCTTCTGCAGGGTTTCGTTTTCATAGAGCTGAAAATTTTCAGGCCCCAGATCAGGCAGAACGAGTCCCTCGCTGGTGGGCATGACAAAAACCTGGATCAGGGGGAGCTGGCTTTGATCGATGTTATAGATGGTGACATCAATAGGCCCCCCTTGGGCCATGACCCCAGCCGGCTGGGCCAGGAGCAGGATCACCCAAAATGCCAGCATGATGAGAAGATGGTATGAGCGACGCGATCGATGGATGAAGGGCATGGTTCTCTCCTCTACAGGGGAGTAGGGGGTGGGATTAGGATTATAGGATTAGGATTAGGATTAGGATTGGGATTAGGGGCTTCAGGGTGTAGGGGTCGCGATTTCGCGGATGATCAATGCCATGCGGTCCAGGATACTCCAACTATCCAGAAAGGTTTGCCAGGGGTAGTGATGGCGACGGCCATCCCAGGGATCGGCCACCCACACGCCTTGAGGATCGTAGCCAATAACCAGATAAGTGTGCTCCCCTCGTACTGCTTTGATGCGTTCGCCCTCGGCCGTGGTCCAATACTCGGGCTTCCGGGGTACCATCCCCGCGGTGGCCCAAACCATGACCGGGTGCCCTTGCTGGAGCTGGGCCTTGAGCCAGTCCACGCTCTCGTTGTAGTGGACTTCGGCATGCACACCGATTTTGGCCAGGCCTCGGGCCAGGGGTTCGGCATAGACACCGTATCCATTGGGATAGAGCTGCCCTGGTGGGTCGTCGAAGCTGTAACCGACAAATCCTCGATGGGGATTGCCTCCGGCATCGTATCCCACCAGGGTGAAGATCTCATCCCAGGCGTAAGGGAGGCCGTAATACCAGAGAAGGTCGGAGGCGGATTGGAATTCGCAGTTGAGGGGGCGGGTTTGCTTGCCGACGGGCACCTCTTCCAGTAAGACCTGATCTTGAGAAGAAGGGGTGGGTGTGGCGGTGGCTACGGGCGTAGGCGACGAGGTGGGCAGTAAACCGATGACAACGCCCCTTTGAATCAACCAGGGGGTCGGTGTGGTTTGGGGGGCTGTTGGGGATGGGGTAGCAGGATAAAAGGAGCTCGTAGGGTGGGGCTGGGAGGTTTGCCCCCAAGATGTAGAGGCCCACAGCAAAAGTCCCACCATGCCCAACAAAAGGATCATCGTGACCAGAATGAGGATGACGCCATATGGACGCGCGCGATCCCAGGATCGATGGAGGGGCATGGAGAGGGTGGAACGCTCGCGCATAGGAAGAATCACACCATAGCGAGGCAACAACCACGAAGACACGAAGGCACAAAGGCACGAAGGAAGAAATAGAAGGTTTTCTTCGTGTCTTCATCTCGCCCTCCGCACGCGGGGGGAGCCGAAGGGGGGCCAAACCTTCGTGGCAAAGCGTTGTGTGGGATACCTGTATTGTTATGTTGCGAAAAGGGTAGCAAACCCATGTGGGTAGTTATCCTTCTTACAGCCTTGATGCCGATTTGAGGCTGATCATGGACTAATGGCAATGCTCCCCTACGTTCATCCATCAGCATGATGCGCGCGAATAGTCTTCTCCACGTGTTTTCACCCCTGAGAAATGATGGGAATATGCTTCGGTGATTTTGGCAGCGTAATTTCTCGGCCATTGCTCTTGCCTATTTGAAAAAAGAAAGGAATGCGAAACTCCCTTGCCCTCAGGAAAAATCCTGTGGGGGAACACCGTCTGAAAATTATAGCAGCATGGCGACCAAAATCACAATGCCATATCTGCGAGAGCAATTGGCGAGAGTTGAAATGGGCTTCGATAATCGTCGGGGCCTATTCACAGTTTCTTATCATACACGAAGGACGTCAAAGAGTCAATGTTTGCAACGGCTAAACTGTGACAGTCTTCGTGGTGGACACACCACTTGCCCTGCGGGCGGGCGGTATGATAGCATGAAGCCAGCAGCAATGCCCGCGACGCCTGGAAGTAGTATCGCTGCAATTGATCGTGGCGTAGAGAAAACCCTGATCGGCTCACAAAAGGTATCCTTTATATCCATTCCCTCCCAGGAGGTCCCCGTGGCTGTTTCTTTATCAGGGCGTAGCCCCAAGTGGTTGATGGTTTTTTTGATGAGTTTGGGGATGTTGTTTATGACAGCATCATCGGCCCAGGCCCGGCCCATGTTTCGTGTTCCGGCCCGCGGTTCCCATCTCAACGCGCTCACAGCCCAGGGCGTGGTGGTGTTCCAGGAAGGGGTTTCGCCCACTTCCGACTATAACGGCGTAGAGGATGCCCCCATAACGACCTGGAATGGCAATTTGTACGCGAATTTGGGAGGTCTGGATTATCTGCAAGTGGGGGAGGTGGGAGATCAGGATCAGTTTCGCACCCTCATCCGTTTCGATCTCCAGGGATGGCCCGGGGTCACGCCCGTGCATGTGCAGCAAGCCTGGCTGGAGGTGCTGAGCTATGACGGGGGATTCGATGAAGCCCCCCAGGATGTGCTTGTGCATGAGGTCACTCGCAGTTGGCTGGAAGGGACAGGCGCTGATCTGTTTGCCGATGGCCGGGATGTGGGAGTGACCTGGGCCACGGCCCGACCCGGGGAGCCCTGGACCACGCCGGGTGGGGATTTTCGGCCCGAAACTCTGGCCCGGAGCCAGGTTTCGGCCAATGCTGTTGGTTGGCAGCGGTGGGATGTCACCGAGGCCGTGCGGGGGTGGGTGACAGCACCCCAAGCCAACTATGGCCTGCTGCTGGAGCCCGAAGGTGCACCCTGGACCCATCACGAGTTCCGCTCCAGCGAATGGGAAGTCCCCGACCAGCGACCTCGCTTGGTCATTCACTTCACTTACGAGGTGGTCTATCTGCCTGTGCTGCTGGCGTCTGCCAGGGGGCCGGCTTCACCAACACCCCCCGGGCCCACCGCGACGCCGACAGCC
>JALWZT010000162.1 GCA_027002405.1 Anaerolineae bacterium | reverse complement strand
CACCCCCACGTCCCCCTCGCAATCCCACCTCTATCTCCCCCTGCTGGTCGGGGTCGGCCAGAGTATCGATGTGACGCAACTGGTGGAGACCGATGATGACATCCTGGGCATCAGCAGGCTCGCGCCCCGCCCCTACGCGGATGCCATGGCCGCGGGCGCACGGGTGGTCAACCTGGTTCCCATGAACACCTTTTTCGTACTTTGGGTGCCCAGAGGCTATACCGAGATGGCCGATCGCCGGGTCATGGTCATCGCCCATGGTCACGGCGGCAATGCCTACCGCGAGGTGAATCTGGAGCTGGATTTCGCCCGCAGACACCGCTACGCCATCGTTGCCATCCAATGGTGGACCGGCGTCGATGACCAGATGTTTTCGGGCCCGCAGTTCTATCAATTCATGGACGTGGCCTTGCGTTACATGGAATACAAATACCATGCCCAACTGGACAAATGCGCGTTGCGGGGTTGGAGCTTTGGCTCGGAGGTATCCTACGAAGTGACCTATCTCGACCAAGCCAGCGGCAATGACCGCCTGGCCCTGACCATCAGCCATGATGGATTCATGCGGCCCAATCCGGATGAGATGGGCATCGGTCGAGAGTTCACGCGGAATTTATACAATGGCGTGTATGGCGATGACGCATTCGCGGGGACCCATTTCTATCTCTACACCGGTGATGTCAGCTCCCACATCACCAACACAGTGCAGGTGCTCACCCAGTTTGGCGGGGTGGTGGAAAAGGCGGTTATCGATGCAGACGCCGGGCATGATGGCTTCTACCGCCATCCCCGATATCACGAAGAGGCCCTGAAGATCTTCTTCAATTTGACCAAGTGAGGTGAATCCATGGGACAGAAGAGGATTGTGGCTCTTTTCCTCCTCATCTTTGTGGCGCTGACATTGAGCGCCTGTGATCTGGCAGCTTCGACTGAGCAGACGCCCAACGAAACACCGGTGAGCGTGGCCTCGCCCACGCCCCAGCCTCCGCCCACCGCCGCACACGGGGGGCCTTCTCCCCAGGGAAAGGCGCCCGCGGTCGACGGCCCAAGGCCCAAGTCTCCTCCCCAAGCCGCGGCTCAGGCCCGGCCTTCCACCTCTGCCGCGGACGCGGCCGGCCAGCCCCCTCTCTCGACCACCCCTTCATCTGCTCCCCTGGCCACGCCCGGCCCATCGACCCCAGTGCCCCAGAACACGCCCCTGGGCCTGGCTTTCGGCGAGGGCTCGGACAACCTGAATCACTTCATGGACTATATCCACGACCTGGGCCTGCACCGCACCAAGGTTTCCTTCTACTGGCTCGATCTGGAGCCGGAGCCGGATCAGTTCGATCTGCACAAGCTGGATGCCTATCTGGATCAGCTCGAGCCCGACGATCAAGCCCTGCTCAACCTCTTTACCAATGGCTGGTGCACCTATGATGAGGAGGTGGGCTCGCGCAAAGGCGCGCCCCTGCGCCAGTGCCCCAAAGGCGAAGAGAACTGCACCAAATCCTGCGACGAGCACTATCGCGAATTCGTCATCAAAGTAGCGGAAGAAGTGCGCGACCGCAGCCACGGCGGCATCCGCTACATGCAACGGGACACCGAGCCCGCTTCGGGGAGGCACTTTCCCGCGGACGAGCCCGAAGCCTATGTCCATTTGCAGCACATTTTCTACGAAGCTGTCAAGAGTGTGTTGCCCGACATGTGGGCCATCGGCGTGAACCACAACGGCAACTTCCAAGCCCATGGCATGGGCGAGCCATTGTCTGCGGATTTCTTCGACTATGTCTTGCAGCATAGTCAGGATGACTTCGACCTTTTGGATATCCGCCTTTATGAGGACATTTACGCCATCCCCCATCGGGTGGCGTGGTTCCGCTCCCGCATGGCCCAGTATGGTTACCAAAAGCCCATCGTGAGCACCGAATACGGCGGTGTGGACCCTCGCACCTTCCATGACGGGGACGAGTACCTGTTCCGGGCCCAGTTGCGAAAAATAGAACCCTACTGCCAGGACGTGCCCCCTCTCGAGCGGCCGAGATGCGTGCGGCGATGGGCCAAGGCGCATCCCGACCAGATCCATCCCAAACTGCGGCCCTTCTATGGTGTGGCATCGGAGGAGGAACAGGCCACCTACGAGCGACTCCATTGCTACGACATGGTCCAGCGCAGCGTCATGGCCCTGAGCCAGGATGTGCAGGCCTTGTGGTGGTGGAACCTGCAATCCCCGGGCACCGATCTCATCTTCGGCCAGATGCGGCTGCGCACGCCAGAGATGGAGGAACTGCCGGGCTACGGGTGCTTCCGCCGTTTTGTGCAAATGATGGGTGATGTGACCGCGGTGCAGCGGATCGACCTGGACGATGCCGAGACCTATTTCTTCCAGGTGAGGAAGGCTGACGGTTCCACCATGTTCGTGGCCTGGCATCGGCCGGGCAACCTGGATCCTTACGATGCGGCCGCGGCCGCGGCTGCGACCGTCTCCCTGCCCGTTCCCTTTGCCAGTGCGAAAGTGACCAACGCGCTGGGCGAAGAACAGAGCATGGACGTATCGGGCGAGGAGCTGACCATCGACCTTTCCGCGGTGCCCATATTCATCGAAGAGGAAGCGCGGGTTGCCATCCCGCGACCGGTGGTCACGCCCCGCCCCCTTCCTTCGCCCACGCCCACTGCTGCGCCCACGGTCAGCGGTGAAATAGATCAGGATTAGGATTAGGATTGAGGATCATCGGGCTGAGGTTGGGCGCGAGCAGGAGTAATCAGTGATCAGTTATCAGTAATCAGTTGCGGGGCTAGCCGGAATCATCCGGCGCCGTTCTGGTGCCCGGCGACTTCATGAGGCTGTTGGCTTACTATTGGTACGCTGGGAATGCCCCCCTCGACCGTTTTTGCAGGAGGGGATGAGTCTTACGTAGCCCCTCTGATCCGGGCGATCACCCCTCCCTCGCTTGCGGGGGAGGGGCAAGGGGTGGGGGCCGAACGGCCGGATCACCACCCCTGCCGGATTGCACAGCGACCGGCTTGAGGTTTGCCAACAGCATCACTTCATCGCCGGGCGGGCGTGGTAAACGCCAGATTCCTGGGACGCACCCCAGGCTAACAGGCTAAACGTCCTCTTGCATTGGAAATGATAACAGAGTAAAATGGGGTATGACTATCGTCACATGGCATGAAATGAAACAATCTCTCAAAAAATATCTACAACGAGTCAAGCAAGGGGAAACGTTGTTGGTAGTGGAGGAGGACGGACGTCCCATAGCCGAAATGCGGCCCGTTGTGGAGGATGAAACGCGCCTGAGGCCCTTCGGATTATGCGCTGGCGAATTCCATGTGCCTGATGATTTCGATAAACCACTCCCTGAAGAAGTCCTCGCATTATTTGAAGCTTGACAATGCTGCCAGGTCTTTCGTAGCAAGATAGTCGATATTTGGGATTGACGTTCGTAAGGTGAAATGATAAAATGTAAAGGGAAAATAAATTTCGCTTTACAAGAGGTGAATCATGAAAACTGCCACTGCTCAAGTGAGTAGCAAATATCAAGTGGTCATTCCCAAGGAGGTGCGCACGGCTTTGGGGATCAAGCCTCATGATCAGGTGCTCTTCCTCATCGATGGCGACGTGGTCTATCTCCGTCCCCGTCCCACAAACTTCACAGAAACTCTGAGCGGGCTCCATGCCCATGTCTGGCAACAGCCCGGGGAACAATGGCTGAAGGAGGAGCGGGAGACATGGGAGGACTGAGGTCATTGGCACATGATCTGGCGGGTTATCGGTCCATCATGGTGGACACGATGATTTTCGTCTATGTGCTCACAAGACATCCCCGCTATTTCTCGCTGGCGAAGCGCGTTCTGCTGGGCATCGAGTCGGGCCAGCATCAGGGCCTCATCAGCACGGTCACATTGGCCGAATTACTCACTACCGTAACTATACCCTTTCATAGCAAGGCAAAAACCACTAAGGACACGAAGGACACCAAGGCACAAAGGGAAAGATAGACATTAAACCATCCGCAGCAACGATCTCATATCACCGCGATCTACACCGTCCATGCTGACCACATCGCCGTACATGGGGAGATCGTCGACGAATCGGGCCGGGAGCGAGCCCTGGACATCCATTGGGCCGTCCCCTTCGAGCCGGTGATGGGGGCAGAAACAATGGAAGATCCAGGTGGTCCCCCTATCCGTACCCCCGTCCAACGGCAGGCGTGCTTACAAATTCAGGCAAGGGTCATGACCCAACTATCTCAACCCCGCCTCCAGCAGGGGTAAATCCACAAGCATGGCCCCGTGCGTTTCGGCATAGGCCCGGGCCGCGTCGGTGAAGCCGCGTCGGGCGAAGAAAACGTAATGCACGCGCCAGTCATCGCCCAAGACACCCATGTCCTTCAACACCTTCGACGTCTTTTTCTCCACCAACTCCCGCATCACCCGCCGGTCGATGGGCGCCTCCGTCCACTTGCATTCCCCCAACAACAGGTCGTGAGTTTGCCAATTGACCGCCACCGCATCCACCTGCACGTGACGGCTCCAGTGACTGCCCACCGCATCCGGCTCAAAAGGCAAACGCCCCGCCCATCCTTGTTTGCGCAGCCAGGTCTGAGCCAGCTCTTCGAAGGCTGTCTGGCCCACAAATGCCCGCAATCCCTGCCGAATCCCTTCTCGCATGGCCGATGATTCTGCGGGAAGATAGGCCAGGTAAGGATCGATGAAGCGGAAGTAGAAACGGAAATAGGGATCGGTGAAATGATAACGTCCCTGCCGGGATTTGCGACGGCGGGCCGGGGGGATGGTGGCGGGTAGGCGTCGCTCCACCAGCCGCAACGATTGCAGCGTGGATAGATAAGCGGAAAGATGCGCTTTGCCCACCAGACTGGCGTTGCTGATGTCGTTGAGCGTGTGATTGCCCCGCCCGATAGCCTTGAGGATAGCCAGGTAGGTCTGCGGCTCCCGCACCTCGTCGTAGAGCAGGAATTGAGGCTCAGCCACGAACATGGTGCCCGGAGCCAACATGATCTCCCACACATTCGCCACCAGCGACCGTTCAGGGTCAAGCCATTCCAGATAAGCAGGGACGCCTCCCACCATGCCATAGAGGGCGATGCGCTCTTCCAGCGACCAGTTGGGGAAGAAATGGGCGAGCGCTGGAAAATCCAGGGGCTGCAACAACCACTGCCCGGTCATGCGTCCAAAAAGCGGCGACTGGTGCATCAACAGCGTTTCCATGACGCGGACATGGGAGCCGCAGAGCACGATGATGAGATCGCTCTCTTTGAAATGCTGATCCCAGGCGTGTTGCAGGGCCGAGAGCATAGCGGAATCGGCCTCCGCGGCGTAGGGCAGTTCGTCCAGGATGAGGATGCGCCGCCGTCCTTTCAGTACGGCAGCCGCGGCGTCCCAAAATTCGGCCCAACTGGCGAAGAGAGGGGCCTGTGGGATGGAGACGCCGAGGATGCGGGCGTAGAGCTTGCGGCGTTGGAGCGCGGCGGGTTCCTTCTCCGCCGCCCAATAGATGAAAGGCAGCCCGCTGCGCTGCGCCCAGGTCAAGAGCAGCACCGTTTTTCCCACGCGTCGCCGGCCGTACACCAACACCAGTTGCGCCGGGCCTGGGCGTCGTCGGGTGATAAGGGCATTCAGAAAAGCAAGCTCGCTTTCTCGATTGACAAACATGATATTTTTTAGCCTCTTGCAGATTATTATAATCCATGCGTTGTTAATTTAAAAGACGAGTGGCGGCTTTGCGAGCAGGCCTGCATTATTTTAGCCACGGATTGCATAGATTTCTCGGATTCGATTTTTTCTTTCGTGAAAATCTGTGATAATCTGTGACCAGGAATGAAAAACGCCAGTGTCCAGTCTTTAACCACAAAGGGTACCAAGAGCACAAAGAAACAGCCAACCTACTGAAAACTGAACACTGCTCACTCGCCCACCTCAGCCCGATGATCCTCAATCCTAATCCT
>JALWZT010000161.1 GCA_027002405.1 Anaerolineae bacterium | reverse complement strand
CTGCGAAAATCTGCGTTGCAGAGCATCGGCGCAAATCAGCGTTCCCATTTTCGTCCGTATCGGCGCGGGCGAGCCCGCCGTTGGACTGCTTTGTAAATAGGATTCGGATCAGGATTAGGATTGAGATTATCAGGACAACGTTGAGCGAGGCGACAACGGACGTGATGCGTGAAACGTAAAACGTGAGAGCCTTACGCATCACGCATTACGCATCACGTTTCAGGACCGCCAACCTGGCCGCGAGGCGTTTTCCTCGGTATCGGCGAGCTGCCGCTCGTGGCGACTGCGTTCTCCTTTAACCATGCCCAAAACAACCGTTGCCAATCCCCATGTTTTGCGTTATCCTTGTGGTAACCCCTTTGCCTTCACCCGCCATTCACGTCCCCCTGGAGGCTTCTCATGAAACGTGTGCTCCTGCTTCTCCCTCTGCTTCTCCTGCTCGCGGGATGCCAGGTCGCGGTGGTGCCTGTTTCCGGCACCCCCACACCCCAGCCCCTGGCGACCATGACCCTGGCTCCAGCGACCCCTCTCCCCACCTCCACCCTGGCAACCGAGGCCACGGTCGAAGCCACCTCCGCAGCTCCATCGCCCGCGCCTTCCTCCACGGTCACGTCCCAGGCCACCCCCACGCCCGAACCGACCCTGGTCAGCATCCCCACCGCGTCCGCGCCCGTGCCCCGCGATGCCATCATCCCCTTCGACATGACCGATTCCCCCGAGCACCTCATCGGTTCTTACGTCAATGCCATCAACCGGCAGGAATACGCTCGGGCCTACAGCTATTGGGCCAACCCGCCCCAATCCCTGCAAGATTTCACCGCGGGATTCGCAGACACCCGCTCGGTGCTCGCCATGGTTCGCCCGCCCATGAAAGAAGAAGGGACCGCAGGCACCACCTTCACCATCGTCCCCACCCTGCTCCTGGCCATCCATACCGATGGCACCCGGCATGCCTATCATGCCTGCTACACCCTGAGCCATGTGGCCCCAGGCGCGGCAGGGCACCCCACCCCCTGGGAAATCTGGGAGGCCACCGCGGTGGAAGCCCCCAATGCTGGAGGATGGCCCTTCTTGCTGGCCTGCCCCCGGGCCGATCAATTGCCCGGGGACTTCAGCGGGGAACGGGAAACCCCCGAACGCCTGCTGGCCTCCTACATCGACGCGATCAATCGGCACGACTACCAACAAGCTTATGCCTATTGGGAAAACCCCTCTGAATCCTTCGACCAATTCTACACCCGTTGGCAGCGGGTGGACCACGTGGCCTTGTTGGTGCGAGAACCCGCCTACATTGAGGGCGCGGCCGGTAGCATGTACGCCCGCCTGGCCACCTTGCTCCTCATCACCCGCAGCAACGGCACCCGACGGGTGCTCAAAGCCTGCTACACCACCCGGGCCACCAACCCCAACATGACCGATACTCCCGATGCCCCGCCGGTATGGAGCATCATGCAGGCTCAGCGCCAGCGGGTGAAGAACGCCAGCGGTTGGCGTCTGGCCGGTACCCCGTGCCCTGAATGACCTTTTCCATCAACACTCGGGCCGCCTCGGTCATGGGCAGCTCCGCACCGTAGATCGCGATATCCAACCCCAGGTCATCCACCAACTGTTGCAACAAACGCCGTCCTTCCTCCTCCCCAGGCCCGGCCTGACGCGCCACAATGGGATAAGTCGGCCGTAGCTCTGCCAGGGCCCGCGCCACCCCTCGCATGGCCTCATCAATGCGGGTATTGTTGGCGATCCCTCCGGCAATGAGCAGCCCTCGCAACCCGGGCTTCGAAGCCACAATCCGCGTCAGACGATACACCTTCTCCGCGGGGGGATTCCCCCCATACTCGGTGTAATTGGCCGGACGGCCGCCATACGCGATCACCGCGTCCATCAGGGTGATGGACCCTCCGCCGCCCATGGTCAACATGCCGATATCCCCATCCAATTCCACATATTTCCCGGCCACCCCGCGATAATCCCCCTCGTCAATGGCCCGGGCCGCCAGCTCTCGCGAGGTCAAGGGCCGCCCTGTGGCCTGACGCGGGGGGAAATCCAGCTCCGGATGGCGCACCAGCCCATCATCATCCAGGATGATCGCGGCATCCACCGCCACCCACGCCCCCCTCGCGTCACGCATTAGGGGATTGATCTCCACCAGCCGGGCATCTACTGCCACCATCAGCTGCCAGAGCTTCACGGCCAACTGGGGAATGTGCAACAGTGCCCGGCCCGAAAATCCCGCTTGCAAAGCCGCGTCCCGTGCCATCCAGGGCAAAAGCCCGGTCACGGTGGGTTCAAACTCGCGTACAACCATGGCCTCGGGCCTTTCCCGAACCAGGGTCTCCACATCCACACCGCCATAACGGCTCACCAACAACACGGGCGCGCGGGCCACCGTATCATACGTCAAAGCCAGATAAGCCTCCTGAACCCCGTCCACCCGGGATTCAATCAGGACCCCCATTACCTCCTGGCCCAACAAAGGCTGCGAAAACATGGCCTGCACCGCCTCCACCAGGGCCTGAGACGTCTCTGCCACCTGCACGCCCCCGGCCTTTCCCCGTTTTCCTGCCAGCACCTGCGCCTTCACCATCACGGGCCTGTTTCCCAGTTCCTGATAGAGGGCCTTCAGATGGGCCCGGGCTCCAGGCTTTTCCCACATCGCCCGGGCGACATACCGCCCCTGGGGGATGGGAATCCCTGCCTGGGCCAGCAAACGTTTTCCTTCAAACTCATAAAGCCGCAAGAGGAACCTCCTGATAGAGTAATCAGTGATCAGTTATCAGTAATCAGTGTTCAGTGTTCAGATGAGTCGATCATACCACAGTCAGGAATAGATGAGCATATCGACCCCATGACAGGAAGGCAAATTCCAGCTATCTCATTTCCTCTTTCCCCTCATTGTTTCTCATGACCACATCAAATCGTGTTGCTTTGATCACGGGCGCAGGTCGCGAAAGGGGCATTGGCGCGGCCATCGCCCGCCGTTTGGCCCAAGAGGGCATCTTCTTGGTGCTGGGAGACCTGTGCGCGGCCCCTGCGGCCCAGGCCCTTGCCCCCCAGGGCGGGCAGTGGGAAACCTTGCACCGTCTGGCCCAAGACCTGGAAACCCGCTTTCAGGTGGAAGCTTTGCCCGTTCAGGTGGATGTGACCGATCCCCAGGCCATCGCCACCATGGTGGAGATGACCCGTGCCGCGTTTGGTCGGCTGGATATCCTGGTCAACAATGCCGGCGTCGCGGTGGGCCCCGCGCCCGTGGCGCACATGGATCGAGCTGCCTGGCAGAAAACCATTGAAGTCAATCTCACGGGCACTTTTTACGTGACCCAGATCGCACTCCCCCTGCTTATCCAGACAGCCCAACAGCATGGTCATGGCCGCATCCTCAACATGGCTTCCCTGGCAGCCACTCATCCCAAACCGTTCCTTTCGGCTTACGCGGCAAGCAAGGCCGGGGTGGTTGCTTTCACCCGGTCTCTGGCCCAAGAAGTGGCGAGCTTCCGCATCACAGCCAATGCCCTTCTGCCCGGCGATATCGACACCGATTTCAAACGATGGGGGCTGGAGCTGGAAAGCCGGATACGGGGTCGGACCTATGAGGAGGTCCTCCGGGCCGCGGTAGCCCAGATCCCTGTAGGGCGTTTGGGAACCCCCGAGGATGTGGCCGCAGTGGCCGCGTTTTTGGCCTCTCCTGAGGCCGACTTCATCACCGGCCAGGCCATCCGTATCACAGGGGGACGCGAATGGGTGCAAGCCCTTATGCCGGGCCAAGGCTAATCTCCACCATCCTTTGCATTGTGGTGTATAATGGGATTTCGCCGATATTTCCCATCTTCTCATCCTCCCCATGTGCCCCATGAGCAACGTTCGTATTGTCACCGACAGCAGTGCACATCTCACCCCAGAGGAAATCGAAACCTACCACATCAGCGTCATCCCCTTGCGGGTGCGCATGGGGCGACGCGTCTATAAAGAGCTCACCGACCTTTCTTACGAGGCGTATTTCCGGCGGCTTGCCATGCTCAAAACCCTGCCTACCTCGGAGCCGCCCCTGTTGCAGGAGGTCATTGATCTTTATTACGAGCTCAGCAAAGAAACCGAGCATATTATCTCTATCCACACCTCTCGGAAATTGAACAGGGTGGTGGATATCGCGCACACCGCGGCCAGTACCCTGCGCAGCCACACGCGCATCACGGTCATCGACAGTGAGACCTTGAGCCGGGGCTTGGGGATGATCGTGCTGCGGGCCGCGGAGATGGCTCAGGCGGGCGAAAGCGCCCAGGCCATCGGCCGGGAAATCCGGGGCATGATTCCGGCCATCTTCCTGGCCTTCCTCACCAGCGATCTGCATTACCTGGAACGAGACGGCCGCCTGCGCAAATCGCAGGCGTTTTTGGGGTCTGTGCTGGGCATCCGGGCCATGGTCGAAACCCGGGATGGCGATCTGCTGGTCATGGATAAAGCCCGGGATGCCACGGACGCGGTGGAAAAGCTGTACGATTACATCAGCGAGTTCGCCTATCTGGAGGAACTGGCGCTGTTGCAGCACAACAATGTGCAGATCGCGACGGCGCTGATGGAGCGCCTGCGGGAGAAATTCCCCCACGTGCCCATCTTCACCGACGTGCCCGACGCCACCCTGGCCACCTTCCTGGGCTCCAACGTGCTGGGCGTCATCGTGCGCGAGGCGTATTGAATTCAGGGTTCGCTCCTCTAGAGCAGGGCGATTGCAATAGTGAGCCATTAAGAGTACAATAACGTGCAAAGGAAGCTCCCCAATCCCTCTGTCTGATTTCAGGAAAATGAAAATTCGTGTTCTTGTCGAAAATGGCGATCTCATTATCTCTAAAAAAGCGTTACGCCGCGCCGGAATTCGCGAAGGCGATGTCGTCAGTGTCGACGTGATTTCCAAAACGGAAACCGCCAAAGCGTCCCCCAAAAACGTAGAAAGCCTGGCGATTTTACGTACGTTATGGGGACTTTGGTCGGAAGAAGACGAGGAACGTTTTCGCAGAGAGCGTGAGGAGATGTGGCGTTCATGGCAAACAGTCGGGTGGTAGTCGACACAGATATCATCATTGATTATTTGCGTCGACGCGAACGCACATTGGAATACGCTATTGCGCAGTTTGAGTGTGCACTCACTGCGATTTCATGGTATGAACTGAAAGCAATTCCCGCCCATTCGACCAGACAAATGCAGCTTATCGCTCGACTTGCCGATGTCATGGAGGTATTGCCATTTGACCAGGAGGCAGCAGATCATTCAGCCGCTATTTGGCGGGAGCTCGGGAGACAGGGAATGAGTATTGGCCTTCCCGACACATTGATCGCGGGGATTTGTCGGGCGCAAGGAGCGCCTTTGATTACAAGGAATCTGGATCATTTTCAACGCGTTAAAGACCTCGTCGTCATCACGCCAGAGATGTTACTGACGTAATCGCCCACTACTCGTACACCTTCTCCTCCTCGAAGAACGCGCCCGCGGCGTCCATCTCCACGTCCCGCCCGCGCAGGGGCTTGGCCCCTATCTCTTTGTAATACTCGTGCTGGATGACCAGGTTCATGATCTCGTTGGTGCCCGTCCAGATGGTGATCAGTCGCACGTCCCGCAACAGGCGCTCCACGGGGAAAACGTTGGTGTAGCCGATGCCGCCCAAAATCTGCATGGCGTGATTGACCACCTCCCAGGCGCTGTCGGTGCTGAACTTCTTGGCTTCTGAGACCAGCCGGCGCACCTTGCCCGGGTTCTCGCCCGCGTCGATGGCCACGCCCACCGCATGATTCAACGCCCGGGCCGCGTCCAGCAAGGTAAGGCTCTCCGCGATCTTGAAATTGACGCCCTCGAAGCGGCGGATTTTGCGGCCAAAGGCCTTGCGCTTGTCTGCGTAGCGGGCCGCGATCTCGATGGCGGCCCGGCCCATGCCCACCGCGCCCCCGGCCGAGGTCATGCGCTCGGGGATCATCATCTGGTTGAACACGGCCGCGCCCTGGCCCACGCCCGCTTCGCCGCCCAGCACGTTTGCCACGGGCACGGGCGTGTTGCGGAACACGATGCGGCCGGTGCCGCCCCCGCGCGTGCCCATGAGCCCGTACACGTGCTCCACCTTCACCGTCTCATCCCGCTCCACCAGGAACGCGGTCATGGCCCGCTTGGGGTCCTCGATGCCCTCCACCTTGCCGTAGACCAGGATCAGGTCCGCGCCCTCCGCGCCCACCACGAACCGCTTCTGGCCCGTGAGATAGAACACATCCCCCTCGCGGCGGGCCTTGGTCGTGGCCCCGAAGAAATCAGACCCCCCGCGCGGCTCGGTCAGGCCCTCGGCCACAGTGAGCTCCCCCGCGATCATGGGCTTGAGGAAGCGCTCCTTCTGTTCTTCCGTGCCGAAGACGTGGATGGCCTCGCCCACGATGGAGACCAGGGAATAGAGGCAGGCCAGGGCCGTGCCCAGCACGCCCACCTCCTCCAGGGCGACCAGCTCCGCGGTCCAGGGCAGCCCGCGGCCGCCCCAGCGCGGGTCGAAGCGCAGCCCCAGCAGGTTCCTGCGCCCGGCCTCCTGGATGAACTCGCGCGGATACTGCACCTCATCCGCGTCCATGGCCACGAGCAAATCCCGCGGCACAGACGCCACGAAATCCGCGACCTCTTCTTGCAAAGCACGTTCGGTGTCAGTGAGCATGGCTTGGGTGGACATGAGGGCCTCCTGGTTGGAGTGAGGATTGGATCAGGATTAGGATTAGGATTAGGATTAGGATTGGGATTGGGATTGTCGGGTCGAGGTTAGGCGCGGGCATGAGTAATCAGTAATCAGTGATCAGTTATCAGTAATCAGTTGCGGGGCTAGCCGGAATTATCCGGCGCCGTTTTATAGCCCGGCGAGTTCATGATGCTGTTGGCAAACCTCAAGCGGGGTGCCGGGCAAACCGGCAGGGGCGCTGTTCCGGCCGATTGGCCCCCACCCCCTGCCCCTCCCCCGCTTGCGGGGGAGGGGTGATCACCCGGAACGGAGGGGCTACGTAAGACCCATCCCCTCTTGGGGAAACGGTCGGGAGGGGATATCTTCAGCGTACTGAAGTAAGCGAACAGGTCCGTTCAGCCTCGGGCGCACCAGAACCGCGCCGGATGATTCCGGCACTCCCCAGGGGCGCTGTTTCTAGCCGGCGGAATTATCCCCCGGCGCGGGCGGCTGGCCCTGGCGCCACCACCCGTGGGGCCAACGCCAGCTCCAGACCTTCAAGGTCTTTGACGTATCTACGGAGCCAACCCCAACGCGGTGACCTGGCACCGGTCCGGATCCGTGATCACGATCATGTCGGCATGGGCGGCGACGCCCAATGTGCGTTGGAAACGCCCTTCCTCCATCCCCTGACCGCCCCACTGGACGTCAGGTTGTAGTCCCGGGGTAAAAACCAGGACGCGGCCCGCTTCGGGGTCTGTCACCGCGATGCGGCCATCGGGCAGGGCAGCCAGATGGGGGGATTCCACGGTATTGGCCCGGGGGCCGGGGCGGGCCTGGCTCTGGCCCGTGGCCGGGTCCAGCATCCACAGGGTCCCCGCGACCGGGTCCGCCACATAGAGCAGCCCGTCCGGGGTCAGCAGCGCGTCCGTGGGTTGGCCACCTTCCTGGGGACCGGTAAAGGCCGTCAGGAACTGGCCGGTGTTATCGGTCTGCACCACCCGGGCCCCGCCGGTATCCGCGATGAAGAAGTCCCCCTGGGCCGAAACCGCCAGTCCCCGGGGATGATAGAGGGCCAGATCCGCGCCCAATTCCCGCAAGAACGCGCCATCCAAATCCCAAAGGGAAAGGGCTTGTTGACCCGCATCCAGCACCGCGAGCTTTTGGTCCGGGGTGATGGCCAGATCAAAAACTTCCTGGAATCGATCCGGCCCTTCGCCTGCTTCGCCCCAGGCCCTGGCAAAGGAGCCGTCCTTGTTCAGAACCACCACCCGATGGTTCCCGGTATCCGCCACATACACGCGGCCTTTGTCATCCACAGCCACGCCCGAAGGATGCTTGAGCCCATCCCGGCCCGAGCCACAGGTGCCGAAGGTCCAGAGCACGGGCAGGGATTCGGGGGCGAAGTCGCCCATGTCGCCGGAGATAGGTTCTGACTGGGGCGGGGGCTGCACCCCACCGGGCGGTGGGGCCGGGCCGGGCGCGGGAGGTGGGACGGTGGGAGGCTGGGGCAAGGGCGGCAGAGGAGGCACCTGGGTCAAGTCCCCCTGGATCGGGCGCAGATACTGGCTGGCTATCAGGGTTTTGGTCCCATGGGGAGGACGCCACCACAGTTCCATGGCCCGAGAGCCCCCCAGATCGTTGTACAATACCTTGATGTCGTGCCATCCTTCGTCCAGGGTGACCCCGCCTTCCCGATACTCGGCGCCGTGTTGGCCGCTGTTATCCACCACCCATTGCCCATCGATAGCCACCATGGAGCCATCGTCGGAGCGGGTGCCAAAGAGGTAGGGGCCGCTTTCGGGCGCGGCTATCTTGCCCACCCACATGACCGAGTAGGGGGCGGGCATGGTGTCGGTGGGCGCGATGAAGAGATCGCGACGGATAAGCACCGGGTCGCCGGACCAGTCGGGCGTGCGATAGTAGTAGCCCAGAAGGCCGTTGGACGCGCCGGGCAGGGTGTAGAAGGCGCTGGCCGGGATGGGGTGCGGTTCGGTCGTGTCGGGCGGGGCCCAGGCCAGTTGCAGGCGTCCGGGCTTTTCCCCGGCCTGATACATCACCCGAATGCCCTGGAAACCCGCGGCCAGGGTCAAGGTGCGCTCCTGGGTGCCATCTTCAACCGAGAGGATATCCTGGTCATCCAGGTAGAGGGTGGCCCGGCCTCCTTCTGCGGTCAGGGCCAACCGATAGTCGCCATAGGCGGGGGCCAACAAGGCCCCCTGGAACTGGGCAGCGAAGGGAGGCAGAAGGGGTTGGGTCGCGGGCGTGGTGAAGTCGAAATCCAGGGCCGGGACTTTGGTTTGCCGCACAGGGGGTTGGGCTGTGTCTTCGCCCGTCCAGTAGGTCGCGGTAAGCCCTTGGGCTTCGGTGATCGCGGCGGCAGGCAGGGTGAAGGTGAGGAACAGGGTACGGTCGTAGCGGTCCTTGTGGGATTCCAGCACGCCGGTGGGATAGAGTTGCTGCAAGAGATCGGCTATCTGCGTTTCCTTCGGCTCCAGGATGAAAAGCACATCGCCTGGAGGGGGATTGCGCAAGGGGATATGTTCGGAGGGATTCAGGGCGATGATGGTGCGCGGGCCAGCAATGAAGCGGATGGCCGCGTGGCCCTCGTACTGGGGATCGATGTAGATGGTGAGGTCAGCAGGTTGTTGGGCCAGATAGGTCCCGATCGCGGATTCTTCGGGGCTGTATGCATACCATACCGCGGGGTCCACAGCCTGAACCCGGAAGTAGGTATGGAGATTCGCGCCTGTGATCCAAAGGACCAGAGCGATGAGGAGCGCGAAAAGGGGGCGGGTGCGTTTGGCACCAAAGGCTTGTTTCCAGGCCAGCCAGAGTTGCGTAAAGACCATCCCCACCAGCAGGTAGATGAGGGGAATGAGGCCAATGGGGCGGCGGGCATTGGGGGCTTCGTGGGCCACCGTGAGGACCACCAGGCTGAGGAAGGCCGCGAACCAGAGGAGAGCCATGGCGGGCAGTTCTTTCCAGAACCACCGGATGGCCCAGATCAGGCCCAGGAAGAAGAGAATGCCCACCAGGGCGTGGAGCATGGGCGCGCCGGGCAGGTTGTTCAGCGCGGCCGCGTCGCCCTGAACGTGGAACATGAAAAGGGCCTTGCGCAGGTTGGTCCAGATAGGCTGGTAGCTGCCTACTGCCTCCACATCCCGGAATACCGAGATGCGGCGCATGCGGATCAGGAAGACGGACCCATGCCGGAGCACGTACACGCCCAGGGGCGCGAGGGCCAGGATGGCCGCGGCCCAGAAGATGCCCATGCCTTTCAGGTCTGCACGCCAGCGTGGGCGATGGGCCAGAAGCCAGTAGGCGAAAAAGGCCAGGACCATGAAGGGCACGACCCGGTAGGCAGTATAGGTGTTGAGTCCCAGCGCCAGCATCCCCCCTGCCAGGGCCCACCATCGCCGACGTCCGGTTTTCAGGGCTTTGATGAGGAAGAGCATCTGCAGGCTGAGCACCAGGGGGACCAGGATGAGCTCATACACGATGCGGCTGAAAGTGATGTGCCAGCGGTCCACAGCCATGAGCGCGGTCGCCAGCAAGGCGACGCGCTGATCGTAGAGTTCCCGGGCCAGGGCAAAGAAGGCCAGCACCGTGAGCACGCCCACGGTGGCAGGGACCATGCGCATAACGGCCACGCTCTGGCCAAAGAGATGCAGGTAAAGGGCGATGAGATAGGTAAAGAGAGTGGCCTGGCCTTCGTTGGTTTCTGCGTAGGGGGTGTAGGATGCGCCGGCCAGCCAGCGGAGGGCATCCAGGCCGTTATTGGCTTCGTCCGATTGCAGGCCGTGGGGGTAGAGGTTCAGGGCATAGAAGCGAGCAAACAAGGCGACAAGCAGGATCAACCCCAGGAGGAGGATCCAGGTCCGGCCGCGCAGGACAGGGGGGAAGAAAGGTTGTGCAGCCCGGGCTTCGGCTTGAGGATCGGGGGAAGGGCCATCCCACCACACCCCCACGAAAAAGAGGAGAACGCCCAGGCCCCATACCCAAAAGCCCCAGCCTCCGTACAGATCATGGCGGAACCGGCCCCATGCGGCCACCAGCACCAGCCCCGCGCCCAGCAGGGCCAACCCCCATCCCCATCTGCGCCAGGGGCGGGGACGAGGCAATTCGGGCCAGGCCGCGGGCCCGGTGGCCACCCAGGCAAAAACCCCTCCCGCCACCAGGTAAAGGGCCCATCCCGCGGCGAGACGGCCATCGCCTAGCCAGGCCTGGGCGATGGCTGCCAGGATCAAAGCAAGGACCATGCCGAGCAGGGGACGCATGGGAAGTGACTTCAGTGAAACTTCTTGGGATTGCGAGCTACATCCAGCACCGCGTTTTGGAAGGCGGCCGCGGCCGCGCGGCACGCGCTTTGGGTGCCGGCAAGCAGCGCACCCGAAAAGTTGGTCTCGGAAGGCGGAGCCCACCACAGGCGCAGGGTCACATCCGCGGCTTTGAGCGCGGCATCAATGGCATAGGTGGCCTCCAAAGGGGGCGCAATGAGATAAGCCAGGGGGGTGCCTTCGGGCACTTTCGCCTCTTTGCTCAGGTACCGGCCCGAGCGGGCGATGACATGGGGGAAGAACGCGATGGCCCCCTGCTCATCCGCGGCGTAGAACCAGGCTTTTTCTTCCGCGTAGGTGATGGCCGCGTTCATACCGGCCAGGGCCTCGGCCGGGTTGGCCGCGGCCAGGATGCCGATGATCTCGCCGGAAAGGGGGCCGGAAGCATGCGCGGCCCCTGCGTAGAAGCTGCGGGCATAGACGACATCCACTTGGGCCTTTTTGGTGGCTTCATCCAGAGCCACGTAGAGCGCGTCATCGATATCGCAGGTGAGGAGTGCGACGCTGCGATGGGAAGGGCTGAGCCCCAGCTTTCGCGCGAATTCAGGATGCACGTTGGGGATGATCCGTGCAGCGAGGATGGTGGGTTTGATGGGGTCCAGGATGGTCATGTTGCTTAGGATTCGGATCAGGATTAGGATTGTCGGGCCCGCGGTGAGCGGTAGTCAGTGTTCAGTGTTCAGTTCATGGCGCGTTATGCGTCGCGGGTTTGGGATTTCATCTTCAGTTCGACGCCGCTGGCTTGATGGGTCAGGATCTTTTTGATGAGTTCGACCACGTAGGCGCCCGCTTCCAGGGGGTTGAGCCCCCCATGTTGGGTGATCATGCAGATGACATCTCGCTGGGCATCGGTTTTGCCCGGCGCGGGCCGCCAGCCCATGTAGGCGCTCATGGCGTCGGCCACGCCCAGGCCCGGCCGTTCACCAATGAGGATGACCACCACGTCCGCGCGGATAACGGTGTTGACGTCGTTGATCACCCCCACCCGGGCGAAGCGGATGAAGAAAGGGGTGCCCATGGTGATTTGCGCGGCTTCGAGGCCCTGGCGGATGACCGGAAAGATGTGAGGGAGGTTGTTGTTGATGGCCGCAGCGCTGAGGCCATCGCCCACCACCACCTGCACCTGGGGGTTTTTGACGCAGCGCTGTTCGATGAGAGCTTTGGCTTCGGGGGTGAGGCGACGCCCCAGATCGGGCCGGAGGAGGTATTCTTCCCGGTCTTGCACCATGGTCTGGACGGTGAAGAGCCCGAACGCGTCCAGGACTTCCTGGTTGACCTGGCCGTAGATCGCGTCTTGGGTGACGCCGTGGTCCGCCTGGAAGAGAAGCCAGGAGGAGGTACGGGGCCGGGGCCCGGCTCGCCCCGCGGCGATGCGGGCCGGGGTGGTGGATTGGAGATTGCGCAGGCCTTCCGGGTCCCGGGGATGGGACACGCCCATGGCGTGACGGGTTTCCGGGGTGTCGGGATCGGGCAGGTCGATGGTCAGCGTGTCGAGCCGAGAAAACGCGGCCTGCCGGGGCGCCACGGGCCGGGAGGGAGCGGGCATCCCTTCTCGTTGGCGCAGTTCTCGTAGAACCGCTTGCACAATGGCATCAATCTGGGAAGGGTCCATATCACTCATCGGATGAAAAAGGAAGCGTCGCCGGCTTTGTCGGTCAGTCGGCCATCTTTCATCAGGCCCAGGGATTCCATCCAGGCCTCGAATTCGGGCAAGGGACGCAGCCCCAAAAGTTGGCGCAGGGTGGCGGTGTCGTGAAAGCTGGTGGTCTGATAGCTGAGCATGACATCATCGCCCAAGGGCACGCCCATGAAGTAGTTGCACCCGGCCGCGGTGAGAAGCACAGCCAGGTTTTCGATGTCGTTTTGGGTGGCTCGGGCATGGTTGGTATAGCATGCATCCACACCCATGGGGACGCCGTAAAGCTTGCCCATGAAGTGGTCTTCCAATCCCGCCCGGGTGATCTGAACCGCGTCGTAGAGGTATTCGGGACCGATGAAGCCCACCACCGTGTTGACCTGATAAGGATGGTAGCGTTTGGCCAGGCCATAGCAACGGGCTTCCATGACCACCTGGTCTGCCCCATGATGAGCTTCGGCCGAAAGTTCGGAGCCCTGGCCTGTTTCGAAGTACATGTAGTTGGGGCCCGCGGTCCACGCGTATTTCTGGGCCATGGCATAGGCTTCGTCCAGCATGCCCACGCTGATGCCAAAAGATTCATTGCCCTTTTGGGACCCGGCCAGGCTCTGGAAGACCAGCCCCACGGGCGCCCCCTGCTTCATAGCCTCCATCTGGGTGGTGACATGGGCCAGCACGCAGTTTTGGGTGGGGATCTCCCAGGTTTGAATGACGTCGTAGGTCATTTCCAGCAGCCGCATGACGCTGCCCAGGGAATCATCCACCGGATTGATACCGATGACACTATCCCCCGATCCGTAGCTCAATCCTTCGTAGATGGTGGCGCGGATGCCTTCCACCGAGTCGGTGGGGTGGTTGGGTTGGTTGCGCGAGGCCAGGGTGCCGGGGAGCCCCATGGTATTGGCACAATGGGAGGTGATGCGGATTTTTTTGGCCCCGTAGATCAGGTCCATGTTGGACATGAGTTTGGTCACGGCCGCCACCATTTCCGCGGTCAGGCCCTGGCTCACCCGGCGGATCATGTCGGAGGTGGTGCGGTCGTCCAGGATCCATTCCCGGAATTCCCCTACGGTCCAATCTTTGATTTCGGCGTAGATGGTCTCATTGACCTGGTCCTGGATGACGCGGGTGACTTCGTCTTCTTCGTAAGGCACCGCGGGGGATTCGCGGAGGGCCCACAAGGGGAGTTCGGCCAGAACCCATCGGGCAGCCACGCGTTCGGTCACGCTGCGGGCCGCGATCCCTGCCAGGCGATCCCCTGATTTTTCCTCATTGGCTTTGGCCAGCAGCTCTTTGATGTCGCGGAATTCGTAGGTTTTGCCGAAGAGTTTGGTTCGCAGGAGCATGGGCCCTTATTCGTAAAAGATGAGGGTTTTGACGGAAAGGGGCACGACGCGACCATCCAGCATGGGTTCGCCAATGTCGATGAAATCCCCTTCGCCGAGTCCTACCTGGTCGATGACCAGCAAAGGGGCTTGGGGCCGCAGGGCTTTGATGGTTTGGCCCAGGGCCTGGGCGTAGTCTTGTTCCACAATGAGGACCAGGGGTGTGGTGGGCGCGAGGGTGTGCTGGGCATAGGAGACCACCCCCTGAGCCAGGGTTTGCAGCCCTTGAAAATCCAGAGGGGTGGGGATCTCCAGAGCCAGGGCCGGGATCTGAGCCCGGGGCTGGATATCCCACCGTTGGAGCGCGTGGGTGATGGCCTGGGCGATGGTCTGGGGAGTCGGATGGCTGGGGAGAAGAGGTCGGACGACCGGGAGGTTGCGCAGGGGCAGCAGGGCCCGTTCGGCCCAGATGGTGCTCCCGCTGAGGGTGACGGTCTGGCTGGCCGCGCCCAGCACGGTGGCCCGCAGGGTGTGGCGGGGCTGTTGGACGTTGAGGGCTTGCAGCCGGGGATTGAGCCGGAGGGATTGGGCCAAAAGGGGACCGACGTCATGATAGCGGGCGACGTCGGCCAGGGTGGTGATGGGTATGGGGTGATAGAAGTCATGGCCCACACCCCCGGAAAAGAAGAAAACCCGGGTGTTTTCCGCTTCCTGAAGGGGTGGCGTGAGTTGCAGGTGTCGACCCAGCTCGCTCACCTGCCCTGTGGCCAGGTCCAGGATAAGGTCGGCCATGGCGTCGCAGAAACGGCGCAAGGTGTTCAGGTCGGCCCGCTCCCCTTCTCGCAAGGGGAGGTCCAGGGCCTGGATGATGGTACGACCGGGGGGAGGGATATGGCGGATGAGGCCCGAGCCGGGCTCGATTTCAATCTGGCGGCCGCCTACGGCCATGGCCGAGGAGCTGATGTGCCGACCGATGCGGAAGATCGCGGCATTGGCCGTGCCACCGCCCACATCCACGTTGACCACCTGGGTGTAGTGGCGGGCGGAATAGGCCGCGGCCCCCGAGCCCCGGCCCGCGATTTGGGCTTCCAGGTTCGGACCCGCCACGGTGACCACAAAGTCCCCTGCCAGGTGGGCCAGGGCTTGCAGGATCGCGTCGGCGTTTTGGGCCCGGGCCGCTTCGCCGGTGATGATCACCGCGCCGGTTTCGATCTGCTCGGGCGACATCCCGGCCTGGCGATAGGCTTGTTGGACCAGGTCCGAAAGCCGGGCTGCATCCACCTGCCGTGGGGAAAGCAGGGGGGTGGGGTAGATGGGGCTTTGGTAGAGGATCTCGCGGGCCTGGATATGGAGCCGGGGCGCCTGGCCGGTGCGGGCGGCATTGTGCACCACCAGGTGCGAAAAGACCACCTGGGTGGTGGTGGTGCCCACGTCGATGCCCACGCTGATCAGGTTTTTCTGGATGCTCGCCAAGGAGACTACCCCGCTTCCTCATGGACCTGGGGCAAGATGCCTTCCACATCGCTGTGGGGGCGAGGGATGACATGGACGCTGATCAGCTCGCCGACCCGTTGGGCCGCGGCCGCGCCCGCGTCGGTCGCGGCTTTCACCGCGCCCACGTCGCCCCGGACCATGACGGTGACGTAGCCCGCGCCGATGTATTCTTTGCCGATGAGTTTGACGTTCGCGGCTTTGACCATGGCGTCCGCGGCTTCGATGGCCGCGACCAGGCCGCGGGTTTCGATCATGCCCAGGGCAATCATATGCACAGGGGCCATAGAAACACTCCTTTGTGTGGGGTGAAGGGGATGGGTGAAGATTTGAATCTATTGTACACGGTTTTGGCCGAGTTTGCACGCAGAACAAAAGACCCGTTAGATGGTGGGCAGGTGGATCTCGAAGGTGGTGCCCTGGCCGGGGGTGGATTGGACGAAAACCTGGCCTTGATGGGCATCCACAATCCATTTGACGATGGAAAGCCCCAGCCCCGCACCGCCCGCGGCCCGAGTGCGGGCTTTGTCGGCCCGATAGAAGCGGTCGAAGATGTGGGGCAGGTCTTCGGCCGCGATGCCCTGGCCGGTATCGCTGACCCGGATCACGGCCTGGTGGTCTTCTTTGATGAGAGAGAGTTCGATGCGGCCCCCTTCTGGGGTGTAGCGAATGGCGTTGTTGATGAGGTTATCCAGCACCTGGCGCAATCGATCCGCGTCCCCGAGCACCGTGGCCTCATCAACTCGGCCCAGGACCATGTGCAAGGTGCCCTGCACCCGACGCTGGGCCATGCGATGGGCTTCTTTGACCAGCTCATCCAGGGCCAGGGGCTCGCGATGCAGGGGCGCGCGGCCCGATTCCGCCTGGGCCAGCAGGAAGAGGTCCGAGATAAGGCGGTGCATGCGCCGGGCTTCGGTGTGGATCTCCTTGAGCATGTCTTCCCGCTCCTCGGGGGGGAGGGCATCGGCCCGCTGCAACAGGCTCAGGTTTCCCAGAATGGTGGTGAGGGGGGAGCGGAGTTCATGGGAGATGTCCGCGCTGAAACGGCGCTGTTTTTCGAAGAGAGCCTCCAGTCGGTCCAGCATTTCGTTGAAGGTGCTGATCAACGCACCGATCTCGTCTTGGCGCTGGCGTCGGATGGGCACTCGGCGTTGGAGGTTGCCCGTGCGGGTGATGGCCAGGGCCGTGGCCGTGGCTTCTTCGATAGGGCGCAGGGCCATGCCGGTCAGCCAATAGCCCACGCCCGCGGCCAAAGCCAGGGCCAGGGCAGAAAGCAGCATGAGATTCTTGCCAAGCTGTTCCAGCACCGCCTTTTGGGGTTTCAGGTTTCGGGCCACTTGCACAATGCCCACGGTTTCGCCGTTGACAATGATGGGCGCGAAGTAGACGCGCATGTCATTGGGCTCGTCCAAACTCAGGTTGTAGAACCCGGCGAGGCCGTGCAAAGCCTGCTGATAGTAAGGTTCGGGGAGATCGATGAGGGCCCGAGAGAGGTTGGAGGAACGGAAGATGACTCGGCGTCGCGCGTCCCGGATCTGCACAAAGAGCTCAGGGTCTTCCAGGGTGGCATTGAGAAAAGGAAGCAAAGGCTCGGGGATGCTGTTGACCTGGGCCGAAAGGGACACCACTTGCGCCACCTGGTCCCCTTTTCGCTTCAATCCCCGGTCGATGCCCACCATGACACTGGTTTGCACGCGCGAAAAGACCATGCCGGCGATCAAAAGCAGCAGCATGGCCAGGAGTCCGGTGTACCATAAGGTGAGCCGTAAACGAAGAGACACGACCCTCTACGGTTGGCGAAGGATGTAGCCTGCGCCTCGTTTGGTGTGGATCAGGCGGGGCTCGCCCCCGGCTTCGAGTTTGGTGCGCAGATAGCGGATATAGACTTCGATGATGTTGGATTCCCCCCCGAAATCGTAGTTCCAAATCTCGTCGAAAATCTGGGCTCGCGAGATGACCTGGTTGGGATGACGCATGAAGAGTTCGAGCAGATCGAATTCCCGGGCCGTGAGTTCGATCTCCCGGTCTCCCCGGCGCACGGTGCGGGCCGCGGTGTCCATGACCAGGTCCGCGAATTCCAGAATTTGTTTGGGCTGATGATGTTCGGCCCGACGCAACTGGGCCCGGACCCGGGCCAGGAGCTCATCGATATCGAAGGGTTTGATCACGTAGTCATCCGCGCCGCTATCCAGCCCCAGCACCCGGTCTTCCACCGTATCTCGGGCGGTGAGCATAAGGATGGGGACATCGCTTTCTTCGCGGATGCGCTTGCAAACTTCGATGCCGTCGATGCCCGGGAGCATCAGGTCGAGGATGATCAGATCGGGGTTATCGCTGCGAAACGCGTCCAGCCCCTGGAGGCCATCCGCGACCAAACGGGCTTCGTAGCCTTCCAGGAGCAAAGCACGACGCAGAAGCTTGCCGATGGAGGGGTCGTCTTCGATAATGAGAATACGAGCAGACATGATGGATAGATGGCGATCAGGCCCATCCCAGGGCTTGTTGCAGGGCGGGGAGTTTGGCCTTCATGGCTTCTCGGCCCATGGCTATGTAGGATCGGTTGAATCGGGTCGCCAGGCTTTGGGCCAGGTTGGGGGTGACCAGAACGGTGGCCCGATTAGGATCGCCCGCGGTGCGGGTGAGCATGTGGCCCAGGATAAGCTGGGCATAGGCGAAGTAGTTAGGGGGCATGCGGGAAGCCTGCCCAAAGAGATTGACGGCCAGGGTCACATCCACCCCCAGGGATTGCACGGGCTGGATGGGGAGGTTGTTGGAGAAGCCGCCATCCACATAATACCGCCCCTCCACCCGCGCGGGGATAACAACAGGGGGCACGCTGGCGCTGATGCGCACCGCGCGGGCCACGTTGCCCTCGCGAAAAATCCGGGCCTCGCCCGTAAGCACATCGGTACCTACGCAAAGGAACGGAAGTTGGAGGTCCTCGAAGTCCGGGTCTCCCAGCCAGACCTTCATCAACCGTTCCAGGTTGCGAAAGGAAATGAACCCATAGCGATGGGGGTGAGGCCGGGCGAGATGGAGCCAGTGAATGCGGTAAGCTACCTGGGTAATCTCTCGCACCGATTTGCCCGCGGCCACGGCTGCGCCAATGACCGCGCCCACACTGGTGCCGCCCACCGCGTCGATGCGCACGCCAGCTTCTTCCAGCACCTGCAAGACGCCCACGTGGGCCAGGCCAAAGGTGGCGCCACCGGAAAGAACCAGGCCGAGGCGTTTGGATGGATGTTTAGACGTCATTAGGGGCATTGTAGCACAGCCCAGCGGGGTGGGCAATGGCGCAGGCGAAGCATGAGCCCTTGAAGCGTCTCTCAGAGCTTCAAGGGCTTTGCCGAGTCGTTACCGTAAACGGTAGATTAGGGGGAGGTAAAAGCGCTCGTGGCCCTCCGGCGGGGGCAGGACGACACAGCAGGCGCTTAGGGTGATGTCATCAAGCCCGAATTGCGAGGAGAGAGTCGTATCGGACTGGAGGACAAAGGTCAGAGTGAGCTGATCCTCCTCGGCCGCGGCAGTCCCGAAGGAGGTGATGAGGTCGCTCAAATCGACATCTTCCTCGTGCCATTGGTCGAAGGGGGGCTGGGCAGATAGGGTGAGCAGGGTCGTGGTGCGGCCGCGGTAGGTGGCCCGGACTTCCAGGGTGTCGGCCGTGCCGGACTGGGCGCTAAGGGTCTGCGCCTGCCACCAGAAGCGCAAGTTCAGGGTGCCGGTTCCCGCGAGGATGGCCACGGTCTGTTCGAGTTGGGCCAGGTTGCTGTCGGCACCACCCAACCATGCACCATGCATGGTGCGCCGGCCCGCGCCCATACGCACACCTCCCTCCGTCTGCCATGGCGCAAGCACGCCGGATTCGAAGTCTCCATTGGTAAGAAGCTCGAGCGCACCAATCGAAGGTGGCGTAGGCGTGGGCGTGGGGGTGGGTGTGGAGGTC
>JALWZT010000160.1 GCA_027002405.1 Anaerolineae bacterium | reverse complement strand
TCATCGACTGAAGTCGAACACTTAAGGCCTACGGCCAGACCCCCTCTTCATCTCCCCCGCAAGCGGGGGAGAACAGCGGAAGGGGATCAGATGACGGCCTCCGCCGTCCAAAACGGCAACAAAAGGGGTCGCCGAAGGGCGACCATTGGCGCCATCGAATGCGCCTTCCCTACTTCCTCCCCCGCCCGTCCCGGAGTGGGGGAGGAATCAAAGGAGGGGGCCTGCGCCTCCATAGGCACGAGTTTACTCGGCAAGTGTTGCGGCAGAAAAAGGGAAGTTATTTCTGGACGCTCACTAAACGGGCTCCACGGGCGGCCGCTGCCGATACGGATGAAAAGAGGACGCAGATTTGCGCAGATGCTTCGCAGATTTCCACTGATTACTGATAACTGATCACTGATTACTCGTACTCGCGCCTAACCACGGCCTAACAATCCTCAATCCTAATCCTGATCCGAATCCTATTTACATAGCAGGCGCCACGCGCGGCGGCGCGCCGATACGGACGAAAACGCCTCGCGGCCAAGTTGGCGCGGGAAGCCGAGCACGTGATGCGTAATGCGTGATGCGTAAGGCTCTCACGTTTTACGTTTCACGCATCACGCCCGTTGTCGTCTCGCTCAACGTAGGCCTGGCGATCTTAATCCTAATCCTGATCCGAATCCTATTTACATAGCAGGACGCCGGAGCTCGCCTTCTCCGGCGTCCCGGGCCCCAACCCCGTCCAGTCCTCTCGCAACCTGGACAGGTCGAGCGTCACGCGCTCTATCCTCTATATGTCCCGGGATTCTTTTTTCTTGCACTTCCTGACTTATTTTTTCAAAATGAACCTCCATCTGGCAGGCATCCAGATACACGCGCAGTACGTCCAGGATTTTATCCAGCAGCATGGTTTCCGGCTTTGGTTGCAGACGGCCCTGCCGGATTTTCTCGAATTGTTGCGGCAAAAACTGGCTGATCAATCCCAGCGGGATGGGGGTCTGGGCCAGGTTGCTTAAAAGCGCCTTCAGGGCCTGTTGCACCGGGGACTGGGGCCAGTAGTAGCGGATGCGGTCGCTGAAGCTGTATTTGCGTTTGAGGGCTTGGGTATGCGCGTCGCCCTGGTAGTATATCCGCCAGTGTCGGGGATGGGCCACCATGACCTCATCCAAAACCTGGATGATCCGAGAGCGTCGGTCCCGCGGGATGAGTTCCTCTTCCATCATGGCCAGGGCGAAGACGCCCTCGCGGAAGGCGAAGGTGAGGGCAGGGCCGACCTTGAGGATGGCGAAGTGGTCCCGCACCAAGGCAGTCAGGGCCTGGGGGGTCTGATAGTCGGTGGAGTGGGCTTCATAAACGAAGGGGTAGGGTTCGATGAAGCGGGCCAGGTCCGCGGCCGCGGCGGGGTCGTAGTCTAGGATGAAGTCATCGCCAAATTCCACGCCCGGCTGCACCACCAGGGCCACCACCCGCTCCCATGCCTCACCCAGGCCCAGACGCCGAAAAGCGTCCCGGGTCGCCTCGATGGTCTGGCGCGCGTTAGCCGGATGGGTGACGGCCACGCCTTCCTCATGTTCGGTGGCGCCGCCGGGTACGGGCACTTCCGTGCCGATGACGTAGCGCAGGGCCTGGTTGCGCCCGATCCGGGCTGCGGCCTCTTCGGCCGCGCGGGCCAGCCGCGCCGCGCGTTGGGCCGCGACTTCGACATCCAACGGGCCCTCGGGATCATCGCCCAGCTTCATGCTGCAATCCAGGTGGATTTTGCTGTATCCTGCGGCCACGTAATCCCGCACCAGTTGCTCGGCCTTGGCCATGGCGCTGGCCGCGGGCTCGTCTTTCCAGACGTTGGGGCCCAGGTGATCGCCGCCCAGGAGGATGCGGTCGGGGGGATACCCGTTCTCCCGGGCCAGGTCCTGGACGTAGGCCGCGAAGGTTGCGGGGGTCATGCCCGTGTAGCCGCCGTACTGGTTCACCTGGTTGCAGGTGGATTCGATGAGGAGATGGGCCGCGCCTGAGCGCATGGCGGCTTTCAGCACCCAGGGATGGGCGGAGCAGATGGAGGGAAGGCCGCGGGCCTCGCCTTGCTTTTGGGCGTGGAGGATGCTATCGAGGATGGTGGTCATTTGGGTGGACAGGTTGGTGAATGCCTGGTAGAATGGGGGCAGGAAAGTAATCAGTCATCAGTTATCAGTAATCAGTCAGCAGTCATCAGTAATCAGTGTGAAACAGCGTTGCGAAGCATTTGTATCATTCGCGTTCCCATTTTCGTTCATATCGTCGAGTCACCGCTGGCATCGTCTGTTTTCGAGGGTGAAGATGTATTCGAGGAAAATCGGCCCTCACGGCCAAATCACACTGCCCAAACAAGTTCAGCAATGGCTGGGGGTTTCAGAGGGCGATTCCATTGTCTTTTTGCGTGACGGCGATGAGGTCAAAATCATTCCTATCAAACGCACGTTGCTCGATCTCCGTGGGGTGATATCCGTTGCGGAACCGCAGGATTTTGAAAAGATTCGCCGGAAAGCGATAACTGGGCGGATTCAAAAGCGACGTTCGTCCAGCGATGAAGTCGCCGGGCACCAGCACGGCACCGGATGAATCCGGCTAGAACCTGTTTTTAGATTTTGTGGATGACGGGCGTTCCAATTCGCCGCGGATGACGCTGATGCGACGGATCAACACGGATTTTTACTGAGAAAATCCGCGAAAATCCGCTGCATCCGTGTTATCTGCGGCGAATTTCAACTTCCGATGCAGCGTTCGCGGCTTCCATGTACGCCAGAGCCTCTTCCAGCGGGGGTTGGGCCGCGACGCCGCCCGGCTGCCGGGTGGAGAGCGCGCCGCAAACCGTGGCCAGGCGCAGGGTCTTTTCCAGAGGCCAGCCTTGCAAGTAGCCGTAGAGGAAGCCCGCGTCGAAACTGTCACCCGCGCCCACGGTGTCCGCCACCTGCACGGGTATGGAGGCCGCCCGAACCAGCGCTTCCTCGCAGGCGGCCAACGCGCCCTCTGCGCCTAGCTTGACCGCGACCAGGCCCGCACGACGGGCCAGACGCCGGGCCGCGTCCTCCACCGAATGCGCCTGGGTCAGGGCCAGGGCTTCCTGCTGGTTGGGGAGGAAGAGATCGGTGAGGGGGAGGAGCTGGTCGAAGCCTTCCCAGCGGCCGGAGGGATCGTAGTTGGGGTCCAGAGAGGTGGTGAGGCCCAGGGCGTGGGCGCGCTGGAAGAGCGCAGGCAGGTCGGGCTGGAGTGCGGTCTGCAGGAAGTAGGAGGCGATGTGGAGATGCCGGCTTCGGGCCAGCAATGCGTCTGGGATGTCCTCCGCGCGTAGAGCAGAGATCAGGGCGGGGAAGGTGAGGATGGCCCGGTCGTCGCCCCGGTTGAGGATGACACTGAGGCCCGTGCGTCCATTTTCCCGCACGATGACATGACTCGTGTCCACCCCGCGACGTTGCATTTCGGCCAGCATGAATTGCCCGAACAGATCATCGCCGCAGAGGCCGATGAACGCCACCCGCAGGCCCAGGCGGGCCGCACCGCAGGCGACAATGACCGACGAGGAGCCTACCGTCAGGGTGGCGTCCTCCACCAGCTTTTCGGCCTGGCCGAAGGCAGGGGCGACGTCACCCGAGAGGATGAGGTCGGGGTTGATCTCGCCAGCGACGAGCAGGTCGTACATGGATATTGGGTATTGGATATTTTTCTGTCGAAGCCCACGTTGGACGGGACAGCAAAGGGCGTGATGCGTGAAAACGTGAAACGTGAGGACTTTACGCATTACGCATTACGCATCACGTTTCACGGCCCGCCAAGCCTGACTGCGAGGCGTTTCCATTCGTATCGGTGAACAGTCGTCCATGGTGACTAATCTTAAATACCACATACCCGCCTCTGGGAGCTCACATAGGGGAAGTAGTTGGTGGTTTGGGCCGGGGTAGCTTCATCTGCGCCCATGTCGATGCTGGCTCCCTGGACGCGGGGATCGCCGTCGATGTCCCAAGAGCCGCTTTCGCCCAGGGTCTGGCCCGCGTCAATGGCCGGAGACCCCGCGCTGAGATGCAGATCGCCCGCGTCGGGAGCGACCAGCAAGGGGTCCTGGCCGTTGAGCCCGTGCGCGTCGTTGCCCGAACCCGCCTGGTACGCGGGGAAGGAGGTGTAGGTCTGATTCTTCCATTCCCACCGGGGCGCGGACGCGGTGGTGAAATAGAGGTTGTAATCCACCTGATTGCCGCTCATGACGTTGCTCCAAGAACGGATGAACCAACCCGCGGGCCCGGCGACGAAGATGTTGTTTTTGATGATATTGTTGCGGGTGTCGTATTGGACGTAGAGTTCCGCGCCCCAGTCGTTGCTGGTGTTGTTGTGATAGAAGGTGTTGTTGACCACCACGCAGTTTTCGGTGGAGCCACGTTGGGTGTCGTAGCCGCCCATGGCCAGACCCACTTCGCTGTTGGCGTAAATGAAGTTGTTGCGCACGGTGACGTTTTCGGTAGCGTGGTTCTTGTGCTCGCTGGCGATTTCAACGCCCAGGTTGCAATGATGCGCGCGGTTGTATTCGATGGTGATGTCGCGGCCGCCATCCACGTAGATGCAGGCTGCGGAGCGGTCACTGCCATAGGCGGGGTTGCCGTAGGTGTCGATGTTGTATACCTCGTTGTAGGCAATGAGGCCATTGCGGGCCTGGTCGTTGGCCGGTGCAGTGCTTTCGAAGCCGATGGCGTCAATGCCGATGTTGTCCACGTCGTGGATGTGGTTGTGGGTGACCTGCCATCCATCCACGTTGCCGTTGATGACCAAGGCTTCGGAGGAGCCCAGGCGCAGGTCATACAGCTCGTTGCCGTCAATGAGGATATCATGGATGGGGGTGGCGCCGGAGGTACCATGGACCGCGATGCCGTGGGCATCGGTGCCGTCGGACCAGTTACCCAGGTGTTTGATGGCGTGGACGCGATTGTTTCGGATTTCGATGTGGTGCGCGGTGCCGGTGATGCGGATGCCAATGGGCGTGCGCCAGCGTTGGTTCGTGGTGTAGTTGCGGATTTCCAGGTCCCGAATCACCAGATAGGCCTGGTCTTTGATGTAGACAAGGCCGTTGTCGGCATCGGGCACGGTGATGCCTGTGCCATCTATGATCGCGGTCTCGCCAGGGTAGCTTTGGAAGGTGATGGAGGCGCTGGCGGTGCCCGAGACGTGGAAAGTCACCCGTTCGTTGTACACGCCCCCGCGCACGCAGACCACGTCGCCGGGCTGGGCGCTGTCCGCGGCTTTTTGGATGGTGCGCCAGGGGGTGGAGAGGCTGGTGCCATCGTCCGCATCATCGCCATCGGTGGCGACGAAGCGGGTGCAGGAGCCGGGGGTGGCTGTAGGCGTCGGGGTGGGCGTGGCCGGCGCGGTGTAGGTGATGAGGACGGCTTCGTAGTCCAGGAGCGCGTTGTCGTAGTCGGAGGTAGTTTTCAGCCGCACGCGGATCTGGCCGTCGCCGGCCCGCACGAAACGGCTGAAGGGAGCGGGCGCGTCGAAGCTGAATGCGCTCCAGACCCAATCCTGCGCGGCCACGTTGTCGCCAATGGTGACCCATGCGCCCGCGTCCCAGTCCCGCAGTTGCCAGACCCATCGCTGGTCGGCCTTGACCGGGCCGCGGTAGTTGACCTGGACCTGGATGGCGGTGATGGTCGCGGGAGCGATGTTCGCGGGCAGGGTGTAGACGCGATAGCCGCGATAGCCATTGCTGTCGGTGTCGAACTCCACGTATTTGTTCCAGTTGTCCTGCGTGCCGCTTTGGTCCTGGACGTGGAGGGCGGTGACAGGCTGGCCGCCGTCCCACCCGCGGGTGGTGGTGTAGCTGTCGGCCAGGAGGGTGGTGGAAGAGGATGTCGCGGCCTGGGTCGGCGCGTTGAAGCCATAGAAGGGGATGAAGATCAGGATGAGGATGAGAGGGAGGAGAGCGAGGCGTTTCATAGGCGGGATTTAGGATTAGGATTGGGATTGAGGATTTGTATTGGCAGCGTTCCAGGCATCCGCGATGAACATCCGGAAGTCGTTCAAAGCGTTTTGGAGGATTTCGTAGATTTCTTGGTCAGAGGTTTTTACGTACATATGCACGAGAAAATTGCGGAAGCGGATCATGTCTTTGTACGTTTCTGCATGGTCTGCGGGGAACAGTCCGGCTTCAACCAGGGTGTCGACGAGACCGGCGCTGTATTCGGGCATAGGCAAACGCATGCGGGCAACGAGATGACTACAAATGTCAATCATCGCCTCGATAGACGTTTGCAACAAATGCTTGGCCGCCTCGACAGCAATGGCGTCGTAAATGAATTCCTCCAAGGAACGCTCGCTCAGTTGCTCCAGTAACTCAAGGTTGTGTTCGATAAAGCCAATTCTTTGACGAATGATCTGCCTATCCACGGCCATAAGTTTCCTCCATAGCCTGGTCGAAGTCCCGATTGAAGGTCCGTAAGCGGGGTTGGAAGTCGAAATAGCGCACGAGGACGCGTTGCACGAAATCAGACACCTGGTCGGGGTCTTTTTCGTAAATGATGCGCCCGCGAATCACGCGATTTTGTAGGGTCAGAGGGAGACGGCGGGCGTCAGCCACATCTACTTTGCGGTGTAATTGCTGCGCGATGGCTTCGGCCAGGCGGGCGTGCTCCCGCCAATCCACCTCGCTTTCATAGAGGATAGCCAGATCCACGTCGCTTTGAGGTGTGGCATAGCCCTCAACATGGGAGCCAAAGAGAAAGACGCCCAATACGCGCGGATGCTTCTGGAAAAGGGGGGCCAACTTTTCCAGATCAGCCAGGAGATCGGCAGCAACTTGAGGTGATTGATGCATGGAAGATACCAGCCTGAACACGGATCATGGATGAATGGACGCAGCGGGTGACCTTGATTGCCATCCCCGTCCATTATAGCCTGGATCGGGCGGCCGAAGAAACCAGGTCACTATTCACCACAGAATTGCACCCAGGCGTCCAGGTTGCGGTGTTTGAGGATGGTGCTGAAGCGAAGTTTCTGCGATTCGCGACAGGCTTTTTGGAAATCGCCCGGGAGGTCCGTATATTCTGCATCGAAGACAGCTTTGCCCGCGTCGGTGTAGGGTTTCAGTTCGTGAGCCCAGCCATAGTAAAACGCGTCCTCCAGGATGGCAAAATCAAGGAGGTCCACCAGGTCGCGGGTCATGTCGGCCGCGTTTTTCTGGCCGATGGCCAATCCCCGCTGGTGGGCTTCTTTGGCCAGCCATTGCACGTAACGGAGCTGGTCCTCGTAGGTGAGGGGGAAGCCCGTGTCTTCCTGGTGGATGTCCATGTTGTCGGGCTCCACCGCGTCGAAGCCCTTGGCCGCGCACAGGTCCAGGCGGGCCCGCATGATGGGCGCGAGGAGGTCGATGCGGCGGATATCCAGCCAGCGTTCGCCGCTCCAGCCTTCGTATTTCTTTCCCAGCACTTCCCGGGGGAATCGATCCGCGTCGGGCCGCCAGTTTTCGTAGGAGCCGACGCTGATGTAGCAGATGACTTTCGTGCCTCGGCTGTGATAGTAGTCGACCACGGATTGGCCTACGTAGAGATCGACATCGATGACATCCACCTGCAAGTCCAGGTCCAGCTTGCCCGAAAGTTGCCATTGCCAGCGTAGGCCGGGCTGGGGCCGCCACCAGGTGGGGGAAGGTGAGGGAGTGGGAGTTCGTGTGGGCATGGGAGTGAAGGGTGTAGGAGAAGGTTGACAACCTGAAAGTGCGATGACCAGAAAGATGGCCAAGGCAAATGCTGGCTGTATTGCGTCATGCGTATTGCGTAAACGAGATACGGAATACGGACCACGCAATATCAATCCTACAACGCGCAACAAGGAAGCAATCGTGTTCATCAGGACATGCGCCCAATTCTTATACACGATGGATTTTGAACTGAGGCAGGTAGTCCTTGTGCACCTGGAAGAGTTCGTTGACCATGTCGCGAATCTCCCGCAAGGAGAGGACGGACGCGGTGAGAGGGTCATGGATGATGGCTTTGTAAACCAGGGTAGGGTCGCCTTCCATGGAGGCGCGGATGGCCAGTTCTTCGATGCTGCTGGAAAGATGGGTCATGATCGCGACTTCATCGGGCAGGGCACCCACGTAAAGCGGCTGGAAGCCGGAACGGTCCACCCAGACCGGCACTTCCACGCACGCACCCTGAGGTAGATTTGTGATCAACCCGGTATTGGGCACGTTGCCATTGAATTTGAAGGGTTCGCCCCCCTGCAGAGCGTTGATGATGTAGGCCGCATATTCGTGTCCGCGCTGCAAGTCCTCGGGCGTGAGGGGTTTTTTCAGCCAGGCCCGGATCTCATCCTTCCAGGTTTTTTCGCGGCGCTGGTATTCTTTGAGGATGTAGGCATATTCGCCCGGATTCCAGCCGGTGCCGGGCAGACAGTACTTTTCGATGAGGTCCTGGCGCTTGCGGAACCACCAGTTGTATTCCGAGTTGTGGCCGCTGGATTCGGTGACATAGTAGCCCAGGGCCAGGAACATTTCGTTGCGCACGATCTCTTCCTGGTAAATTTCGGGACGTTCGGTGACCGCCTTGTAGATGAGGGGGTAGGCGTCCTCACCCTTCCATTTGAATTCCAGATACCAGGCCATGTGGTTGATGCCCGCGCACAGGTAGTCGATTTCCTCAAAGGGCGCGCCGATCCAGCGGGCCAGCATCATGGCCGTGCCTTGCACCGAATGGCACAGCCCCGTGACCGTGATGTCCGATTGTTTCTGGATGGCGGAGACCAGCATGGCCATGGGGTTGGTGTAGTTGAGGAGCACCGCGTCGGGGCAATAGCGCTCCATGTCCCGCACGATTTCCATCATGGGGTTGATGGTGCGCAGGAAGCGGAAGATGCCGCTGGGCCCGCGCGTGTCGCCCACGCAGATGTCCACGCCATATTTCTTTGGAATCTCGATATCGTGCCGCCACACCTCGGTGGAACCGGCCAGGATGGTGGTGAGGACCACGTCCGCGCCCTTCAGGGCTTCGGTCCGGTCCAGGGTGGCCTCCACTTTGGCGGGGTAATTGCCCGCGGCGATGATCTTTTCCACGCCTTCCTTGGCCCAGGCTAGCCGTTCGGCGTTGATATCCATCAGGGCCAGGGTGGCGTCCTGGAGCAGGGGGAAGGTGAGGATGTCGCGGGTCAGCTCGAAGGTGAACTCCAGGCTCCCCGCGCCAATGAATGCGATCTTGGTCATAACGATAATCCTCCTATCCTTTCATCCCCGTGAGGGTGATGCCTTCCACAATCCAGCGTTGCACCGCGGCGAAGGCGATGAGCACGGGCATGACCACCAACACCGCGGCGGCCATGGTCAGGTTGTATTTGTTACCCATGCGGGTGGAGTACCAGGTGAGGATGATGGGCAGGGTGCGGACTCGCTGTTCGGTGAGGACGATGAGGGGCCAGAGGTAGGCGTTCCAGTTGAACATGAAGGTGAGCAGGCCCAGGGTGGCCAGCGCAGGCTTGAGTTGGGGCAGGACGATTTTCCAGTAGATCTGGAATTCAGACGCGCCATCGACGCGCGCGGCATCGATCAGTTCATTGGGGATGGAGTAGGCGAATTGGCGGAAGAGGAAGATACCAAAGGCGTCAATGGCCGAGGGGATGATCAGGCCCAGCAGGTTGTTGATGAGGCCCAGCCTGGCCAGGATGAGGTAGCCTGGGATCATGGTGATCTGGGAGGGGATGATCATGGTGCCCAGGATGAACCAGAAAAGGACGCGGCTCCCGCGGAATTGATATTTGGCGAAGATGTAGCCAAAGAGGGAACTGGTGAAGAGGACCTGGGCCACGTTGGCAAAGGCAATGATGGCGGAGTTGCGGTAAAACAGGGCCAGGGGCAGTTGGGGATCGTTGAGGACGGTGCGGAAGTTGTCCAGGGTGAAGGTGTGGGGGAAGAAGGTGGGGGGGATGTGGCGGATCTCCGCGCCGGTTTTGAACGCGCCCAGGATCATCCACACGAAAGGAATCAGATCGATGAGAGCCAGGGGGATGAGCAGGAGGTAAGCGTAACGGAAACGGAAGCCGCGTCGGGCCTGGGGATGAACGGTCGCGGTCATGGGTCAGTACTCCCATTGGGTGCGCAGGAAACGGCTTTGGATGATGGAGATGACCAGCACCAGCACGAAGAAGACCAGGGCCACGGCCGCGGCCCAGCCCATCTTCTGATACCGGAATGCGTAGTTATAGATGTGCAGCAGCAGGACCTGGGTCTGGCCGCGCGGCCCGCCGTCGGTCATGACCTGGATGATGTCGAAGACCTGGAACGCGGAGATCATGGTCAGGACCGAGGCCAACAAAATGGTGGGCATGAGCAGGGGGATGGTGATCTTCCAGAACATTTGCCAGGCGTTGGCGCCGTCGATGCGGGCGGCTTCTTTCAGGTTGGGGGGGATGCTCTGGAGCGCGGCGATGAAGATGACCAGGTTGTAGCCCATATCCTGCCAGATGTAGGCGACAATGACCGCGAACAGGGCCACGGGGATGCCAAACACCGTGAGTTTGGGGTCGCCCAGCCAGTTGATGGCCACGAGATGCCCGGCCAGTTTGCCCAGGATGGCGTTCAGCAAGCCCCGCTGGGGATGGAAGATGAAGCCCCACATGATGGCCACGCCCACCGCGGGCGCGAGCACGGGCAGGAAGAAGGTGGTGCGGAACAGGGGCTTCAGGCGTTGGTGGATGGATTCGATAAGTACGGCCAGGGGCAGGGTGATGCTCAGGTTCAAGGGGACCACCAACATGGCGAAAATAATGGTCACCTTGAGAGCGGTGTGGAATTGCCGGACATGCTTGGGCGCGTCGCTGGAGAAGTTGAGCATGGCCTGGAAGTGGGCGAGCCCCACATAGGGATTGGCGCCGCCCAGGCCCAGGATGGGGCCGCCCGCGCGGCGGGGGCTGTATTCGAAAAAGGCCAGCGCGAAGCCCCAGATCAAGGGGAAAAGGGTCCAGAAGGCCATGTAGAGGACCAGGGGGACGACCGTGACCGCCAGGAAGATTTTGATGGATCGGTCGCGCCCGGAAAACAGGCCGCGTGGTTGAGGTGGTGATGGGGACATGGGGTGTTCAGTAATCAGTAATCAGTGATCAGTTATCAGTAATCAGTGGAAATCTGCGGCGCATCTGCGCAATCTGCGTTCTCTCCACTTGCCACTTGCGACTTGCCACTTGCAAACCTGCCTACCGGCCTTGGCGCCTTGGGGTGAGGCATCGCTGTCGCGGGCGATGGCAGGGCGTCGCGCCTCCCACCGCCCGCGGGGTGGGTGTGATCAGAAGGAGCCGTTCACCGCGTCTTCGATGGTCTTCAGGGTCTCGTCCGCGGTGGCGTTGCCCTGCAGGAAGTTCAACACCTCGGGGTAGGTGACCTCATACCACACGAAGTCGCGGTCGGGGAAGTGGCCTTCGAACCGGCCGTATTGCAGCAGGTCCAGGAAGGGCTCGAAGTAAGGGAATTGTTCCACCAGTTTCTTGGCGTTGTCGCCGCTGACGTTGTCCTTGAGCGCGGGCAGGGTGCCCGAGGCCAGGTTCCATTCCGTGGCGTTGTCCGCGTTGAGGGTCACGAACTTGACGAAGTCCCAGGCCACGTCTTTGACCTTGCTGTTGGCGGAGACGGTGAGGCCCCAGCCCGAGGCCGCGGCAAAGAGGGGTTCTTCGCCCACGCTGGGCAATCGCACATATTGGGTGACTTTCACCATGTCGGGATAGTCGCCGCTGTATTCGGGGATGACCCAAGGCCCGACCAGACCGATGGCCGAGGTGCCCTCGAAGTAGGAGTCGCCCACCCAGTTCTCTTCGTCATTGAACAGCACGGGGTCCACCAGGCCCTCATCGATGAATCGCTTCATCAGAGCCAGGGTTTTCTGGCCTTCGGGCGTGGTCACCTTGTATTGGCCATCCTGCAGATATTGGCCGCCGTACTGGAGGATGAGGGAGTGGAACATGGTGGCGATGCCGTCGGCCGCGGTGAAGTTGAAGCCGGCCCGGGTCATGACCCCGTCCTGGGTCTCCACCAGCTTCTTGGCATCCTGGATGAATTCATCCCAATCGGCCCAGCCGTCCTTGTAGCCTGTGGCGCCCTTTTCGTCGGCCAACTGGGTGTTAACCAGCACCGCGCCATATTCGATGTTGAACTCCTGAGGGATGCCGTAGAGCTTGTCATCACAGATGTAGCCGCCGATGGGCGCGGCCATGATCTTGGCCTGGGCGTCATCCAGGGTGATGACACTTTCGGGGACCACATCCAGGTTGCCGCCCTCCGCGTAGGAACAGACCCAGGAGCCGAACATTTGCAGCACGTCCGCCTCTGTGCCCGCGGGCATGGCCGTCTGCAAGGTCTGGATGTAGGCGTCGTAGTCGAAGGTCTCGAAGGTGATTTCCACGTTGGGATGATCGGCCATGTATTTGTCGGCCAGGGCCTGATACCCTTCATTGAACGCGTTGTTCTGATGGGTCCAGACACGCAGGGTCACCTTTTCGGCCGGAGGGGCTTGGGTGGGCGCGGCCGTGGGTTCTTCCGCTTTGGGTTGTTCAGCCTTCGGCTGCTCAGCCTTGGGCTGTTCCGCTGCGGGTTTTTCCGCCGCGGGGGCCTGAGTCGGGGTGGCTTTGCCGCCGCAGGCACTTAAGGCCAGGACCGCCAGCAGCAGGACGGTGATAACGACCAGCAGTTTTTTCATGATGTTTCTCCTCCGTTGAGATGGAATGGAAGGGGATGGGAAGTGTTCAGTGTTCAGTTAGCCTGAGCACTCAGCCTCGGGTGCACTTAATCCTGATCCTGATCCTGATCCAAATCCTCATATCTCATCCAGCCGAACCACCGCGGTGAGGTTTTGGGGACGGTCGGGGTTGAGCCCTTTGGCCAGGGCCCGGTAGAAGGCCATGAGCTGGAGTACGGGCAGGTAGAGCACCCCGTTCAGGGCTTCGGGCAGGCCGGCATGAAAGGCGATGTGGGCTTCATCTTCGCCCACGGAAAGGATGGTGCCTCCCAGGGCCTGCATCTCGTCCAGCACCGCGCGTTCATGCCGCGCGTTTTTTTCCGACAGCAGGCCCACGATAACGGCCCGCTCGTTGACCATGCTCATAGGGCCGTGGCGGAATTCCAGAAAATGGAAGGGCTCGCTGTGGGTCAGGGTCATCTCTTTGAGCTTGAGGTTGAGCTCGCTGGCCAGGCCATAGCGCATGCCTGATCCCAGGAAGTAGAAGCGATCGAAGTCGAGGTTCTCGCCGATTTCCCGGGCGAGGGCGTCGTAATCGCGCAAGAGGCGTTCGCCCACCGCGGGCAGGGCTTCCATTGCGGTCAGCAGCCCGTCCTGCTCGCCCGCCATGCGCAGGCTGAACGCGGTCGCGGCCACGAACAGGGAGGCAAAGGAGCGGGTTTGGGCCACCGATTCTTCCTGGCCCTCGGGGATGAAGATGGTTTCATGGGCCAGATGGGCCAGGTCGCTGTCGTAGTTGGTGATGGCGACCACAGGACCGCGGGCCTGGGCTTTGAATCGCTCCACGGCTTTGACGGTTTCGGTGGTCGTGCCGGAACGACTCACGGCCACCAGCAGGGTGGGGCCCGGGCTTAAAACGGTTTGGGGATTCAGCAGCAATTCGCCGCCAGGGGTGGCCCGGGCGGGGCGCCCCGTGACCGTTTGGAACAGCGCAGCCGCGGCCAGGGAGAGGTAGTAAGTGGAGCCGCAGCCGGTGAATAGGACCTGGTCGAAGGTGTCGGCCGGGGGCAGAGAGGCCGCGCGAGCGCGGTCCAGGGCCGCGCGCCAGGCCTGGGGCTGGGTTTGGATTTCACGATAGGTATGATAGGCGTCAATGTTCATCATGGCAGGATGCGTTGGGCGTTGTCGTGGTAGACCTTTTTCAGCACATGGTCGGGGAGGTGCAGGCCGTAGATGCGCCAACGGCCTTGGGGCGGGATGGGTTCGGGGCTGTAAGCGAAGTATTCGTCATCGGTTTCCAGGAAGCGGTAGGCAATGCGGTAATCTTCCGGGGAGGGGCCCGCGTCCAGGCCGAAGAGGATGCGATCCGCGTAATCGATGAAGAAGCGCCGCGCGGTGTAGGGCTGGCGGCCCAGCTCTGCGATGCGGGCGGCGATGTCGATGTAGAAGTTGGGGCATTGGGGCTGGGGACGAAAGTCGGCCAGGCGCATGCTCCTACTCCTCGGCAACAATGACCCGGATGCCCCTTGCTTGCAGTGCGTCGATGAAGGCTTTGTCGGTTTTGCCATCGGTGACCAGGACATCCACCGCGGAGAGGGGGGCCAGGTAGGCGGTGGAGACCACGCCACATTTGGTGTAGTCGGCCAGGATGATGGTTTGGGCGCCGATGTTGAGGATGGCGCGGTCGGTGAGGGTTTCGGGCAGGTAGTCGTTGGTGAGGCCGTTTTTCAGGTCGATGGCCCGGATGCCCATGAACACCTTGTTGGCCCGTACTTCCCTCAGGGCTTGCTCCGCGATGTGCCCGATCATGGAAAGCTCGCTGTGGCGCAGCATGCCGCCGATGACGATGGTTTCGATGGCTTCGTCATGGGCCAGTTCATTGACCACCAGCAAGGAATTGGTGATGACGGTGAGCCCCTCCTTCCCATGAAGATGCCTGGCGACCTCGAGTACCGTGGTGCCGCTACCCAGGAAGATGGTGTCCCCGTCCTCCACCAGAGCGGCCGCGGCCCGGCCGATGCGAGCCTTTTCCTGGGCCTGCTCGCTGGCCCGCTGCAGCGCGGGCAGCTCGGGCGGGGCCTGGCCCAACATGGCCCCACCCCGAAAACGTCGGATTCTCCCCTGCTTTTCCAACGCGTCCAAATCCCGGCGGATGGTGGCTGGGCTGACGCGAAAATGATGGGTGAGCTCATCCACGGTGCTGCGCTTTTGGTCTTGCAGAAAGCGGATGATCTGCTCTCGTCGCTCCATGCTGGAAAGATGGGCGAGGTCCCTTTCGGTTGCGAGGGTCATGATGCGCGCCTTTGTGGACGGATGATTGAAAGTGATTAGAATTCAGAGAATCAATCAGAATCAATCATACTATCGCGCATTTTTGCTCATTTGTCAAGGGGGAGCGGCGGTCTTTTGCGCTTCGCTAGATTCCTCGGTCGCTACGCTCCCTCGGAATGACGTCGCACGGCGCTACTGATTACTGATCACTGATAACTGATTACTTTCTTCACGCCTTGTATGGTCATGAACCTCATGATAGAATATGTTTCAACGAAATCACCATCTCATATCACTATTATGAACGCAAAAGTCTCCGTGGCAGAGGCCCACAGCCATCTTTCCAAATGGCTCAAAAAGGTCAAGACCACGCCCGTCACCATCACCAATCGCGGCAAGCCTGTTGGCGTCATCATTTCCCCCGAAAAATATGAGCAAATGCGTCGCATTGAAGCTTATTTGCGCGTGCTCGAATTGGCCAAGACATTTCGGGAGGAGGAGATAGGCGTGACCGCCAAAGCGTTGTACGAAGCTTCGCGCGCGGAATTGGAGACGCGTCATGATCGTTGATGCCAGCTCCCTGCTTCCCGCTTACTTTCCAGATGAAAATCAGCGCGGTCAAAGAGCATTTGGATTGGGTGATTTGGATAGGGAACTTGTTTACTGAGAGAAAAGAATGAAAAATTCAAGGATGTCCAAGTCATTACCCAGGCGCCCGCGAGGGGAGCTGCTGTACGGGCGGCATGCTGTGCGCGAGGCCCTGCGCGCGGGCCGACGCCCGTTCCATACCCTTTACCTCGCCCAGGGGATCAAAAAAAGCCCTGTCATACGCGATATCCAGGGCCTGGCCCAAAAACATCATCTGCCTGTGCAGCCCATGGACCGCCGGGTGCTGGATGAATGGCTGGAAGGGGTGAATCATCAGGGGGTGGTCTTGCGCGCGGGCACGTATCCCTACGTGCACCCCGAAGCCATGCTGGCCCGCGCGGCCGCGCAAAGCGAACCTCCCCTTCTTCTCCTCCTGGATCGGGTGCAGGACCCCCAAAATCTGGGCTCCCTTTTCCGGGCCGCGGAAGCCTTTGGCGTGCATGGGGTCATCCTGCCCAAACATCGGGCCGCGCACATCACCCCCGCGGTGGTGAATGCCTCGGCCGGTGCGGTGGAACATGTGCAGGTGGGCCTGGTCACCAATCTGGTACAAACGATGAAAGGGCTGAAAGACGCGGGGCTGTGGATCGTGGGGCTGGAAGCCCGAAAGGACGCGGTGCCCCTGAACAAAGCGGACCTCAGCGGGCCATTGGCGTTGGTGGTGGGTTCGGAAGGGGCTGGGCTTTCCCGGTTGGTGGCCGAAACCTGCGATTGGTTGATTCAAATCCCCATGCGCGGGCGCATCAACTCCCTGAACGCGGCCGTGGCCGGGGCCATTGCCCTCTTCTGGGCCGCACAGGTGACGGGGGAAGTCATCAGTCATCAGTAATCAGTAATCAGTGATCAGTTGCGGGCCTAGCCGGATTATGGAGTTTTACAAATTAAACGGGTCATAGGCCTCATTCTATTACCAGATTGTTTTGTAAATGTTCATCATCCGGCGCCGTTTTATAGCTCGGCGACTTCATCGCCGGGCGGGCGTGGTGGCCCCAGACCTCGGAGGTCTGCGCAGACCCTCCGAGGTCTCATGCTCACTTGCCACGTGCCACCTGCAAACCTGCAAACCGCGTCCTCATCTTCATCGTGATGTGGTGAGCCACCGCTCACGGTGACTGAATCCTCTTGTGATCATGACCCGACCTATCTTTTTTCTCGTGACGCTTATCTTCATCCATGCTTCCTTCATGGCAGGCGCCAACCGTTCCCTGCCCGTAGCTTCTCGGGCCCGGATGCATCCCCTCGCTCCCGACGTGCTCTACGCGGATGCCGGCATGGACCAGGAGATCCTGCAATGGGACGGCCGCGCCATCACCCTGGATGGCCGGGCCAGCCACGACCGGCCCGGTGGCAATGGCAGCACCCTCACCTACACCTGGCGCATCCTCACCCCGGCCTACGATTCGGCCCGGCGCGGTGTCATCGGCCACGCGGCCGTCATTACTTTCACCCCGGACGTGGCGGGCGAGTGGGATTTTCAGCTCACCATCAGCAACGACCTGGGGGAAAGCGCCAGCGACAGCGTACATGTACGCCTGCTCCGCATCCCCGCCGCACACCCCCGCATCTACCTGACCCCAACCCGGCTGGCCGCGCTGCGGGCCCGCGCCACCGCGGCCAATCCCCGCTGGACCCAGCTCAAAGCCGCGGCTGACGCGGGCGATGGCATGTTGCAAGAGGCGCTGGTGGCACAGGTCAGTGGCGACGCCAGCTATTGCACCCATGCCCTGGCCGAGGCCCAGCAACGCGTGGATGAGGACCAGGATTGCTCCTCCTGCCCGGGCGACATCGCTTTGGTGTACGATTGGTGCTACGACCAGATGACCGCAGCGCAGCGGGAAGACTTCATCGCCTATTTCAATCATCGGGGGGAAGACCCCAGCTACGGCAATGTCCCCGGCTGGGGCAACTACTGGCCGCGGCACGGCTATAGCTTCGCGCTCATGGGCCTGGCCACCTACGGAGACAATCCGCGGGCCGAAGAATGGCTGAACGCCTACCGCTACGACCACATCCGCGACAACGACACGGCCCTCCTGAACCGGATCGCAGCGGGCGGTGGCTGGCCCGAAGGCATGGTCTACGACTGGATCGCCAACGTTTTTCGGGTGAAGGCCACCGCGGCCTGGGAGAGCGCCACGGGCGAGCATCTTTTCGCCAGCACGCCCTGGTATCGGGAACGGCTGGGGTATCTGCTCCTGCACCAGTGGCCGGGCACGGCCCAGGAATGGGGGCGGCAGTACCACCCCTATCCCTCCACCGGCGATAGCGAGCGTAACCGGGGGACCATGGCCAACTACGGCCGCATCATGGCCCTGATTCTGGTGGGACGTTTCCCCGACGCGCCCCTGGCTCCTCAGCTCCAGGCCTATCTTGCCACCGCGCCCGACGATAACTCCGACAGCTTCCTCTATCACGACGAGTTCCTTTGGTTTGACCCGGACCTGCCCACGGCCACGCCCAGCCTGCGCACCCATTACGCGGCCGGGACCGGCACGATCTTCATGCGCTCTGGCTGGCCTTCCGGCGCCGCGGATACCGACACCTCGGCCACCTACCTCACCTTCCAGGCGGGCGACCACTTCACTTATCACCAGCATTATGACCAGAACAGCTTCACCCTGTTCAAGTATGCGGACCTGGCCCTGGATAGCGGCGTCTACAGTGGCGATGGCCTCAGTCATCACGACAAAAATTACTACGTGCGCACCATTGCCCACAACACCCTGGTGGTGTACAACCCCGACGAGAATTTCGAGGCGGCCCGGCCCGATGCCATCTCCAACGACGGCGGCCAGCGCAGCATGTACCCTGCCAGCCGTGCGCCCGAAACCGTGCGCTATTTCGACCAGCACCGGGCCCAGTACGATACCGGCGACATGCTGCGTTTCGAAGATGCGGCGCTCTACACCTACGCGTTGGGCGATGCCACCCAAGCCTACAACAGCCCCGCCTACAACCAGGCCATGGAAGCCAACGCCGACTACAGCGGCAGTGTAGCCAAGGTCAGCCGCTTCCAGCGGGAGTTGGTCTATCTGCGGCCCGTAAATGGCGACAGCAGCAAGGGGGATTACGTCATCTTGCTGGACCGGGTGGGCGTCACCGAGCCTCGTTTCAGTGGCGCCAACACCAAACTGCTCTTCCACTTCTTCGCCGAACCCGACATCAACGGCACGGGCACGGCGATTTCGACCGGGGAGACCCTCTACACCGACGCCGACTTGATCACCGCGGACAATGGCCGCGGCAGGCTCTTCGTGAAATCGCTGCTCCCTGCCGGGGTGCACCTGCGCAAAGTGGGCGGACGGGGGCAGAAGGCGTTCTGGGTGTTCGATGCCAACTACGACTGGCAGTGGTCGGCCGACGAGGCCCAGCCCCGGCCCACCAACGACTTCGAGGATGTGCCTTATGGCGAATGGCGGGTGGAGATGGAGCCGCCCGACACAGCCCTGAACCATACCTTTCTCACCATCCTGCATCCCACGGAAAACAGCACCGCGGCCATGCCTGCCACGCATCTCATCCAGGCCGAGGGCGGCATGACCGGCGTGTACATCGCGGATGGCGAGTTGGATCGGGTGGCGCTCTTTTCCGCGGCGGTGGATGGCAGCGCCCCCACCGGCAGCGTGCGCTACACCATCACGCCCACGGCGAAGGCACTCAACCTGCTCTTTGACCTGCCTCCCAACGCCCGCTATACCCTGACCACCGAGAATCAAGGCCGCCACACCACCCTCACCCTCACGCCCGCGAGGGAGGGCGCCTTGCAGGTGAGCGATCAAGGGGTGCTTAGCTTCACCCTGCCCCTGGATTCCGGCGGTACGGCCACGCCCACGGCCACGCCGACACCCCCTGCCACCCCTACCGCCACGCCAACACCC
>JALWZT010000159.1 GCA_027002405.1 Anaerolineae bacterium | reverse complement strand
GTGCTGGGGGTGGTGGTGCGGGGTGGGGGGCGGGGTGCTTGGTGTGGGAGTGATGTTGGGTGGGCAGGGGGTTGGGTGTGGGCAGCTGGGGGGGCGCCCTGGGGGTGGGGGGCAGGGGTGTGGGAGTAGGGGGAAGTGGCGTGGGGGTGGCTGTAGGGAGATAGGTTTGCAACGCGGCCTGAGGCGCGCCCAAAGCCATGGCCAGCCGGGCCAATGCGGCCAGGATGGCCGGGGTTTCTCCCTGTTTTTGCGCCCGTTCCAAGACCCCCGAAACCAGTAACTCCTGATTGGGCACGTCCAACTGGCTCAACTGGTCCTGCGCGCTTTCGATATCGCCGGTGGCATCGTACCCCAAAGCCACCAGGGTGACGTACTGATCCCGGTCCGCGCCGGTCAGATCCTTGAGATGGGCCGAGGAGCCGCGCGCAAAGAAGAACGCGCCAATCCATATGCCCAGAAAAAGGCCAGCCAGAACGCCTAACAGTGCGGCGGTCCAGAGTTTGCGTCGTAGGGGGTTTTTCATCGTGCCTTCATTCTTCTTCGTGTCTTCGTGGCACAAAGTGGCAGCGCGACCTTAATCAAAAGAAAAGGAGCCATCAGGAAAATCGCGTGTATTCTGAAAGGGTTTTTCAGAACAAACGCATTGCTTTGGCTCCTCTACCGGGATAAGCTATGCTATAATAGAAGAATCTGAAGGTGCCGAAGGTGGGACTCGAACCCACATGAGCCTAATGCTCAACGGTTTTTGAGACCGTCGCGTCTGCCTATTCCGCCACTTCGGCATCTGCAACTATCAAGTATACTCATTTTTTCTTCATTCGTCAAGCCCTTTCATGGATGAATCGCGCCTGATTGCAGCCGCGCAGCAGGGGGACCTCGCCGCGTTCAATCAATTGGTGCTGCATTATCAGAATTTTGCTTACAACGTGGCCTACCGCATTTTGGGCGACTCGGATTTGGCCGCGGATGCTGCTCAGGATGCGTTCATCAAAGCCTACAAAGCCATCGGTCATTTCCGCGGGCATGGCTTCAAGTCCTGGTTGGCCCGCATTGTCACCAACACCTGTTATGATTACCTGCGTTCGCACAAGCGCCGCGCCAGCGAAAGCCTGGAAGGGATGGTGGAACGGGGGGAGCAGCCTCCTCGATTGCATGATACGGGCGAGGGCCCTCAGGCTTATGCCGAGCGGCAGGAGCTGAACCAATGGTTGCAATGGGCGCTGCAGCAGTTGACAGAAGACCATCGGGTCATTATCACCCTCATCGATATCCAGGGGTTTTCGTATGAAGAGGCCGCCCAAATTTTGGGTATTTCCATGGGCACGGTCAAATCGCGACTGAGCCGGGCCCGGGCCCGGTTGCGAGAGTTGTTACAAGAAAATCCGGAACTTTTGCCCGCACGTTATCGTTCTTATACTGGAAGCTCTGTATCTTCGCACTCCTGATGAATGCCTCCCACGTTATTTCTGATGAGTTGCTTTCCGCCTATCTAGATGGTGAGATAGATGAGGCGGCGAAGGCACGCGTGGCGCGCGCGTTGCGCCAGGATCCGGCCCTTCGCGAACGTTTGCAAGGGCTGCAAGGGGTGGTGGCTTTGCTGCACGATGCCCCGCAGGTGGTGACCCCGCGGGCGTTGACAGTGACCGTGGAACAGGCGCTGGTGGCCGGCGCCTATGTGCAGGAAGCGGGGCCTCCTCCATCCTGGTGGGCGCGATGGAAGGGGCGGCTGATGCCCGCGGCCACGGCCGTGGTAGCCGTGCTGCTACTGGTCTCTCTTTTCATGCCCACGGCCATAGAGCCTGTAGCAGCGCCTCCTGAGCCCGTGCAGGAGGTAAAGACCACGCAAGTGGTCGAAAAGGAAGTGGCCCAGGAAGCGCCTGCTGTCCCCCAAGAGCCCCCGTTGGCCCAGGCCACCTCGCTCCCTCCTTCGCCCTCCTCGCAAACCGGGGGCGAGGCTCCTTCTGCGGGCGTTGCCTCCTCGGCTGGCCCCTCCCCAAAGACACGGACCGCGGAGGGGGAGGCGCTGAACGCGTCGTCACCACCCCCGACTCCACCCCCGACACCCTATCCCACCCCGACATCATATCCGACACCACGCCCGACTCCTGGCCCATCGCCGGACCAAATCGAGGCCCTGGCTGCCAAGCCCGAAGCTACCAAGCCCGAGGCCGAATCGCGCAGCCTGCCCGCCCCTGCCCCTTCACAGAACCCCGCTCCCGCGCGTTTTTCTCTTTCCCCTCATATGTCGCCGCTTTCCTGGTTCCTGGCTTTGCTTTTGGGGGTTATGCTTTATCTCACCTGGCGCACCACCAGGCGTAGGAGGCCGTAGGCGCCACGCGCGATGGCTGGCCGATGTAGGTAAAAAGAGAACGCAGATTGACGCAGATGCTTCGCAACGCAGGTTTGCGCAGATTTCCACTGATTACTGATCACTGATTACTTTATTTTCGGAACAGTCACCATGAGCAATAGCTCACCACATAACGACGAAAATGGGGCGCAAGTGGCAGGTGAGCATGAGACCTCGGAGGGTCTGCGCAGACCTCCGAGGTCTGCGGCCACCACGCCCGCCCGGCGATGAAGTCGCCGGGCTATAAAACGGCGCCGGATGAATCCGGCTAGCCCCGCAACTGATTACTGATGACTGATCACTGATTACTCGTGCTCGCGCCTAACTTCGGCCTAACAATCCTCAATCCTAATCCTGATCCTATTTACGGAACAGTCACCACGGACGACTGTCCACCGATACGGGTGAAAACGCCTCGCAGCCAGGCTGGCGGACCGTGAAACGTGATGCGTGATGCGTAAGATGCTCATGTTTCACGTTTCACGCATCACGCCCGTTGCTGCCTCGCCCAACATGGGCTTCGAGTTGCTTTTGCGAACGAACGCAACGCTATTTACGGAACAGAAATATTTGACAATCACCAGGAAAATGAATACAATACGGGCTGGTTGTCATGCGGTCCACCGTAGCTCAATTGGCAGAGCAGCCGGCTGTTAACCGGCTGGTTCCTGGTTCGAGTCCAGGCGGTGGAGCCTGAGCCGCCCTATGTGTGTTGCGTAGGGCGGCTTTTTGTTTATGAGCCATGGTTCATTTATTTGGTATCAGGTATTCGATATTGGGTATTCGAATCGCTTTGAGAGAGAGGAATATCCAATATCCAATCAATTTGTCGATCTCCAAAACGTCCATGTGAACCACACCTCCTAATCCTAATCCTGATCCTGATCCTATCTTATGAATACCCCAATCGACCTCCTCCTCACCCACGCGGGGCAGCTTGTCACCTGCGCCAGCGATGGCCCCAAGCGACGGGACGCCATGAACGATGTGGGGATCATCCCCGATGGCGCGGTCGCGGTCCAGGGCGGGGTGATTGTGGATGTGGGAAAAAGTGCCGTGCTAGAGGCCCGATATCAGGCCCGGGAGGTGCTGGATGCTCGGGGCCGGGTGGTGATGCCCGGTTTTGTGGATGCCCATACCCATGGGGTGTATGCCGGGGACCGAATCGATGAGTTCGAAATGCGCATCCAGGGCGCGACGTATATGGAAATCATGGCCGCGGGGGGCGGGATTGTGAGTACCATGCGGGCGGTGCGTTCCGCCAGCCTGGAGCACCTGGTGCAGGAAAGCCGCTTGCGGCTGGATGCCATGCTGGCTTGGGGCACAACCACCGCGGAAGTGAAGACGGGATACGGGCTGAACACCGAAGCCGAGCTGAAACTGCTGGAAGCCATCGCGCGTCTGGATCAAAGCCACCCCATGACCCTGGTTCCCACCTTCTTGGCCGCGCACGCGGTGCCCCCTGAATACCAGGGCCGGGCCGATGCTTACGTGGATCAGGTCGTCAATGAGATGATCCCCATGGCCGCGGCCTGGTACAAGAGCAGTCATTTTGCGCAGGAAGAAAGGCCCTTCTTTTGCGATGTTTTTTGTGAAGCAGGGGTGTTCGACGTGGCCCAGAGTCGACGGGTGTTGGAAGCGGGCTTGCGGGCGGAGATGCGGCCCAAAATCCACGCGGATGAATTTGAAAACCTGGGCGGGGTCTCCCTGGCGGTGGAGTTGGCCGCTACCTCGGTGGACCATCTGGATGTCACCCCTGCGCAGGAACGGGCCCGGTTAGCCGATTCGGAGGTGGTGGGGGTGGTCCTCCCTGGTGTGAACTTCAACCTGGGCCAATGCCATTTTGCCGATGCCCGGGGCCTCATCGACGCGGGGGCCGTGGTGGCCCTGGCCACAGATATGAATCCGGGCTCAGCGCCATGCCCTTCCATGCCCATGATCATGGCCATTGCCACCCGCTATCAGCGCATGACGCCCGCGGAAGCCCTGAACGCCAGCACCCTCAACGCAGCGTATGCTGTCGGCCTGGGGCACCAGGTGGGGTCTATCCAGCCGGGCAAATGGGCAGACATGCTGATTTTGGATCTCTCCGACTACCGCCATGTAGCCTACACCTTCGGCCACAATCCCATCCAAACCGTCATCAAAGCCGGGCAGGTGATACGGGATAAAAGAGCACGATGAAAATAGAACGCAGATTTTCGCAGATGGGACGCAGATTTCCACTGATTACTGATCACTGATTACTGATTACTCTATTTACGGAACAATTCCGCGATCAGCATCCCCGCGAGGATGAGCCCTGCGCCCAGCAATTGGAACGGGCCCAGGCGCTCACCAATGAGCAGGAAGGATGCCAGGGCTGCAAAGACCGGCTCCGTGGCGAAAATGAGCGCAGTATGGGTCACTGTGGTGAAGCGCTGGGCGATGGTTTGCACCCCAAAGGCCATCGCGGTGGCCAAAACCCCTGTGAACACCGCCGCGAAAAGGGGTTGTCCTCGTGGAAAGAGAGGAGTGGATGGCTCGAATAGCGCACTGGTCACAGTGGCCAGGATGGCAACCGTGAGAATTTGGGTGAGTGTTAAAAACAAGGGGTGCATGCGGTGCGCAACTCGCCCGGTGACGGCCACGTGTCCTGCGAAGCTCAGGGCACAGAAAAATACCAGCACATCCCCTGGGTTGATCCCTTCTTCCAGGTTGATTCCCACCAGAGACAAAAAAGCCAGGCCCAGCGCGGCCAGACCCACCCCCACCCATGCGGCGGCCCCTGGCCGTTCCCCAGAAAAAATGGCACTCATCAGCGGTGCCAGCACCACCGAAAGCCCGGTGATGAATCCCGTCTTGGCCGGGGTGGTATATTGTAACCCCGTGGTCTGAAAGCCATACCCTGCAAACAACAACACGCCCAGCAAAACCCCTGCAACCACCTGGTGGCGCAAACGCGTCTTCGCACCCCAGCCGGCCATACGCCCGCGCCAAAACCAGGCCCAAGGCAACAGCGCGCCAAAAGCCAGCATGAACCGGACGCTGAGGAACGCGAACACCGGGTAGGCCCGTATCGCGTCCTGGACCATGACAAAAGTAAGCCCCCAAATAAACGCCACCGTCAGCAGACTCAGGTCCGCGACCACGCGGCGATTGGGCGAGATCGTGGGCATAGGGTGATTATAGCATGAAGGAGTTGGATTTCCTCGCGGGGAAAGCTATAATGAGTTCCATATCCATTTTGGATTTCCTGAAAAAACATTAGCCACGGAGACACAGCCCCCCCTCCGGCTCCCCCCGATGCTCGGGGGAGAGGGCACGGAGAAGGAAAAGTGGCAAGTATGCAAGTGGCAGGTTTGCAAGTCACACTTGCCACCTGCTACCTGCCACCTGCTACCTCCAACCTTTTCTTTGTGTCCTCCGTGTCTCCGTGTTGAAAAACCTTTTTGCAGTGAAGCCACTTTTGGGACTTGACACTCTGATTACTGATTACTGATCACTGTTTACTGATTACTTTTAAGCCGCTCATGCCCATCCGCCATTCTTTCCTCCTTTCCTTCCTCTTGCTTCTGACACTCACGGGGTGTGCCCCTGCCGCGACGCCCACGCCACCCTTGCTTCCCCCTACGGCCACCCCGCACGCG
>JALWZT010000158.1 GCA_027002405.1 Anaerolineae bacterium | reverse complement strand
GGGTGAGTAGGGTGGTGGGGAGGGTCTGACCGGGCAAGGAACCTCCGCCCACCGCGCTGCCACCGGGCATGAGCTCGACCTGGACGCCCTGGCGGGTCAGGGTGTGGGCCCAGGCCCGGGCCCGACGTTCCAACGTCTCGGGGCGCGTGCTGATCATGCGCCAGACAGGGATCTCTTCGGTGGCCGTGCCCCGCAGGTAGGCCATGAGGGTGGCTTGCAACGCGGCCAAAGTGGTTTTATCCACGCGAAAGGCCCGGGTCAGGGGTTGACGTTTGAGTCGGGCGATGATCCCCTGTTTCCCCAAAATGATGCCCGCCTGCGGCCCGCCCAGAAGTTTGTCCCCGCTGAAGGTGACCACATCCACCCCCGCGGCCAGGCTATCTTGCACCCGGGGTTCGTAGGCCAGGCCATAGGGCCGGGTATCGAGCAGGGTGCCGCTGCCCAGGTCGTGAACCACAGGCAAGACCGGGTGCTGACGTCGGGCCAGGGTGGTGAGTTCCTGGATGCCCACCTCTTGGGTGAAGCCGATGATGCGATAGTTGGATTGATGAACTTTGAGCAAAAGACCCGTGTTTTCGGTGATCGCGTCTTCGTAATCGCTGAGACGGGTGCGGTTGGTGGTGCCCACCTCCACCAGATGGGCGCCGCTTTGGGCCAGGATATCGGGGATGCGAAAGCCCCCTCCGATTTCCACCAGCTCGCCTCGAGAGATGATCACCTCCTTGCCCAGGGCCAGGGTGCGCAACACCAGGTTGACCGCGGCCGCGTTGTTATTCACCACCAGCGCGGCTTCCGCACCGCTGAGTCGGGTAAGCAGCGCTTCGGCATGGATGTAGCGGCTGCCCCGTTTTCCCGCGGCCAGGTTGTATTCCAGGTTGCTGTAGCTGGAGGCAGCCTCGATCATGGCCCGCTGCGCGGCTTCCGAAAGCAGAGCCCGGCCCAGGTTGGTGTGGATGATGACCCCGGTGGCGTTGATGACCGAGATCAGGGAAGGGGCCAGGGCCTGGCGTACCCGGTCCTGAAGCCGGACCACCAGGGTATCGGCCGAGGGTGGGGCCTGGCCCGCGCGGATGGCGATGCGCACCTCGTCCAGCAGGTCCCGGGCTTCGTCGCGCACGGGGTCACGGCCATATTGGGTGATGAGCTTCTGAAGTTCGGGTCGGGCCAGCAATGCATCCAGGGAAGGGAGCTGACGGAAGGGGTTCGTAGATGCCATGGTCTGAGTATAGCAAAAAATCGGGGTAAATGAAACGATCTGCCATGTAAATGGGATTTGGATCAGGATTAGGATTGAGATCGCCAGGCCCACGTTGAGCGAGGAGACAATGGGCGTGATGCGTGAAACGTAAAACGTGAGAGCCTTACGCATCACGCATTACGCATCACGTTTCAGGCCCGCCAGCCTGGCCGCGAGGCGTTTTCCTTGGTATCGGCGAACTGCCGTTCGTGGCACCTGTAGTATAATATACCCCCATCCCTCCTTCTCATCCCCTCATGACCCTCTGCCCAAAAACACCATGCGCCGATCCCTTGTTCTCCCCCTGTTTTTGCTGATCGCCCTCGCTTTGATCGCGGCGTGCCAGCCCGGGCCAGCCAGCCCTTCGCCCGCGGCCACGCCGAGTGCCACGGCCACGCCGACTCCCGCGGCCCAGCCAACGCCCTCCCCCCAGCCT
>JALWZT010000157.1 GCA_027002405.1 Anaerolineae bacterium | reverse complement strand
AAGGAATGGCGCAAGGTGTGGGGGGTCACCCGTTGGCGGATGCCCACCTGCTTCAGGTATTTGTTGAGGATGGCGCTCACCGCCCGGGGGGAACGGAGGGGTTCGCCCCGGTAGTTGAGGAAGAGGTCCGCCGGGGGGGCGTCCTGGGCCTGGGGGTTGCGGGCCAGCAGTTGGGGCCGGGCCTGGTCCAGATAGCGTTGCAGGGTACGGCGGGCGGGTTCGCCGATTAAAGCGATCCGCTCCTTGCGCCCTTTGCCCCATATCCGCAATCTTTTGTGCCGCAGGTCCACATCGTTCAGTTTGAGTCCCAAAAGTTCGCTACGCCGCAGGCCTGCGCTGTAGAGGATTTCCAAAACCGCGGCATCGCGCATGCCCAAAGGGGTGCGGGGGTCGGGCGCGCTGAGCAGTTCGATCACCTGCTCCACGGTGAGGTAAGGGGGGAGGGTACGGGGCTGTTTGGGCGGGTTCACCCGGGCCGCGGGGTTGTTTTCCGCGAGCCCTTCGCGCTGGAGGAAGCGAAAGCAGGACCGCAGCTCATAGAGACGTCGGGCCACGGAAGCAGGATGGTAGCCCTCCCGATGCAAGGAGGCCAGCCATGATCGCACCAGGGCTGGCGTGACCTGGTCCCACCTGTGGACTTCCCGCTCCTGCGCGAACGCGATGAATTCCGCAATTTCGTGACCGTAATTGCGCAAGGTGTAGGGGGAGGCCCCGCGCTCCACCTGAAGATAGCGGAGGAAGCGCTGCAATGCCTGGTCCATCAGGGGTTGGTTTCCAGAGTAGGTAAGGGGGTCTGGTAGATCGCAGTTCGGGTGAGAAGATACATGGTGTTGGTGAGCTCGTCGATGTAGATGTCTTTGAGCTCTGCCAACACGTCCGCGTGTTCGATAGGCGTAAGCTGAGCCAGGAATTTCCCCTGTTTGTCGAAAACCAGGACGCGATTGGTGGCGGCATCTGCGATGAAGATGCGGCCCAATTCATCTTCGGCCGCGTTCATCCACAGGGCCACCGCCTGGGTGAGGGGAGGGTCTACCTTTTCCAGAGCAAAGGGCTGCTGGATGCCCGAAAGGAATTTGAGCATGCTGCCATTGGGGTATAGCAGCCACACATAACCGTCAATGCCCACATCGATCACCGGTTTGAGGTTGACCATGGTCTCGTTGGGGAAGTAGGGCTCGGGCGGGTTCATGTAATTGGACCCGCTGGGGCGGTAGCGCCACAATTGTCCCCCCACGGCATCCAGCAGGTAGATGTTGCCGTTGTAGTAATAGAGGCCATTGACAAATTGCAAGTTGGGGTTTTCGGCCAAAGCCACGTTCACAGGCCCCAGGCCTTCGCTGATGCTGAAAAGCTGGGTGCCCTGGTCCAGGATCAAAGGCCCGGTGACCGTTCGATTGCCCGCGGCCGGGGCCCAGATGGCATGAGCCAGTTGGCCCACGGTGCGCCCCTCCACGGTTTCCCCGGTCTGGAGCAGGATTTTGGGATTTTCGACATTCTGGGCCAGGCGATTGCCGGTGGCATCATCCAATTGGAAGCGTTCAAAGACCCCGCGGCCGGTATCCAGCACAAAGACCCCCAGGCCATTGACAAAGAGTTCGCTGGGGTTGGAAGCCGGGTCCGTGAAGTCGTAAAGCGAGATATCAAAACCCGCCATCAGGGAAACCACTTTGTTGATCTCGGCCAGATATTCCCGGATTTTGGCTTCCATCTGGGGCACGCGGGGGTCGGTGGGGTCCAGTTGTTGAGCCTGGTCCAGTTGTTGTTGTGCGGTGTGAAGGGCCTGGCGTTTGCGTTCCAGGTCATCCAGTTGTTGGGCCTGGTTCAGTTGCGCGGTCGCTTCTTGCAGGAATTGTTCAAAGGCTTTCTGGCGCTGTTGATTCTGGTAGAACCACATGCCCCCGGTGAGCAAAGCCACGCCCAGGATCAACACGGCGATCATGCCCAGCACATAGGGGATGCGGCGAGGTCTGGCTGGAGGTGGAGCGGGGCCGGCCGCAGGGGCAGGGCTTTGGGAAGGCTTACGCCCGCGCGGGCGCAGGCCGCGGATGGACGGTAGGGATAGACGTCGGGATGGCCCCTGGGGTTTGGGGGCCTCTTGCCGTGTGTCTCGAGGGGTTTCGTAAAGGTCTTCCCAGCCGGGCTCCTCTTCGGTCAGGGCTTCGGCAGGGGGTTCAGGCATTTCCACGCTGGGTTGGGCCACTTCCGCGGTCCGAGGCAGTCGGCCGGGGGATACCGCGCGCTTTTCTGACACGTTTTCCTGAAGGGTGACCACCAGGGCGGTCAGTTCCTCTTCCGCGTCAATGCCGATGCCCGCGATCTGGTCGGCTACGGCCCGGGCCTTGGGGATGGCGGTGGCCTCCAGCATGAGGGGGACTTCGAGGTAATTGGCCCAGGCGCTGTTCATGGCTACCATGATGAGCCCGGCATGCCCGGGCACGCGCCCGATTTCCACCGCGGGCGTGTCCTCTTCACCCAGGGCGATGTAGTCTTCGTGATTCAAGGGGGAAAACCATTGCAGCCCCTGGCGGCTGCGTACGGCCAGGATGGTCGGACCGGCCTGGGCGGAAAGGAGTTCCTGGCTGGTGACCACCAGGCAGGTGACCCCTGCGCTGAAGCGAGTCCGGTGGCGCTGGTTATACCGCCGCAGGAAGCCGTGCGCTTCTTGAATCGCTTCGGTGATGGCCGTGGTCACGTCGCCGGGGGCCGCGTAATAGGTTTCCTGGATGCGGCTCAATACTTCCCAATACAATCGCGGGATGGCCGCGGCGTCGTCCCCACTGATTTCCACCAGCATGTAGAGATTGCCTTTGCCCTGGGCCGGAACCACGCCTGTAGTGGGTTCCACCACGCGAGCTGTGGGGGCATAGGAGCGGCGTCGCCCCTTCTGAAGATGAACGATCTGAATATCGGTTTTGAGTGTGCGCGTTTTCATTGCCTTGGGGGACGGGAACAGGGATGGTGATGGAAGATGGGATCGGTACAAATAGGATTGTACACGATTTTCTTGACCGTAAAAAATCCTGATTAGGGCACCGGACATGGAAGGCGAAGTTGGCTTCACTGCAAAAAGGTTTTTCAACACGGAGACACGGAGGACACAGAGAAAAAATAAGGGGATTCACGGAGAAAATTCTCTCCAAACCTTATCTTTTTTCTTCTCCGTGCTCTCTGTGTCTCCGTGGTTAGTGTTTTTTCAGGAAATCCGAAGTTGATTGTTCGGCCAGGTTCCTGGTATCATTAGAGGGTATGAAGTCCAGGCCGTATCTATCCAAACGTTTGCCTCCCGATGCCCGCATTATCACACCCGATGCGCAGCCATCACGCTGGGACCCGAGCCGGGAATCTTATCCAAGGGACGGAGGCATGGAGATGGTTCCCTCCCCCGAAGCAACCTCGGACCGAGGGTTGTGGTGGGACTTTTTGGAAACCATTGTTCCTGCCTTGCTTTTGGCGGTGCTGATTCAGGCATTCCTGGCGCAAGCGACCCGGGTGGAAGGGTTCAGCATGGAACCCACGCTGTATGATCATCAGCGTTTGATCATCGAGAAAGTGAGCTATCATCTGCATCCCCCCCAGCGTGGAGATATTGTGGTGGTGCGGGCACCCCAATATCAGCAATTGCTGGTCAAGCGCGTGGTGGGATTGCCAGGAGAAACCCTCTCCATCCGCGATGGTCAGGTGTATATCAATGGCACGCCCCTGGAGGAGCCTTATATTCAGGGGGAACCTTGGGGGAATTATCCACCTACCCACATCCCAGAAGGCTACGTGTTCCTGCTGGGCGACAATCGGAACAATTCCAGTGATTCCCGCGTGTTCGGCCCTGTCCCTATCACGAACATTTTGGGCCATGTCTGGGTTCGTTACTGGCCCTTGAACGACTTCGCGTGGATGCCCTGATGCAAGATCGTTGGTCTCATACCACCAAGGTGATGGCGCTCCTGGGGCTATTGGCCGTGGGAGGATGGGTGCTGGTGCGCTTCAGCGAAGCGATTCCCGCGGTGATTATCTCTTTGCTGTTGGCGTATATCCTTTCGCCGCCCACCCGGTGGATTGTGCGGCATACCGGGTTGCCCCGGGGGGCCGCGGTGTTGATCGTGTATTTGATCGTGTTGGTGTTGTTGGTTCTGGCCCCCATCCTTGTATCGCCCAGTGTGGCCAGCCTTGCTTCCGGGGTGCAGTTCGATATGGCCTCGATCACGGCCCTGGCCCATGACCTCAGCAATTATCAGGTCACGTTGGGCCCCTTGCAATTGCAGGTGGGCGCGGTGCTTTTGCAGTCCGCGACCGGGCTGCAAAAGCTGCTTTCTTCCCTGGGCCCCCAGGCCTTGCTTTCCCTTTTCAACGTGCTTTCCAGCTTGCTTTGGGTGGTGTTTGTGATGGTCGTGACATTTTGGCTGATCAAAGACAGCCACAAGCTGGAAAAATGGTTTTTTGAGCATTTGCCCAAATCTTATCGCCACGATGTCTCCCGTTTGCTGCGGGAGTTGGACGCGATTTGGGGAAGTTTTTTTAAGGGGACCCTGGTCCTGGCTTTGATCGTAGGGACCCTGGTGGGGTTGGCCATGTGGATTTTGGGGATTCAGCATGTGTTGTTGTTGGCGATTTTCGCCGGGTTCATGGAATTCATCCCTTCTCTGGGCCCGACCTTAGGCGCGATCCTGGCTACGGTGGTGGCTTTTTTGGGGGGCTCATCCTGGTTGCCTTTGGAACCCTGGATCATCGCTTTGATCGTGCTCGCGGTGTATATCCTGATCTTTCAGTTTGAACAGGTTTATCTTTACCCCCGGGTGGTGGGGCGCCGGGTGAACCTGCATCCGGGCGTGGTGTTTGTGGGTGCGGTGTTGGGGGCAATGGAGTTCGGTCTGTTGGGCGTGTTGTTGGCTGCTCCGGTGCTGGCTTCGGCCCGGGTGTTGATTCGGTACGTTTGGCGACGCCTCATGGACCAGGCGCCTTTTCCCGAGGAAGATCAGGCTGAGCGGCTTGCGATTCAATGGCGGGGCATGCTGGGGGGCCAGCCTATCCAGGCCGTGTTGTTTGATCTGGACGGCACCTTAGCCGAAACCGATGAGCAAATTATTCAGCGGATATTACGGCTCCTGGGGCCGGTGAATCGCCTTTTCCCTGAAAATCATGCCGAGGTGTATGTACGACGCTGGGTGATGCGGGCCGAACCCCTGGTGGCCTGGGTGTTCAGCCGTCTAAACGCGTTGGACCTGGACGACGACATGACCGCGGCCGCGCGACGGATACGGTTGTGGTTGGGTTATAAGCCCAGTCGGGACCTTCAACCCGTAGCCCAGGCTCAGGAGACGTTGCAGGCTTTGCAGGCGCGTTATCCTTTGGGATTGGTCACCACCCGAGATAAGGAGTCCACCCGACGATGCTTGCAACGTTGGGGATGGGAGGACCTTTTTGATGTGGTGGTGGCCCGCGAAGATGTGCGGCGCCTGAAGCCTCATCCCGAACCGGTTTTCACCGCGGCTCAGGCGTTGGGGGTGGAGCCGGAACGCTGTGTGATGGTGGGGGATACCCTGGCGGATGTGCAGGCGGCCCGGGCCGCGGGCGCGGTGGCCGTGGCCGTACTCACCGGCTTTGGCAGCCAGGAGGACTTGAACGAGGCGGATATAACCCTGCCCCACGTGGCTGCATTGACAACGTGGTTGTAGAACCTGTTATGAACTTATCGCCAATTTCACGCGATTTTGTGGATGGCGAGCGTTTCAATTCGCCACGGATGACGCTGATGCGACGGATCGACACGGATTTTTGGGAAAAAAGCATGGCATCTGTTTGAAAAATCCGCGAAAATCTGCTTTATCTGCGTTATCCGCGGCCAATTCCAACCTCCGATGCGGCGATCCTGAGCTTTGAGGGAAGCTCTTCTGCTCGGAGCTAAACCTCCGAGCTACAGATACGAAGCCCTGCGGGCTGGCCACGGGAGTGCTACTGAACACTGATTACTGATGACTGATCACTGATTACTCCTCCTCGCGCCTAACCTCGGCCTAACAATCCTCGATCCTAATCCTGATCCTAATTTACGGAGCAGCGCCTATACAAAATCGCAAAAATAGGGTAAAATAGGGATAGGTTCAAGGAGGAACCCATCGATTTTTCAACCTCTTGTTTGATACATCCAATGATGGAGCCATCTTTGCAGCATGCTTTCGCTTTTTCAAACGCATGGACATGCTATGCATGTGTCCGGTGTGGCATGAGTTTCTTGGGTGGGGATCCGGGGCATGCAAAGCCCCGAAACCAGTTCAACCGCGATGATCGTTTCCATCCCTTTCGCTCCCCACATTTCTTGCGGAGGTTATGATGGCGCAATTCGTTTTTGTGAAAGATATCAATCAATTGGCATCGTATCCTGTGTTCAGCCGTCTTACCGAAGAGCAGTTGCAAAAGTTCTACCAAATCTGCCGGGAGGAAACGTTCCTGCCTGGCGCGGTGCTGCACAAACAGGGCGAACCCGCGCAACGTATCTTTATCATTCTGCGAGGACAGGTGGCAGAAGAGCTTCAGGTGGGTGGGCGCACCCTTTCTCCCATCCAACCATTGGGCGCGGGGGATGTCACAGGATGTTCGGCTCTCTTCCCGCCCAATGTGCACACCTGCACGGCCCGGGCCATCGGCGAAGTGAATACCCTGGTCGTGGAGGCCGACCGGATGCGCCAGCTTTTCGATGAGGATTGCGAGATCGCCCGCGCGTTTTATCGCCATGTGGTTGGCGCGCTGCACCACCGCATGCGCACCCTGGAGATGACCACGGCCCGGAAGTAGTTGGATCAGGATTAGGATTAGGATTAGGATTAGGATTGTCAGGCTAAGGTTGGGTGCGGTCCATAGTAATCAGTCATCACTCATCAGTTATCAGTGGAAAACGGCGCTGCGGCGCATTTGCGCAGAGCAGCGCTCCCTTTTCATCCATCCGTATCGGAGGTTTTTAATCTATGGCTATTGTTCAACCTGTCGAAGCACTCAAGGCCGCGCATCGCGTTTTGGCCGAGTATCCTTATGAATTGCGGCCTGTGAAACATGGCTATGCCAATCGTACCCTGTACATCAATTTGGAAACGTTGGAGATCAAAGAAAAACCCGTTACCCAGCAGATGAAGGATGTTTTCACCGGAGGGCGAGGGTTTGCCCTGTGGCTGCTGTGGCAGGCCATCGACGGCAACACCCGCTGGGATGATCCCCGCAACGAGTTGATATTGGCCAATGGCCCCATCAGTGGCTCCACGGCCTATCCGGGCCTGGGCAAGACCACCGCGGTGACCATATCCCCCCTGACCCATTCCATTATCGATAGCAACGGCGGTGGCTATTTTGGCCCCTACCTCAAGTTCGCTGGTTTCGATGCCCTGGAGATCCAGGGGAAAGCGGAAAAGGATGTAATCATCTTTATTGATGGGGATACAGGCAAAGTCACCATCGAAGAAGCTCCCCTGGAAGAGCTGAATACCCACATCCTGGCCGAACAGTTGACCGAGATGTACGCGGACCCGGCCAAAGGGGAACGGGGCAAGATGGGGGTGTCGGTGGTGACCGCGGGGGAGGCCGCGGATCACATCCGCTATGCCATTTTGAACCTCAGTTGGTACGATATACGACGCAAGCATGTGCGGGTGAAGCAATGCGCCCGTGGGGGCGTGGGCCGGGTGTTCCGGGATAAGAAGCTGAAAGGCATTGTGGTGCGGTATTCCAGCCTTTCGGGCCGCAGCAACAACCCGGCCAAACCGGAACTGATCAAGAAAGCGGGCCGCCGGATCAACAAGGAAATCGCCCTGTATGATGACCAGCAAAACCAGATGCGCAAGGTGGGCACCGCGCACCTGGTGGAGATCATGGATCATTTCGATCTGCTGCCCGTGCATAATTTCAAGTACGGCTCCCATCCCGAATCCCACAAGATCGATTCCACGGTTTGGAAGAACCTCTTCACCCAGGGCATGCCCGATGGCTGCTGGGCCGGTTGTCAGCTTTCCTGTTCCCACGCGGTGGATGGCTATCAGTTACAGACGGGCCCCTACGCGGGCGAGCGGGTGATCGTGGATGGGCCCGAATACGAGACGGCCGCGGGCCTGGGCGCCAACATCGGGAATTTCGACCCCTACGGCGTGCTGGAGCTCAATTTCTACGCGGATACCTACGGTATCGACACCATCACCCTGGCCAATTCCATCGCTTTTGTGATGGAGCTGTATGAGTACGGCATCATCACCCAGGAAGATACCGGGGGGCTGGACCTGACCTGGGGCAACTGGAAGGCTGCGGCCGAGCTGCTGCACCAGATGGCCCGAGGCGAAGGGTTCGGCGCGGAAGTCGTAGGCAAGGGCGTGCGCTGGATGATCGATTATTTCGCGGAGACCAAAGGCGCGGACCGGGCCTTCTTGCATGATATCGGCATGCAGGGGAAGGGCCTGGAGATCTCTGAGTATGTGACCAAGGAGTCGCTGGCCCAACAAGGGGGCTATGGCATGACCCTGAAAGGCCCGCAGCATGATGAAGCCTGGCTCATCTTCATGGACATGGTGGAAAAGCTCCTGCCCACCTTTGAAGACAAGGCCGAAGCACTCCATTACTTCCCCATGTGGCGCACCTGGTTCAGCCTGCACGGGCTGTGCAAGCTGCCCTGGAACGATATCGAACCCCCTGATAACAAAGAGACCGCGGAACCGGCCAAAGTGCCCGAGCATGTGGAAAATTACACCTGGCTTTACGAAGGCACCACCGGTGTCCCTGCCACGCCCGAGGATTTGATCCTGCAATCGGAGCGGGTGTACAACTTCCAGCGGGTTTTCACCCTGCGCATGGGCCTGGGGACTCGCGAGTTCGACTATATCCCCTATCGGGCTATGGGACCGGTGACCGTGGAAGAGTACGAATCCCGCCAGGAGCGCTACGATAAGCAGTTGAAGGAGGAGGTGGGTATTGATCCCGAAGGCTTGAGCACCGAAGAGAAGATGGCCAAGCTGCGAGCCTATCGCGAGGCTCGATACGAAAAGCTGATGGACGCGGTGTATGAGCGCCGCGGGTGGGATAAACACGGGATCCCCACCCTGGAGACATTGAAGCGTCTTCACATCGACTTCCCCGATGTGGTGGCCCTGGTGGAGCAGAAACGAGCTGAACTCCAAGCGGCCCAGGCATGAACCCAAGCAGGGGAGGTGGGGTCAGGCTCACCTCCCCTCGTAAGATTTTCGTTTGACCTATGAAAGAAATCATCGCCAAGACTGCACTCATTGCCCCCGCGGTGCCCCCTCTGTATCTTTCGGCCCGGTTCGTGCGCGGGCGCCAGCGGGCCGAGGCCGTATGGCAGGCCAGCCAGTATCCCAAATTGGGGGATATCGGCCAGGTGAAACATCTTTCCATCCTCCCCCTCATCGATTGGTACACCGCGGACCCCGAACTGGAGGGGGAGCCGGGGGTTTCCTACCTTATTCGGGCGGATGACCGCACGATCCTTTTTGATCTGGGGTTGAATCGGCGGCAGGAGCATCCCTCGCCCCTGTTGCGCAACATGGCCCGGTTGGGCGTTTCCTTCGATGAGATCGACATGATCTTCATCTCCCACGCCCATCTGGACCATATCGGCGGCAGGCGGAATATGGCGGAAGGGGTGTTTGCCCCCTCGGCCGGGTATGTGAACCTGCGTCAGATGCCCGCATATGTGCCCACCCCTTTGGTCAACCCCACCGCGACCCCCATCGTGTTGGAAGGCCCCACGGTGCTGGCGCCAGGGGTAGCCAGCATGGGACCCATCCCCCGTCAGCTCTTTTTCCTGGGCTGGACCCTGGAGCAATCTCTGGCCATCCATGTGGAAGGCAAAGGGATTGTGGTGATTGTGGGATGCGGGCATCCCACGCTGCAAAAAATCCTGGCGCGACAAGCCATGCTCTTTGATGCCCCTCTCTACGGGATCATCGGTGGGTTGCATTACCCGGTGACCGGCTCCCGCTCGGTGCGTCATGGCATCCCCCGCCAACAAGTCTTTGGCACGGGGTTGTGGCCCTGGCAGCGGATCAGCCAAACCGATGTGCATCGGGCCATTGCCCTGCTCTATGCTCGGGATCCCCAGGTGGTGGCGCTATCCCCCCATGATAGTTGCGATTGGAGCCTGGCCGCGTTCCGTACCGCGTTCGGGAAGAAATACCGGGACATCCTGGTAGGACGCGCTATCGAGATATAACGAGCGGCTGCCCGCCAATCAGGATCGCCACATCGGAGGTTGAAATTGGCCGCAGATAACGCGGATGAGGCAGATTTTCGCGGATTTTTCAAATAGATGCCAATCTTTTTCAGAGAAAATCCGCGTTGATCCGTCGTATCCGCGTCATCCGTGGCGAGTTGAAACGCCCGGCATTCACAAAATTATGTTACGGAACAGTCGCCATGAGCGATAGCCCACCACATAACGGCGAAAATAGAACGCAGTCTGCAGGTTTGCAGGTGGCACGTGGCAAGTGGTCACGGTGTGCGTCTCAGACATTTGGCGTGGTTTAGCCGAGCGAAGTGGCGTCCACCTCGCCCGCCCGGCGATGAAGTCGCCGGGCTATAAAACGGCGCCGGATGAATCCGGCTAGCCCCGCAACTGATTACTGATCACTGATTACTGATTACTCTATTTACGGAACAGTCCCCCATGACTTCCCCCCAAAATACTAAACCTATCGTTCACATCTACACCGATGGCGCCTGCCTGGGGAACCCTGGTCCGGGCGGGTGGGCGGCCCTGCTCAGGGCTGGGCAGCACGAAAAGGTGCTGACCGGCGCGGCCAGCCACACCACCAACAATCGCATGGAGCTGCGCGCGGCCCTGGAGGCCCTGCGGGCTCTCAAACGCCCGTGCCGGGTCTATTTCCACACCGACTCCCAATATCTCAGGCAGGGCATCACCCAATGGATTCACACCTGGCGGCGGAATGGCTGGCGCACCGCGAGCAGACGGCCAGTGAAAAATCAAGATTTATGGCAGGCGCTATGGGAAGCCATGAAGGAGCATGAGGTGCATTGGGAATGGGTCAAGGGGCATGCCGGGCATCCTGAGAACGAGCGGGTGGATCGCCTGGCCTACGAAGCCGCGCGCACCGGGGCCGGTGGTGGGCAGTGAGTAGTGATCAGTGATCAGTAATCAGTGATCAGTCTTTAGTTTCTTGACAATGTCACATGACGTCATTCCGAGGGAGCGCAGCAGCCGAGGCATGTCCTGAGCCTGCCCTGAACGAAGTGAAGGACCTCACCGAAGGAAATCTAGCGAAGCGTCCTTCGGGCTTGATTCCTCCTTTCGGTCATTGGAATGACCTATTTGGGGGAAATGTGGCATTGCCGAATTAGTCTTTAGTCCTGGAGTCTGGCGAAACTTATTTCGGTCGCTTTTCACGCCATTTTTCGACACGAATTAAACGAATTTGGCGAATTTTTCTTATTCTTTTTCGTGAAATTCGCGTTCATTCGTGTCAAGATCAAAAAACGCCAGTGTCCAGTTTAGTCTTCAGATTATCTGCTCAAACCTTCGAGGCCTCATGTCGGACACCGACGAGGCCTCAGGCGTTTATAGGGCCTGGTTTCATCAGGGGTGGGGCGGAATAGAGGGGTAGATTAAAAAATTCATTATGAAATAAGAAAAATTCAAAATCTAGTGCGTTTTATTCAATTTTTCTATTGACAAAATGAAATTTTTTTGGTAGAATGATCTCAGTTCTCAACCAACCCCCATGGAGTCATGCGAAATGCGCTACCCTGTCCCTGATCATTGCCCTGTGTGTGGCCGTGACCTCTATGTCACAAAACTCGTCTGCGCCCATTGTGGCACCTCGGTGGAGGGGGCCTTTGAGATGCCTCGCCTGGCCCGGCTCTCCCCCGAACATCAGCGCTTTGTAGAACTGTTCATCCGCTCCGAAGGCAAGCTGAACCGGGTGCAGGAAGCCCTGGGCATTTCCTATCCTACGGCCCGGGCCCAATTGCATGAGGTCATCCGCGCCTTGGGCTATGAGCCTGCGGGCTCGGAGGAGACCAGCCGCCCGGTCAGTCCTGAGCAACGTCGTCAAATTTTGGCCGATCTGCGCGCGGGCAAGATCACATCCGACCAGGCCGTCCGATTACTGAAAGGGAGTGACGCTCCCAGGTAAGGCACGAAGAAAGTAATCAGTGATCAGTTATCAGTCATCAGTAATCAGTGTTCAGTAGCTGAACATAAAAGCGATATCCAATATCCAGTATCCAATATCCATACTCTCCCAAGGAGGCTTTTCCCATGAATGAAGAACAATTGAGTATCCTCAAAATGGTGGAAGAGGGCACCATCTCTGCCCAGGAAGCCGCCCAGCTTCTGGAAGCTCTGGAATCCTCAAAAACCAGCGATGCCCGCGCCACCCCCGGGGGCTCGAAAGAAACATCCTCCCGCAAGGCGCGCTGGATGCGCATCGAGGTGGAGGAACGGGACGGCAATCGGGTTCACATCAAGTTGCCGGTGATCCTCATCCAGGCCGCGCTGCGCCTTGGCGGACGTTTGAACATGAACATCGGCGGTTTTAACGGCGAAAAACTGGGCCCCGACCTGGTGGAACAAATCGAACAGGCCCTGGAAGAAGGGAAGATCGGGATGCTGGTGGATGTGGCTGAAGAAGATGGCGACCGGGTCCAGATTTTTCTGGAATAAACGCTTTTCTCTCTGGCCCGGGACTCATGGTAAAATAGATACCCATCCTCCTTTCCTCTCCTATTTGCCATGCTTGACCTGGCCATTGTCATTGTTAATTACAACACGCGCGAGCTCCTACGGGCATGCCTGCGTTCGGTGTATGCCAGCCAGGGGGACTTTAGTTATCATGTCACCGTCGTGGACAACGCCAGCCAGGATGATAGCGTGGCCATGGTGCGTGGGGAATTCCCGCAGGCGCGCGTGATCCCTGCGCCCAAGAATGGGGGCTTTGCGTATGCCAATAATATCGGCCTGCGCGCGTACGGCTTCGGCCAGAACAAACCCCTGGCCGAGCTCCCCAGGTATGCCCTTCTGTTGAATCCGGATACCGAACTCCCTGCCACCGCCCTGGCCGAGATGCTGGCCCTGATGGATGCCCGGCCCGAGCTGGGTGCCTCCGGCCCTCGCCTGATTTTGCCCGACGGCCGTCTGGATAAGGCGTGTCGTCGGGCCTTTCCTTCCCCCATGTCCTTTGTGTACCGCGGGTTGGGCCTGAGCAAGCTTTTCCCCCATCATCCTCGCTTTGCTCAATACAACCTGACCTACCTGCCCGAAGACCAGGAAACCGAGGTGGATAGCGTGGTGGGCGCGTTTATGCTGGTGCGGCGAGAAGCCTTGGAAGCGGCCGGGCTGTTGGATGAGGCCTTTTTCATGTATGGGGAAGACCTGGATTGGGCTTTTCGCATCAAACAAGCGGGTTGGAAGATCTGGTATTACCCCAAGGTCGTGGTGTATCACCACAAAGGCGCGGCCTCCCGGGGCAATGTGCGGGCCCGCCGCGCGTTCTACCATGCCATGTCCGTTTTCGTACGCAAGCATTATAAGGAAGAAACCCATCCCCTGCTTTATGGGATCATCATGGCGGGCATTGCTCTGAAAGGCACCCTGGATGTGGGATGGACCTGGCTGCAGGCCCGGCGCATGGAGGTGGGGCGATGAAAGGGCGCTGGCGCTGGCTTTTGGGGATTTTGCAGGTGGAAATCGATTTCTTCGCGGTGGTGGCCGCGGTTCTGGCCGCGCACCGGGCCCAGCGGGCCGTGAAGTTCGAATCGGTGGATCGTTTCCTCTCCTATCTCCCTTATGCTTTGCTCTTCGCGCTGATCACCATCCTCCTCTCCTACTTCCGGCGGAGTTATCATTGGGATCGGCCCGCGAATTTCCTGGATATCCTCTCTAAAGCAGTGGGAGTGGTCACGGTGGCCTTTCTCACTGCGTTGGCTTCGGTGATTTTTCTCTTCCCCGATCAGATCAATTACGGCCAGGCTCCCTTCCCCCGAGGCTTTTTGCTCCTGGGATGGTTTTTGGCCATCCTTTTTGTCACCTTGGGACGATGGGTGTATCACCTGTTCGTCCGTTTTCTCCAACGCCGCGGGGTGGGACGCCAAAAGGTGCTTGTGGTGGGGAGTGGCGATATCGGGCGCATGCTCATTCAAAAATTGCAAAGCGCCCGGGATGTTGGGCATCAGGTGGTGGGGTATATCGAGGCCAATGGGGAAAGCATGGCGGTGGCGGACGTGCCCAGACTGGGGCGCCCCGCAGACCTGCCCCGGGTCATTGAAGAATATGGGGTGAATGAGGTGGTCATCGGCCTGCCCGAAGCCTCGCATCGGGAATTGGTGCGCATCATTTCCCTGTGCGAACGGGAAAAAGTGAGCATCAAAGTCTTCCCCGATGTGTTCCAGATCATGGCCACCGAGGTCGCGGTGAGCGATCTGGCCGGGCTTCCTCTGCTTTCGGTGCGAGATGTGGCCCTGCGCGGGTGGCGGCTTTCCCTCAAGCGAGCGTACGATCTGGCCATTGCGGTCCCCGCCCTCATCTTTCTTTCTCCGTTTATGCTCCTCATTGCCCTGCTCATCAAGCTGGAGTCCCCAGGCCCGGTGTTTTACATCCAGGAACGGATGGGGTTGGATGCCCAGCCTTTCCCCATGATCAAATTCCGCTCCATGCGCACCGACGCGGAGGCCCAAGGCCCGGGGTGGACCACCCCTGATGATCCGCGCAAAACCCGGCTGGGCGCCATCTTGCGCAAGCTTTCGGTGGATGAACTGCCCCAGTTGATCAATGTCATCCGGGGGGATATGAGCGTGGTGGGGCCCCGGCCCGAACGCCCGGTCTATGTGGAGCAGTTCCGCCAATACATCCCGCGCTACATGGAGCGGCATCGGGAAAAAGCGGGCATGACCGGTTGGGCCCAGATCAACGGCCTGCGCGGGGATACCAGCATTGTGGAACGGACCAAATACGATTTGTGGTATATCGAAAACTGGTCTCTGTGGCTGGATTTCAAAATCACCTTGCTCACGTTTGTCCGCATCTTCACTGACCGGAACGCGTATTGAGTTCGGTGAAGCTTTCCACCAGGTCCAGGACCAGCTCTTTCACATCCCCCCGGTTAGGGAGGGTGCCCATGATGCCGTACATGGGCGCGGAACGCTGCGGGAGCTCTTGCCCGCCCCCGGCCAGCAAGCCCGCGGCCCGCTGGGTCAGCCAGCTCAACCAGCGTTCGGGCAAGATCCCGGTCAACCATCGCATCAGCACCATGAGTAGGGTGTAGATCAGGCGTCGAGGGGTAGGACGTCGCACCGCGTCGACACTGGCCCGCAAGTCGCCCAGGAAAGGCTCCACGATATCTTTGTGGCCGTAATGCAGGGTCATGTGCAGGCTGGGGGGATGTTGCTGCCGGTCCAGGTGCCATCCCCGCACGCTCATCTCATCCGCGACCAGGTAGATGTCCAGGGTCTCCGAGGCCAGGGCCAGGATGCTCATATCAGGATCGCTGAGCACATGCAGGTCTGGGATCGACGCCACCCCGGCCAGGATCGCGTCCCGCACATCCATCACCGTGCGGGCTCGTTCCAGATAGCCTGCTTCGCCCAGATAAGTCATCACAGCCCAGGCCGCGGCGATGACCCCACCGGGCCGGGTGCCGGCCATGGTGGGCGACGCATAGATTCCGCCAGACCAATCGATGGACGCGAAGAGCTGGTGCCGACGCAGAGCTTTGGTACGATAGAGGATAATGGACGCGCCTTTGGCGGTGTAGCCATATTTGTGGAGGTCAACCGAGATAGAGGTGACGCCAGGCACGCGGAAATCCCAGGGAGGGGTCGGGTAGCCCAGGCGTTCGACAAAAGGTAACATCATGCCCCCCACACAGGCATCCACATGGCACAACAGGCCCCGGGCCCGGGCCAGGGCCGCGATGTCGGCGATGGGGTCCACCACGCCCTGGGGATAGGAGGGCGCGGACCCCACCAGCATGACCGTGTTCGGGGTGATGGCCTCTTCCATGGCGGCCACGTCTGCACGGAAATCCTGGCGCAAGGGGGTGCGCACCAGGCGCATGCCAAAATAATGGGCGGCTTTGTCGAATGCAGGATGGGCCGAAGCAGGGAGCACCACCTCGGGCGTCACGATATGGGGATGATGGGCCCGAGCCCATTCCCGGGCTGTGAGCATGGTCATCAGCAGGCTTTCCGTACCCCCGGAGGTCATGTTACCGGCCACCTGTTCATCGCCATGCAACAGGCTGGCGGTCATGGCGATGACCTCGCTTTCGAAGCGGCGGAGGCTGGGGAAGGCCGTGGGGTTCAGTGCGTTTTCTGCAAAGAAGGCCATGTAGGCTTCCTGGGCCACCTCCTTCACATCCTCGCCTGCATCGTACACCAGGCTAAAAACCCGGCCCTCGCGCCAACGCACATCGTGGGCCCGGGCCGCGGCCATCATCCGGCGCAGCTCGGCTCGACTTGTACCATGAGGAGGGAGTTGCATGGAGGGCATCGTCCTATGAGCGGAGATGTTCTTTGGCGTAGGCGATCCAGGCCGCGTAGTCGGGTTGATTCCACTTGGGCGCCTTGACGATCTCGGCCACCTCTTCGGGGGTCATCTGAGCCAATTTTTCGAAGGTGCAAATCCCCGCGTCATACAGCCGCATCTCATACGTTTTGCCCATCCCCGGCAAGCTTTCAAAGTCATCCGGCTGTTGGCCGCTCCATATCCGCCCCACCGTGTGGGTTTCTTCGGCCAGGCGCCGGGCCTTGGCCTGGATGGCGCTGAGGTCCACAGCCTGGAAGTTCTGCACCTCCAGGATCTGGGCCAGTTTCTCCTGGGGCATGGTGGCCACCTGCCAATAGGAGCCTATCCCGGCCCGGTAAAGCTTGTCTTCATACACGCGACCGATGCCGTGGATGCGGGCGAGTTTTTGCGGGCAGGCGCTTTCCACCGGAGCAACAGGTTCTGCGGCCGAGGTCTCCTCCGCGGGCGGTGCAGGCTCTGCCGTGACCTCCGGCGCCTTCTGGGCCTGAGCTGCTTGTTCGACGGGCGGAGCCGTCACCGTTTCGGTGGGGGGTTCTTGTGTTTCGGCAGGGGCAACAGCCTGGCTCGCGGCTTCAGGTTTTTCTGCTTGAGGCTGGGCGGCCCTGGCTTCCAATGCATGGAGGCCTTGTTCTTTTTCTAAGGCCAGCGCGCTGAGCTCTTGTTTGTTTCGTTCAAATGCCTCCCTCATGTTTTTCAATAATGCCTGGCATGATTCAAATTGACTCCGACCGAAGATCAAACCTCCCAGGGTCCCGACGATGAGTCCAATGAAAAAAGTAGTCCACGATGACATAGGTGCCTCCTTAGTGAGCGTGAGGTTTGCCAACAAGGTTGGTTCAGTCTTGGGCGCGAAGCGCGAAGAGGGGTCGTCATTCAGTTCACGCCTCCTCTTTCAGGTGGGCGACGTCCTCTCGGGCGGCCTGCAATTGGGCATCTTGCTCCTGCAAGCTCTGTTGCATGCGTTCAACCTGTTTACGGCAGGTTTCGTAATTCTGGCGGACCAGGAGCACGCCAATGAACCAGCCAATGACAAGGCCGATGACAAGGGTAATCCAGGGAGACATCCTTTCCTCCTTTGATGAGAAGTGTAGAGGTATATACTTCTATTATAGACCCTTTTGGAAAGGAGAAAAAACGTAACTGCTAACGTACCCCGGTTAACAAACCACAAAGGGCACAAAGACACTGAGAACACGAAGCAAGTTTGCAAGTTCGGAATCTTCGCTCCAACTCCTTTCGCTTCATCCCACCACAATCTTCTCCAGAATGGCATTCCTCGGTAGGCCGCGAAGCATATCTCCTCGCCGGCCAATCGCAATTAGCAAAGGGATTGCTCGCCCATATCCCTCAACATTTCACATACCACGTGCTTCAACACGGACACATCTCGTTTCGCCGTCATCCAAACCAATCCCACGTCCACCCCAAAATAATCATGGATCAACTTGTTCCTCATATCCACAATGTCTCGCCAAGGCACTTCGGAATACAAGGCTTTCAGGTCAGAAGATACTCGATTGGCCGCTTCACCGATAATCTCCAACTGCCGAATTACCCCATCCTGCAACAACTCCTCCGCCTCAAATTCTGCTTGTTCCACCCCTTGCACATAGCGCTCTATCCGCTCAATCGCATCCAAAATATGCCTTAGATACACCCTATCGTCATGCATGCTCATACACCACCTGCGCCTCAGACACCACTTGCGAGCGAATATACGGACTAAGCGCCTTCTCCGTGACCAAATCTACTGGTTGCCCCAACGCTTCCGACAATTCCCGCTGCAAACGAACAAAATCCAACAAACTCATCGGCTCTGCAAAATCTACCAACACATCAACATCGCTGCTCCTTTTCGCCGTACCATGAGCCACCGATCCAAAAATCCGCAGGGAGCGCACATGGTATCGCTGACAAATCTCAGCGATTGTATCCATAGGGAAAGCCTTGATATCTGCAAGTGTAGTGGGACGATAGTCGTTCATAGTTCTATGTACTGAAGTCTGGCGAAAATGACTTGGGTGTGTCCTTCTGGCGGGCCAGAAGCATACCCACAATCCAGCCAATGACGAGGGTTGCCCTATATGGGCTTGCGGGACCACGCTCGGGAGGCTTGTGCTTGCAAATAGGCGGGAGGAACCACGAAAGACATTTCACAGCCTATCATATTCTTCAGGTTCTACATCAGGCGCTTTCGCCAGGACCTCAAGAAGCTTTTCGCGACTGCCGCGTGCCGCCCGTTGCTCCAAATAATCCAATGTCTCGAGGGTCACTATCTTCTCAGCAATGGCAATGGTGATGAACTGATTCATGGAAATGCCTTCCTTTTGGGCGATTTCCTTGAGATCACGATACATGGACTTGGGAAGCCTTAAACTCAACATGCTCATGATACGATCGCTCCGATAAATGAATTTCAAAGCGTCCCGTTCCAATAAGCGACATCAGTTTGGCTGACGCGCCTCGTTGTGAACGCAACGCTGCTATAATGACATTGGTATCGATAACAATGCTTGGCAATTTCACATCTGATATTATATATCACATTGAATACAATATCAACTCAGTGTCTTACCCAAAAGATTTCTCTAGCCATCTCATTCTGAAACGCACCCGGAAAAAGCACCTTGCTTGAGGTTCCCTCCCGTTGATTGTATAATAGTCACCATGAGCCACGGCTCGCCGATACCGAGGAAAATGGGAACGCAGATTTGCGCCGATGCTCCGCAACGCAGATTGCCGCAGATGCTCGTCATGCTGAGCGACCGAAGGGAGCGAAGCATCTAGCGAGCGAAGCGAGCGCCATGCCGTGGTTTTTTGCGCTTCGCTAGATTCCTCGGTCGCTTCGCTCCCTCGGAATGACGACGAAAATCAGACATTTGGCGTCGTTTAGCCGACCGAAGTGGCGTCTCCCACGCCCGCCCGGCGATGAAGTCGCCGGGCTATAAAACGGCGCCGGATAATTCCGGCTAGCCCCGCGGCGCTGTTTCTTCTGCTCGGAGTTAAACCTCCGAGCTACGGATACGAAGCCCTGCGGG
>JALWZT010000156.1 GCA_027002405.1 Anaerolineae bacterium | reverse complement strand
GCCTTGCGGCCAGGGCGGCGTGACTCGTATTCCGTATTGCGTATTGCGTAACGACTGGACGGAATACGGAATACGCAATACGAACCTTTGCCGACTCGCCCAACGTCGGCCTGGCGATCCTTCCGCAGCCGACGATCATGCTATTTTCAAAGCAAGCTAGCCCCGATCCTGGAGCAACCCCTCCACGGCTTCCACCACATCCCCCACCCGGATGGGGCGACGAAAAAACCGGGTCACGTGAGCCCGCAGCGGGGCCCAGCGGGCTTCGTCAAACACCCCCACCAGCAACATCGCGGGCCGTTCCGGGAAAAGGGATAACAGCCCTTGGACCTCCTCGGGCGTGGCCGAGGGGTCTCCATGTACATCGATAAGAAGCAATCGGGGATCAATAAGCCCTTGCAGCGCGGCCCGGATGGCATAGCGCACCCCTGGCAGAGCCATCACAGGATACCCACGTTCTTGCAGCTCGGCCAGAATCAGGGTTCGGCTTTGCCAGTCGGCCGAAGAAAGCAGGATATCATCCCGGATCGCCATGAGAAATCGGCTCGATCACGGCCGTGCCCTGGGTCAGCCCTTCCAGGGCCTGGACGAAAGCAGGAACCTGCTCTTGGGGTAAACGGATGCGTAAATGGACGTCCGCGGCGTATGCTTCGGCCTGGACCGTGCCTTCATAGGCAGGGAGCAAGCGCTGTAAGGAGGAGAGATAGGTGTAGGGGATCACGACATCCAGCTCGGCCCATTCACGATGTTCGGTCAGGGGCAGGGTTTCCAGCGCGCCTTTCACCCCCCCGCTATACGCCCGGACCAGCCCTCCCTTGCCCAGTTTGGTGCCACCAAAATACCGGGTGACCACGGCCACAATATCCCCGATGCCGCTATGCAAAAGCACGGTGTACACAGGCCGGCCCGCGGTGCCGTGGGGCTCCCCGTCGTCGCTATACCCCACCCGCGCGGTGCTCCCCGGCGGCCCTACCAGATAGGCCCACACATGATGGGTGGCGTCGGGGAATTCTTGTCGGATTTTTTGAATAAAAGCCCGGGCCGCTTCCACGGTCGGGGCGTGGCCCACGGTGGTAATGAAGCGGCTCCGGCGGATTTCTTCCTGAACGCGGTGGGTTCGGGCAGGGATCGGATAGCGTGCCATCCTCTAGTAGGTCAACACCCGGGGCAATTCCTTGGCCTGGGCCACCCAACTTTTGACCTGGTTCACACTGGGGGGACGGCGGACCAACTTCTTTTCCGCATTGACTTCCAGCAATTTCTTATAGAGATTTTCCGGATTGCGCTGGGCCAGCTCGGGCACGGTATCCACACCCGCCGCTTCCAGCAGATCGGAATACTCTTCACCCACGCCTTTGATGCGGAACAGATCCGCGCGATTGGCCCAATGCAATACTAACCCGGGCTTCACGCCGAGGGCTTCGGCCAATTCCTGGCGGCCCTTCTTATCCGCGGCCTTTTCCAGCAGTTGTTCGGTCGTTTTGATGCCCAGTTCCATAAGCTTGGAACCGTAAACGTCACCTATACCTTCAATGGCGGTGATTTTGGCCATGAGAATGCTCCAAAAACATGAAAATCGAGAAAGAACGTGTCGATAGGACAAGCATACCCTCGAATGTCGTTTTTGGCAAATTGACTTTAATTCTAATGCCCCCTGTGTTACAATAGTGGCCGTTCAGAACAAGCCCCATCCCCAAGGAAAAAGCTCATGACCAAACTCACTCGCCCACAAGGACTCTATTTCGAAGATTTTCAGATCGGCGATAGCATCGAAAGCGTCGGTCGCACCGTCACCGAAACCGATGTGGTTCAATTCGCCATGCTCTCAGGCGATTGGAATCTGATTCACACCAACGCGGAATATGCCAGGCACCAACTAGCTGGGGAACGCATCGCGCATGGCTTGCTGGCCCTGGCCATTGCCTCGGGCCTGGCCGTCCGTCTGGGCTTTATGGAAGAAACCGTTATGGCCTTTATGGAACTGGAATGGCAATTCCGCAAGTTCGTGCTCATCGGCGATACGTTACGCCTGCGCGCGACGGTTTCCGACAAGAAGGAGGTCAAGCGTCTGGGAGGAGGCTATGTGTGGTTCAAGATGGAACTGCTGAATCAGCGGGACGAAAAAGTCCAGCGCGGGGTATGGAAGGTCCTGGTCAAGAGTCGAGGCCAAACCGCCGACTAACCCCCCACCTCATTCCATCGAAATCTCAGGCTCCGCCTCTTCCTCCTTGTGTTCATCCACCCTATCCAGGATGACCACCACCTCTTCGCCCACTTCGATGCCTAGCTTATGCCGCAAACGGGCGTTGATCATGATAAAATGTCGGCCATCTCCGGTGGGAAAGGCGGAGCCATCATAATCACCCCCATTGATGGTGCCTTTCACTTTGATGCGGGAACGGCTGTTGAGTTCGGCACTGATAAAGCGCGGGAATTCCACACAATAGTAATTGCCCCTGCGTACTAAGGGTCCGGTAAAATGAATATCCGCCATGGTGTCTCCGATTTGCAAGAGAGGGAGAGGAGGGGATGGTTGTTGCAAATCATTCCAAATTGTAGCCAGTCATACCTTAGAAGTGCAAGTTTTTCAGGTCGCTAAAACAGCGCGTGCGTCCACCACAGTCACGCCCTGGCCCGCGGGATGCACCACCACCGGGTTCAATTCAAATTCCGCCAGTTCGGGGACCGCCAGGGCCAATGCCGCGACCTTTTGCATCAGCGCCATGAGCGCGGTCACATCGCCCGGGCCATGACCGCGAGCTCCCCGCAGCAGCAAACGCCCCACCACCGTCTCTTGCAACATGGTGCGGATGTCTTGTTCTGTCAGCGGTGCGATGCCAAACGCCACATCGCGCCACGCTTCCACGTACATGCCTCCCCCACCAAAGAGGATCACAGGCCCGAAGACCGGGTCCCGTCGCATGCCCACAATCACTTCCGTCCCCGGGGGGGCCATCTGCTGAATCAAAGCCCCTTGCAACCCCGCCTTGGGCGCGCGGCGCCGCACCCGGGCTTGCACCTCCCAGTATGCCTTCCCCACCTGGTCCGCAGGCACATTCAGCATCACCCCTTTGATGTCGCTCTTGTGTAGGATGTCTGGCGAAAGGACTTTGACCGCGAAGAGGCCCGGGAAATTGCTGGCGAACGCCTGGGCCGCCCGTTGGGTGTATGCCGCAACCCAGGCCGGGAGCGGGAATCCGGCTTGTTCCAAAAGGGGATAAAGGGCTGCTTCGGTGAGATAACGATGTCCTGACCGGGCCAGGTCCTGAATGGCCTGGCGCAATGGCTCATAGGCCGAAAGGTCGGGCTGGGGGGCCGCGGCCGGGGGCGATTCGTGAATCCGGTGCCAGCGCAGGGCATTGGCCAGGGCCATAGCCGCGTTTTCGGGGAAATCAAAGGTGGGGATCCGATGCTGATGCAGCCGCTGGCGCCCCGCGCGCACACTTACATCCCCCATATAACACGCGTAGACGGGCTTGTCGCTTTGGGCCGCGGCCCGAGCCAGGGCGGCTGCCACCGCTTCGGGGTCATTGGCCGTGTTGGGCACCAGAATCGCCAGGACCGCGTCATACTCATCGCTTTGCAAAAGCACCCGAGCCGCGGCCTCGTATTCCGGAGCCGAAGCCGCGCCCAGCATGTCGATGGGATTCATCAATTGCGGATATTCGCCCAAGGCTTGACGCAACGCCTGCCGGGTGGCCTCGCTCGGTTCAGGGGCCTGTAATCCTTGCCTGGCCAGGGCATCTTCGGCTACGGCCGCGGGCCCGCCCGCATTGGTCAGCACCGCCACCCCAGGCCCCTTGGGCGGTTGCCGATAGGCCAACGCCATGGCGGTTTCGAAAAGTTCCTGCACCGACTGCACCCGCACCGCTCCTGCTTGTCGGAACGCGGCCCCGTAGGCTTCATCCGAGCCCCCCAAACTCGCGGTGTGGGAAGCCACCGCCCGCGCGCCGGCCTCGGTCACCCCTGCCTTCAGGGCCAGCACCGGCGTGTGCCCCGCGACTTCGCGCACGGTTGCCATAAACTCGGGGCCGTGATGAATGCTTTCCACATACAGAGCAATGACATGGGTGTGCGGGTCATGATGCAACGCGCGGATAAAATCGGTCTCTGTCAGGTCCGCGGCATTCCCCAGGCTGGCAAAATAACTCAACCCCAACCCCTGACCCCGGGCCCAATCGATCAACGCGCCACCCAACGCGCCCGATTGGGAAAGAAACGCCACAGACCCTGGCTCGGGGATTTCTTCGATGAAGGTGGTATTCAACCCGCTGTGGGGATTCAAAACCCCCACCCCATTGGGCCCTACCAACCGGATACCAAACTCCCTGGCCGTGGCCAGCACCGCGTCCTGCAAAGCCTGGCCTGCCTCGCCTGTTTCGGCGAACCCCCCCGAAAGGATGGCCACAGCCCGCACGCCTCGCTGCCCACAGGCCTGAACCGCCTGGGGAACCGCGGGCGCGGGGATGATGATCACGGCCAGGTCCACAGGGTCCGGCACCGAAAGGATGTCGGGGTAGGCCTTTAGGCCGAGCACCTCATCTTTCTTGGGATTCACGGGATAGATAGGGCCGGGATAGCCGCTGCGGAGCAGATTCTGGATGACGCCATAACCTAATTTTTCAGGGTTGGCCGACGCTCCAATCACGGCCACACCTTGAGGAGTGAAAAAGGGGATGAGTTCAGATGGAAAAGTCATAGGATGTCCTCGAAGGAGTAAGGTTTGCCACGAAGGGTTTCTAAAAGTGCCAGGGTGATCCGTTTCACGTTCCAATCCACGGCTTCGGCCCCTTCGCTTACCGGGCCCACACACCCGGGACACCCCCGTTGGCATCCACAGGTGCGCACCACCTCCAGGGCCGCGTCCAGCAAAATGGGCTGGAGCTCATAGAGCCGTTCGGCCAGGCCCATGCCGCCGGGCACACGATCGTAAAATATGAGGGTCGGCCGCTGGGTGTGAGGCGCCAGGGCTTCCACCAGATAGCCCAGGTCCCCGGGATCACACATCAGGTGCAAGGGGGCCAGATGGCCCAGGAGATAAGCCAATCCCCCCAGGCCCGAGCGCAACCGCTGCCCCCGTTCCACCTTTTGATGACAAGACCGGCACAGGGTGCGCAGATTGTCCAACTGATTTGCCAGCCGATAATTTTCGTTGACGCCGGGGAGATACCCAAAACTGCGGAAAGGCCGGATGTGATGCACATCATGCTGCCGGCCAGGGGATTCGGGCGCACCACACAGCACGCATCGATACCCATCTCGAGCCCGGGCTTTGTCCCGCTGTTCGGGCCAGTTGGGGCCGTAATCATTGGGATCATTGGCCCACATCCCGGCCGCGCGCAGGCTTGCCACCGCCTCTTCGGCCACGGCCAGCCAATAGCCGGTGGTTTCCAGCACCGTTTCGGGCAGGTCCACCTCCCCATATCCCAAATTCTCATGGGTCCAGCGCTTGATGCGGCGAAAGCCAGTGATTCGCGAACGGATCTCCAGCTCGCCCCGGCCTTTGAGGATGAGGCCCTCTTCCACCTGATCATACACGGTCAACACGCGAGCATGGGCGCTTCCGATGGCGCGGGTGTAATAATCCACCTCGACCGGCTTTACCCAGGCCTGGCCTTGCTCCCAATCCAACGCTTCCACCAAAAAGGTGCGCCCCTGGTGCAGATAGATCGCGCCGGGGTGCAACCATGCGGGCGCGGTTTCCCGGTCCATCTCGCCCAGAGAGCGTCCTTCGGGCTTTTGCAGGACCAGGACCCGGTCGGGCGAGGCCGTGCGCAGGCTCACCTGGCTCGCGGGATACTCGGGCGAAGTCCAATACCATCGCTGGTCGATCCGGGTCACCTCCCCCTCCTCTTCCAAAACCTCCAACACCTGGGAAGTCCAGGCAAAGCGGCCAAAGGATTCCCCTGCGCGGAAAGGCAGCTCGAACGCGGCGCAGCGCACATGCTCCGTGAGGAGGATCAGGTTATCGGGCTGGATGAGGGCATGTTCGGGGGGATTTTCCAGAAGATATTCGGGATGGCGCACCACGTATTGGTCCAGGGCCGAAGGACCCGCGATCAATATCGCCAGAGAAGCC
>JALWZT010000155.1 GCA_027002405.1 Anaerolineae bacterium | reverse complement strand
TCGGAACTGCTGCAGATTGGTAGTGTATAGAGTGGTATCCATACACTATTTCTGCCGCAGTTCCGCTTTTTACTCAAATTCTGATTTGACTCGCAGAAGTTAGATTGTCAAAAGTCCAATTCTGAGAAGCCCTTTCAATTTATTGATCACCCGCATCAAATCAGTTTCGGTTCCTTTCAGTAATTCAACTAGCTTTTCATCCTCAAATCGTTTATATTCACTGTTTTTTCCCATTCTGATAATGCGACAATTCTTGACGTCACTCCTGGCATGGCCTCCAATTGAAAGCGCCACCCCATCGGTGGCCTTGTTGGTTGTAGAAATGACCAGGATTCGTTCCGAATGATCTTTAATCACCTGAGAAACCTGTTTTCCGATGGTGTAAGTCTTGCCGGTTCCCGGCGGTCCCCAGAGGATGCCCCAGGCATGACGCCACATCGAATTTAACTCCAACAACCCATTGGAAACTGCCGATGAGATCTCAGGATGCAAGCCGCCACGGGTAGCCATTAGTCGTCCCGACAGTAAGTCGTTTCTCATCCCTTCATAATCATCTTTCCAGTAAATTGAGTTTAATGCCTCCAAAAACTCGAAGGGACGTACATAGAAAATGCCTGTGGTTGGTTTTTTCTCCGAGTCAGATATCGAGATATAGATTTTTCCTTCCACCTCATCCACTTCCACAATATCTCCGAACCATAAAACATCTTTACTTTCTCCCAGTTCAGCAGCGGCAATCATCTCACTAAGTTGGGTGGGCTGTATCGAACCTTCTAATACCGTAGTTCTAGCTGTGGATGGCCGAAACGCTTTTGCCCCTTCCCAGGTCCAACTAAATTCAACCTTTTCGCCAATATTGAGGATGTAAATATCCAGGTCTGGATCATCTTGGAGCGTTTCCACCTTTATACATCGTAATTTTTTCCATGTCGAAGCTTTGCGATATTCCGCATGAACTGCTTTGGCGACTTTAGAGACAATATCATTGCTACCTGGCAGATTGATGGTGATGGGAAATGCGGCCAGATCATCTATTGCCGTCGGCAAGTCCGTAAACTGAGACTGGTTGACCTGCTCAAAGTGACTACAATCATTGTCCAATAAGGCATTTTTCATTATGCTGATCACGGGTGAGATGGTTTTGAGTGAGTGTCAGTGATGAAAGGGTTAGCGAAGATCAAATCCTCACCCGCTTGCCCTCGCGGATGGCTTCCAGCAGGGTCTGGCGCAGGGCGGAGAGGTAGGCGTCCACGTCGGCCTCATCATCCAACCAGGGGGCCGAATAGGGCACGCGCAACATCCGTAAGGAAACTACCTCCCGCTCCCGCAGGGTCTCGGCGTCATCCGACGCGGGCTCCGGCGGTGGCGCAAGCCATTGATCCATCTGCCTCAGGGCGTCGGTGTAAGGCCCTTCCTCGAAACGCCGCACCGCGTCTCGCAGGGTGGGAATCAGAGCCATAGACTGAAGGGCAAGAATCTGGTTATCGAAGGGACGGCGTAGACCCTGTTGCTGCGCCTCGGTCAGTTGGGAAAATTCCTTCGCGCCGGAAAGGCGCGCCCAAAATCCTTCGATTTCAGATACGGCAATGGCTCTTTCCTGTTGCAATTGGCTTTGAATTTTATCTTCCAGCGCCTTCTGCAATTGCCTGGCCTCCCGCATCTTGTTGCCGTGGAAGCAATGGCCATCATCAAGGATAGAGCGCAGCCGTTTGGCTTCTTCTCCGTCGATGTAATCCAGATTGGCCCGATTGGCTTGCAGGAAACGCCGGGCGCGGTCATAAATCTCCCGCTGGCTGCCATTCATGAACGCCCGCACCGGATCGATGACCTGTTCCTTCATCTCAAACAGGGCGTCCTCTTCCTGGTGCAACACATCCAGATAATCGCCGGGCCGTTTGCCGATGAGCTTCTCTATCCGGGCCAGGGGCTCCTCCAGGGCCGCCAGGAAAGGATAGTACTGCTGCTGCTTGAGCAATTCAGCCAGTTCTGTAGCCAGCTCTCTGAATGCCTGGGAGATGTCCCTGGCCAGGGTGCGGGCGTCCGCGGCCGCGGGCGCTTCACGATTGAAGAAGTCGGCGTAGAAATCCTTCAACTTGCGCAGATCAGCCGGGGAGAAGTCGATCTGCGGGGTGAGGATGATTTTCTGGAAGATATGGGTGTTTTTTAGAGCCTTGATCAGGGGCTCGCCTTCCAGCGGCTCCGCGTTGAGCTGGGCTTCGATGTGGCCGCGGGCGATGATGCGGGCCGCCATCACCTGCACGGCGATGCGGTCCCAGCCATAGGGTTTGCGGGTGAAGTGATTGACCAACGCCTGCATGGTGGGGCGCAGGCCCCGTTGGTGCTCGTTGCGGATAAAATTCAGAACCTCTTGTTCGGCCTCGCTCATGGCGACCAAATCACCGGCAAATAGAGTCTGGGCATCCCGAATGGCCTGGTCGATCTGCGCTTCCGCATAAGAAGCCCCGTGCAGCATGGTCAGGTTGGGATACGCGCGGGCGATGAGGGCATAGAAGGCCTGCACGATGCGGGCTTTGGGCTCTTCCCCGCGGATGGACAACTCTTCGCCGCCGACGAAGAGTCGGGCTCGGGCCAGATTCTCCCTCACCTGTTGCTGAGTGTTTTTGTAGCGATCCAGATTTTGGGCGCGTTTGCGCTGCAAAATTTCATTCCGCTGGGGATTTTGGTTGGCGCCCAGATTCTGGGCCACATACTTCTCCGTTTGTCGATAGAGGATCAGGTCCTTGATGAGCCGGGGATCGGGCGCCATCAATACCAGAACCTCATCGCTCAGCATGTTCTGCGCCTGCAACGACGCCACCTGGTCGGCCTGGTCATGGAACGGGCTGATAACATGGATGCCCAGTTCATACTCCCGTCCAATTAAGCGGCCATCCAGCCGACGACTGAAGGGATAGAATTGCCCGGTTTCTGGATAGTGGATCTTCCTCTCTCGTAAAATCTGGTCGAAGACCATGCGCTCCAGTTCCTTGCGCACATCGGCTACATCCCATTCTGTGTTCTTGATCTCCCGCTCCACATCCTTTTCAGCGTCAGTCAGGAACTCATACTCATCGCCATTGCGTTGAACGTAGACTTCCTGCTCCAGTTGGTCCAAAGCAGTCACCACCTGCCTTTGCAGGGCCACGATATACACATCGAAGCGGTCGATAAGCAGGACTGCAAGATTACCCGGCGTGGCCTGAAATTCCTTGACATATTTGACCAGGAAAAGGGCTTTCAGCACCGTGACGACGAAGGGGTCTTGCAGATGGTTTTCCGCGTTGAGGATAGAACGTTGGAACTGGGATTTGAGGGTGGAGCGAATGCCCTTGTACATCATGTCGAAGGTGGCCAGTCGGCCCACCGGTTGATCCTTCATGTGCAAGGCCACCGTGCGGAAGACATCCAGCATGGAACGCTCCCCCACCGATCGGTGCTTGCCTTCGAAGGCGTCATGCTCGGAAAAGCCCTTGATGGCTTCCTGGAAAAGGGTGAACTGGTAGGGAACAAAGGGATAATTGCCGATGAAATCAGTTTCATCCCGATAGGTGCGATATTGACGGCCGCCCTCAGGAAAGCGAAAGAGGGTGCCCAGGTTGTTTTTCTCCCGGACGTAAAGCTCATGCAACAGCCGCTGGCCCCGCTCGTTTTTGGCCAGCAGGCGAATACGGATGACTTCGGCTACATTCTGGCTGGTGAGCTTGATGCGATGGCGAAAGCGATCCTGAATCTTGGAAAAGTCCTGTCCTTTCTCGCGATGGACCATCCCTCCGATGACGGAATCCATCTCCTCCTGGGCGGTCACGAAAACCCAGGCCCGGCCCTGGCAGCGGGTGGCCAGGCTTTCGGCAATGGTCTGCAAATTGGTCATCAGCCGCACATTACCGGCGATGAATTGCCCCACCTCGTCCACGAAGAAGTTGAGGCGGAACTCGGGCTCCTGAGCGTCCAGGTAGTCCCGCACCTCCTCAGCGAAGTCCTCGATAGACATGCGGTAGTCCGCCCTGTATTCGCGGAGGATGCCCTCGATATGTTCGCCTGTGACCTGGGCATAGGCCTGATCGATATACCTGGAGCCAATGGGATACTCCTCCCGGCCCCGCTCCCAGTCCTTGCCCGCGATCTGCGCGTAGGCGGCCTTGAACGCATCATACAATCCCAGCCGATCCAGGTAGCGCTCGAAACGGGCGATATACCCCTGCTTGCCGAAATAGCCGCGGGTGCGGTTGAATACTTTGACGAAAACAGCCAGCAGCGCATCTGCATCTTTTTTCTTGTTGATCAGATCTGCTTGCTGATCGATGTTGAAGAGAATGCTTTGGGAGGGGATGGCCACAGCCTTGCGCAAGGCGCCTTGCAGGAACGCGTCATCTCGGGCCTTTTCCAAAAACGCATCCAGCACGGGCCGCCCCGCCACCTGCTGGTTGGATAGCAATAGAGACAGCATCTTCAGCAGGTGGGATTTACCGGAGCCGAAGAAGCCAGAAATCCAGACGCCATTGGCGTGAATGCGTTGCGGGGGCTGGGCGTAGGCTTCTAGCAAGTCCGTGAGCTGGCGTTTCACCTCGTCGGTGAGGACATATTCCTCCACCTCGACGCGCAGGTGACGTTGATCATCCGCCTTGATCACGCCCTCGATGGGGCGGTCAATGGGTTTGAGGAAGATTTCGGCAAGTCGGGTCATCTATCGGCTCCTGGGAATGTCAGGGACTGACATGAAAGATATGGAATGCGCGATAATACCGGTCATCATCCATCCGGCCAAACAGGTCCAATGACGCGCCCATGTCATCGTCAAAGGTGTATTCCCCCGGGAAAAAGAGCACCATGGGGCGATGGCAGAGGGGCGTCTGTAAGTTATTCAACATGGTATGGGATCGGACATAGGGATACAGCTCGCCGATGCCCGTCAGGAAGAGCACATCATAACTTGTTTCCTTGATCTTTTCGTTAATGGCGGGGACCAGATAGACTTCAGGGTCTAACACGTTTTGCAACAGCTCCAGCAGCTCATCTTTGCTCCATTCTGGTTCCGTATCCAGGATTTCCTGGAAGATGCCCCGTTTTTCCAGAAGTTCGATGGCCAGATCATAAAGGTCTATGGTCAACACCTGCATCCCGGCCTCGGTCTGCAATCGATTGGCCAGACGTTGGACGACTTTGGGCAGATCAGCCGCTTCATCGGGCGGGAAAGGACAAATGTAGAAAGGAACTTCGTTGCCCAGGCCCTCCATGCGCCGGAAGCGGGGGCTGCTAATGACCTGGAAGAGCTGGTCGGTTCGTGCGGGGGTGAAAAATGGGCTCATATCCAGCGGGCGATTTCGTAGTCGGGAATGGGATAGATGGCGAACCAGGCAGGATCGTCTTCACGAATAGCCTGGATGAGATCGGGGGAAAGCAAGGCGGGGATGATGGTGTTCTCCTGACTCAACAAGCCGACCTCGCGCATGATGCGGAAGAGATTTTGGCGCTGCTTCTTGTGGGTGCTTTCCGAAACGCGGGCCAGCTCGGGATGCCATTCGGCTTTGTCGTAGAAGAACCGGTCGTAGTCCTCATAGGTCAGACTTGCTTCCATGCGTTGAAATTTCTCATGCAGCGCCTCAATGGCAAAGTCGCGGATAAAGCGGGAGCGCTTGCATAATCCCAGCCAGAGCGCATGATTTTGCTCCTGGGGAGCGCCTCGGAGCAGGATATCCATTTCGCGGGTGGTCAGGGCGTGCAATCGGCCCCGTATCTCCTGAAAAATCCGCTGAGCCGAGGCTCTGGATCGCACAAGAAAGAGATTTTCATTCAATACGCGGCGCCGCACCCCCTCCCAATCCTTCAACTCCTGATAGAGTTCCGCCACAAGCAGGGTTTCGTTGCGTCTCAGGCCGCCCGAGGCAAAAGTACTCTTGTATGTGGTGTCAGTCATCGGCCCTGTTGGCTATTCGTGATTGCAGGGTCACTTTGGCATTCAAAACTAACCCCTCGACGGCGTAGTCGTAGGCATTCATTATACATCCTGGGCAATCAGGATCAAAAACAGTGGGAGGCGCTCCCTTTACGCCATTTGCTTCACGGGCCCGTTTTTTTGTCCTTCCGGTGTGCTGTGCG
>JALWZT010000154.1 GCA_027002405.1 Anaerolineae bacterium | reverse complement strand
GCTCTGTTTGGTCAGGGGGCGGGTGTGGGTGGTGAAATTGCCAGCGATATCGTGCAGTTCGATGCCCAGGGTGAAAGGCCCATCGGGCACGCCTGCCATGTCCCACACGCAGTCGAACTGGGACTCTCCGGTCGTGATCGTCTCGAACTGGCAACCGGGGATGCGCTGCCATGGGCCACCCACGGGCGCCCAAGTGAAGCGCACCACGCCCAATCCGAAGCCAGGGCCATCGTCCCCTTCTGCGGCCAGCAACAGGGGCGGGGTCACGGTCATGCCCGCAGGGGGGAAGACGTAGTCGCCCGTGGGAGGGGTCTCATCCACCAGGCAGAAGCCGGGGTCCGAGTTGGCTTCGAACGCGCCCACGTCGCAGGCGTCGCCTCCATGGCCCGGGCCGCTGGCCCGCAGCGCGCCGCGCTGATCCCGACTCGTATGGGGCGTGCAGCCGTTGGTCCCGGCCGGGATATGGTCGATGGCAGGGCTGTCGGGGGAGAGCGCGCGGGTGCGGGTAGGGCCACCGTTGTCTTGCAACGGGCCCAGTTGGGCCCTGGTATGCTGGAGGTCCCCCGCGGCCAGAAATCCGCAGGAATCCCCGCTTTCGATGTTGTAACCCTGGGATTCGATGGTGGCATCCTGGCCAAAGGCGCAGGCGGCAGCGCCCAGGGGCACCGCCAGAATGGTGTTGCTGATGGAGACGCCGGAATCGAGGTAAAGGAGGCTGCCAGTGACGGCGTTGTTGTGGGATAGCGTCACATGGCCGAGGCCCAGGTAGGCGCTGGGCCAGGTGGGCGAGCCGTAGTAGTTGTCTATTTCCGTCTCGTTGCTGGCGCCGCCCCCTATGTTGGCTTTGTTGTCACTGATGGTGACGTTGTGCAGTGAGATCTCGGCATCATTGGTGAATTCCGATGAGACGCCGCCGTAATTGAAAATGCCGCCGCCATGCTCATGCGCGACGTTGAAGGCGATGAGACTGTCTTGGATAGCCATGATGCCGACGGCGCTGCCCGCATCCCAACACGTCGGCCCGCCATCCACCCGATTGGCAATGCCCCCGCCAGAAAGGGCTGCCTCGTTGCCGCTAATGTTGCACTGACGGATATCCAATCTGCTGAATCCGCTGCCTTCGGTGGTGGCGGACACCGAATGGGCGATGCCGCCCCCATACCAATCGCTGCGGTTGTTCATGATTTCCGTACGGAGAAGGGCGACCTGGGCGTGGGTGTCGAAGCCTGCGGTGCAGATCTTGTAAGTCTGACCCCACGACTGCACATATACGCCGCCACCCGAGCCTGCGGCCCTGTTCTCGCCGATGTAGGTCTCGGTGATGGCGACCCGGGCGTTGGGCGTAAACGCCAGGGCGCGAATAGCAACGCCGCCACCGTCCTCATCCGCCTGGTTGCCAACGATGCGGCTGTGGGTTACGGTCATCACGTTGCTGGCCAGGATGGCTCCGCCATTTTCCCGACTGTGATTCCCCTCCAACAGGCTGCCTTCGATGAGGAGTTCGCCTTCCTTGCTCATGACGCCGCCTCCCTCTCGGGCGTGGTTGTTCACAAGACGGCTGTGGATGATGGTCGTCTTGATAGGGCCGAGGTCGGGATAGTATCCCCGGTCACCCGCGAAAATGGCCCCTCCGCTGGCACCGACATTATCTTGCAGACGGCTGCGGCGCACCACAAGCACGCCCCGGTTGGCGATGGCGCCGCCGTCCACCCC
>JALWZT010000153.1 GCA_027002405.1 Anaerolineae bacterium | reverse complement strand
GCGAGGCACCAACGAACGTCAAACGTAAAACGTGAAACGTCAGGTCATGACGCATGACGTTTGACGCTTGACGAAATCGGCTTCCCGCGCCAACGTGGCCGTGAGACGTTTTCATACGTATCGGCGAACTGCCGTTCGTGGTGACTGCTTTGTAAATAGGATTCGGATCAGGATTAGGATTGAGGATTGTCAGGCCGAGGTTAGGCGCGGGCACGAGTAATCAGTGATCAGTCATCAGTAATCAGTGTTCAGTGTTCAGTGTTCAGTAGCGCCGAGGTTAGAAACAACGCCCCTGCGGGAGTAGCCGGAATTATCCGGCGCCGTTCCTTCGCGCCCGTGGCTGAACCCTCGGGCTACGGGTACAAAGCCCCTCCGGGGCTCACGTCCCCAGCCCGCAGGGCTTCGTATTTGTAGCTCGGAGGTTTAGCTCCGAGCAGAAGAAACAGCGCCGCGGGACTAGCCGGAATTATCCGGCGCCGTTTTATAGCCCGGCGACTTCATCGCCGGGCGGGCGTGGTGGCCCCAGACCTCGGAGGTCTGCGCAGACCCTCCGAGGTCTCATGCTCACCTGCCACTTGCGCCCCATTTTCATCGTTATGTGGTGAGCTATTGCTCATGGTGACTGTTCCGAAAATAGAGCCTCGCGACGTCATTCCGAGGGAGCGAAGCGACCGAGGAATCTAGCGAAGCGAAAAACCACGGCATGGCGCTCGCTTCGCGCGCTAGATGCCCTTCGATTCCTCAGGGCAGGCTTCGCTCCCTTCGGTCGCTCAGCATAACGAACATCTGCGTTCCCTCCACCTGCCACCTGCCCCTTACCACATGCCCATTTGCTGATACCAAACCACCGCGCGGCGAGCCGCCATCATCAGATCGCTCTGGGGCATCCCCAGTTCCTCCACCGCACGGATGGGGTAGCAGGTGAGGCGAGAGGGCAGGGTGCTCTGGGAGGAGGAAACATGGGCCCGTGAAGACCGGAGCCGGGCCAGGCGCCGCCACCAAGGGGAGGAGGAGGGGCGGCGGGGTTTGCCGCTGGCCTGGGCCATGAGCTCCAGGAATTGCTCTCGAGTGAGATTGCCTTTGAGATGTCCCAAAATGTAACGCCGACCTGGTTGGCCCTTTTCCATAGCCAGGATCATGCCATGGGCCACATCCTCTACAGGGACCCAGTTGATGCCCCCTGGGGGATAAGGAAGGGGACGGTCGTGCAGATAAGCCAGGACTTTCTGCCCGCTGGCCGAAGGTCGCCAATCGCCCGGGCCGATCATGGCGGTGGGATTGACAATAACAATCGGCGCGCCCTGCTGGGCCAATTCCCTGGCGATTTGCTCGGCCATCCATTTGCTGCGGACATAAGGCGAGGGATTAGGGAGATTGAACGGGTCCTCTTCGGTGGCCAGGCGGCCGCTTGCGGGCTGGCCAATGACGCCAATGGTGCTGGTATGGACAATGCGGGGGACCTGGGCTTCCAGGGCTTCTTCCAATACATAGCGGGTGCCCGTGGTGTTGACTTCGATCATTTGGGGGACTTCCGCGGGGTTCTGGGTATAATGGGCAGCCACGTGGAACACCGCATCACATCCCTGCAGGGCATGACGCCATGTGTAAGGGTTTAGTAAATCCCCCACCACTTGATGGACCTGGGGCAGGCTCTGTAGAAGCACATCATTGCTCCCTTCGCGCACCAACCCGCGCACCTGATGCCCCTGGGCCAGGAGGGCCCGGGCCAGATGCGCGCCCAAAAAGCTGTTCACACCTGTGATAAAAACCGCCATGGTTCAAAAATGCAGCTATGCTATGGAGAGGTATCCTGACTGAGGCTGAGGAGGGAAAGATCCACCCAAAGATGAACCCCATCCACGGCGGGCGGAGGCCAGGGCGAACGCCGGAAGAACAACCAGTAGATCCCCTGATTCGCCGTCGTGATTTTGTCCACGTCCCAATCGGTGAGGGTGACAAAGGCCTGGCCCGCGTACCCTTCGGGCATAGGGTCATGGTCCTGAGGCATGATGACAAGGGACGCCTGGGTATCTGGGGGGATGTCCTCGACCACACGAAAGTCCTGGGCCCGACGGAAGTACCATAGAATGACATCATCCGCGGCGCTGCCCGGAACGAAGCGCACAGGCAAAGCCCAGCGATCCCCGCGCTGGTGTTGGCTCAGGTCCCCATACGTGCGCACCAGGTCGGGGATATCGGGCAGGGATTCGGTGGGGAAAATGCGGGCCAGGGTGGGCAGGGTGGCATTGAAAGCCAGAGCCCACAAGGAGCTCAGGCTGAAGAGGACCGTGAGCAGAAGGGTGCTGATGGCCAGCCCCGCCCGCACTTCTCGCCATCCAATGAAGAAGAAAAACACCAACACCATGACCAGGGCCAGTCCTATGGATACGGCAAAGACCAGGAGTCGTGCGAAATCGCCGGAAGCGGCAAAGCTGACCAGCGCGTACACCGAAAGGAAGGCCAGCAAAATCAGCACCACCACCAGCAATGTCTGTTCCAGGCTATAAAAATGCAGATGGCCGGTCTGGAGCAAGCGCACGAGGAACCAGGCCGCGGGCAGAGCCAGGAAGCACGCGGCCAGGGCCCGGCTGGAGGTGCCATCCGCGCCCTGGGCCAGGGCAAGGACCCCGGCAACCAGCGCGGCCAGCGCCATCTGGCGAGGCCGGCCCGGGCGTTGCAGGCCCCACAGGATGCCCATCAGCCCGAAAAGGGAGAGGACCGGCTCGTCAACCGCCATGCGCACCCAGGCCAAAAGCCATGCCCGTGGGGATGGGGCCAATCCATGAAGCCATTGATCGAGATTGATCGCAACCAGGCCCAAAGCATCCCAACGAAGACCGAAGACCGCGGCTACCAGCCAGGGGAGCAGGAACCAAAGGCCGTCTTGGCTTGAGAAGGGGAGAGGCGGGGGCTCGGTGCGCCAGGCCAGGGCCAATAGCAGCCCCACAGCCAGGAGCGCGGGGAATCCCGCGGGCCCGCTCACCCCCAATGTCCCCAGGGCCAGGGCGAACACCTTCCAGCCGTAAGGGCGTGCTTCCTGGACCCAGGCCCATCCTGCCAGGGCCCAAATCGCCGCGGCCAGGGCAAACGCGGTGCCATCCCCGCGACGGGCAAAGGCGTTGACCGTGGGGGAGAAGGTGAGCAAGGTCGCGGCCATCAACGCGGGGCCTCGTCCCAGCCAATGTCGGGCCCCGTAAAAGCCCGCGGGGATCAGGGCCACGGCTATCAGGGGCCAGAACCGGGCCGTGGCGTCCGTGGCGCCTATCACAAAAAAGGTCAGGCTCTGCAGGGCAAGCAGCAAGGGCTGGCCCGCATGCAGGGCAGGATGCGCACCCTGGCTGATCTGCCAGGCCCGCCATGCCGTGGCGGCCTCGGCCGGAGCCAGGGTTCGCTGGCCCAGGTGAAGCCATCGGACAAGGGTGGGGATCAGGATCAAGACCCCATAAAGCAAACGCTCCATGGTAAGCGTTCGCTGGGCTTGGCGAGAAAAAGGAAGGGCTACCGTGGTCATTTTAGGATCCGAGATGAGGGAGGATGCGACGCAATAATCGGGCTTTGGGCTGATACCCCACGATACGCTCAACAGGCGCGCCATCTTTGAAAAGGATCAGGGTGGGGATCCCCATGATTCCGTATCGGCCTGGGGTTTCGGGATTGTGATCCACATTCAACTTAGCCACCTTCAGCCGGCCATCATACTCTTCGGCCAACTCCTCCAGAATGGGGGCGATGAGCTTGCACGGTGAGCACCAAACTGCCCAGAAATCCACCACCACGGGCACATCACTTTCCAACACCTTTTCGCGAAAATCGGCATCGGTGACAACGAAAGGTTTAGCCATGATTCACCTCGGCGAGAGAAAGGAACAAAGCCTTCGGGGCCATGATGCAATATCTTACCTTACATCCCCGAGGATGTAAAATAAAGATTCGACGTCACAAAAAATCCCGGCCTTGTGGCCGGGACAAGAGCCACCCGCCGGATTCGAACCGGCGACCGACGCATTACGAGTGCGTTGCTCTACCTGCTGAGCTAGGGTGGCATCTACACCACAACATATTGTGGTTTTTCCCTGCCTAAACTACTACATGTAGTAGGTGCATCGGATGCGTGTTAAAGCGCTTTTTGGGGTGGTTCGCTATTCAAAATCGCATCAAAAACAGGGGCCAAAACGGCAGGCCCTGGATGCAGAAAAGCCCACCGCGGCTTCGCTGTGGGCTTGGAAGTTGGCTTCGAGTTCTGGTAGAATTCTCGTAGCCCCGTCGCTGCGCCCACAGCGGTTGGGGTTAGCCCTCGGGTGACGTTCTCGGCGTCGCTCGGGGGCGCTTTTTGTATCACGGCAATTATGTTATCACAAGTTCGACAAATGGGCAAAAGAGCTAATAGCGCACGAAGTCAACCGCGGTCTTATCGGGTGTCTCTTCGATGCCGATATAATGGGCGGTGGTCTGCGGGGATGCATGGCCTAGCATTCGCTGAACCAAGAGCAGAGAGGCGCCATTATCGAAGGCGTTTCGGGCCGCGGTGCGGCGCAGGTCATGGGGCGACAGGCGGGCTTTGCCCTTCAGGGGAGCCAGGCCCGCGGCATGGCCGTACTGCGCCACCAGGCGGCGGATAACAGCGGTGTTGATGGGCTTGTCGCTGAGGCGTCCGCCCTTCAGCACGCCCATGAAAACGCGGGCGTCACCCTCTCCCACCTGGCCGATGCCCGAGGCTTCCAGCCATGCGGCCAGCGACAGGAAGGCGGTGTCGTGAACCTTCACCTTGCGGGTCTTGCCCCCCTTCCCACACACTTCCAGCCACCAACGGCCCAGGTCTTGCACAAAGTCGCTCAGGCGGATGGCGACCACCTCTTCCGACCGAAGACCAAGATATAGCATCATGTCCAGGATGGCCCGGTCGCGCTTGCCCTTCAGGGTGTCGACATCCACGGCCTCACGTAGGGCCTTCACCTCTGCGGGACTCAGGCGACGCCCCACGGGCTTATGATGGCGCTTGCGCTTGGGTTTGTAGGGGCGGATGCCCAGTTCGTTCGCGTGCATGGGCGTAATCACATTGTCCGCGGCGGCCACGGCTAATAGGGTGCGGGCGATATAGCCCCGCATCTCCGCGGTGGTGGTGCTGTCGCCCCGCTCCAAAAGCCATGCCTCGAAGCCCAGCAGGTCGGCAGGCGTGACTTTTGCCAGGATGCCCGCGGGCGGGCGATATGTCCACACGGTGCGACGGCCTTCTTTCCGGGCCTCTGCAAAGGGCCGCACGGCTGCGGCGGTGGGAGGCAGGACGTCGGCCCAACGCTCCTCCAGGTATTGCAGGAAAAGCCCAATGCCGGTGCGATAGGCCCGGCGGGTGTGGCCGCTAGCTCCGGCCAGGGAAACGCTGCGCTCCACCAGGGCGGCGATGGGCTCTAGCCGTTTCTCCGCGGCCAGGGCAGCCCGCTCCGCGGCGGGGTCGGTGGGAATAAGGGCTTCATAAACAGCGGGGGAGAGGGTGATGGCCATGCTTGCTCCTTCGTGGTTTTAGTAACCAATAAGGCTTCTTATCGCTCATTATAAGCGGGCGTCCAGATTCCACAAAATCGCCCTCATCGCTCCTTTCTCTCCCCTGTCTCCTTGCTAAGTCGTCTTCATCGCCCTCTAAGCCTTTTTTATGGCCCGCCTAAAGAGATCGCCCAAAATCGGGCCTAAAACAAGCCTCTCAGAAGCCCGTAGAGGCGTTTTTCTGCCTTGGGCCATAACCCGATATGCCTCCCCGCCAGAAAAACGCTCTCAGGGCGATTTCTTGGCGTTTTCGAAGGGAACTCACAGGGGGGAGACCCCTTCCAAGCCTCAGTCCCCCAGCGAAAACAGCGGGGGGCTGGTTGTCTTGCTGCGTTCAGGCGGTCGCCACGTCTGCCAGTGGCCACACGCCCGACATTGCAGACGGGTCTTTTCGCCCAGCGCCACGGTCAAACTCAAGACCAGGCGATCATCCTGCATCACGCCCAGGACCTGGCCGCATCGCTGGCACCGGTAAGCCTTGGGGGTCTTCACTCTCATGGCCAGATCGCAGCGTTCCCACCAGGCCCAGGCCCAGCAGGATGCAGCCCGTGACCACAGCGGCCCAGGCCCAGCCGAAGAGCATGATCACCCCCGCGGCCAGAAGCCCCAGCCCCAGGAAGATGAGCGCATCCACAAAATCCACCGCGGGGAAGCGGCGATCCCCCTCAGGCGAGCTGCGTTGATTCTCAGGCTCCATTGTTCCCCCTCGCGGGTCTGCGTTGCAGAAAAGCAAGCAGCTCATCGGTTGTGTCGTCATTGACGACGCCTAGCCGGTTCCTGGAGAGGGGCGTCAGGCCCAGCTCCTTCCCCAGGCTGTTGTAGGCGGCGGATGAATCCCTCCAAACCTGATGGGCCGGGTGCTTGCGGGTGACGCCCTTCTCATCCTTGCGGAAAAGCCCTTCGTCAAGCATTTTCTTGTAAGCGTCCTGCGCCATGCCCCACGCCTGCGCCAGCAAGACCAGGCGGCCATAGTCCGCTTTCACGTCCACGATATCCAGTTCAATCAGGCGTGGCACGATCTTCCGCCACCAACGGCGGGCGCTGGGGCTCAGCCCCTTGGGCGCACGGGGCGCGGTTTTGGTGTCTGGCATAGTTCATCACCTCAGATGAAAAGAGAATGTCGGCTTTCTGGGGTTATCCCGTCCCGGATGAAAATCCAAAAAAATCGGCTGGCGCGCGCGTTTGGCCTCCCCGGCGGTCTCCGTTTTGAGGGTTCCAGAGATTTTCACCCCCCCTCCCCCAGCTCGGAAGCATATAGCTTGCGCAATCGCCTGACATCCTCAACGTCGTTTCGCAACTCTGCGCGATGGATTTCCCACAGCACGGCAATCTTTCGACTCATAGCAAGCAAATCCTTCTTGACTCGCGACGACGTTTTCCAGTCAAGCAGGAAACGATCCAGTTCCAACAACGTCTTGTCGATCTGGCTTGCTGTATCCGTTTTCGCCATCTGCGTCTGAATCATCCTTCGGAAACAGTCTCCAAAAGCTCTCGCATATTGGAAACAATCCCTTCAAGCCATCTCGAATTAAGTTGCCCGAAAGACATATTAAGCATGCCTCCCGGCGCCAGTCGTGAAGCTTCGAAGTGCATCTCTTCATAGCTACGAAGCTTTCTCGCCAGCTCTTCCAGCAATGGGATAAAGCTTGCATATTCTTGCGCAAGCTGTGGACGCAGTTGTCGGATTCGCTCATTTCGCGCTTCCCATGCAAATTTATCGCGCACTTTTCTCAGCTTCTTGCGTTCGATCCGCACCTGGTCAACCTCACGCCAGAGCTCAGAGAGCCGCTTCTTAGCTCCGCCGTCATTCATGCGTTCCAGGAATTGGATTACATCCTCGGGGGAGGCGTCTGGACCGATTTGCTCTCCCTGCCCAATCTCCGATTTGATGCGGCGTATCTCTCCTAACAGCTCCTTTTCCCGGTTCGCCAATTCCAGAAGCTTGGAATCGAGAAGCCGTAACTTGTCGAAAATGGGGCCAGTTTCATCAATCTTGAATTGCGGTTTCTTCGCCATCACTTCACCTCCCACTGAACGGAAGTTGTCATGTATTCGACTTGCGGGGCTGCCCGTCCCTCATAGTACGCTTGCCGTCTCTTGAAAAATTGCGCAGCCTCAACATTGCCATCCGCCAGCGCCCTCTCCGCCCAGGCCCGCATAATTTGCGCCTTCTCCTCCCTGGTTTGTCGCCGCTCCCGAGACTTTCCCAACGTGGCGGGCGGTTCTAGCCCCAGCGCCTCATACACGTCTCGTCCGGTCATGCTACCCCGTTTCTCCAGGGTTCGAGCTAACATGCGTAGCGCCCCCTTGCTACGCATGAGCAGGTCCCAGGCTTCGTTAGCCAAGCTTAACTTGCTCATGCCGGGGTCATCATTCATGGCCAGCTCGAAGTTGTAAAGATCGTTGCCCCGCAGGTCTCGCATGACTTGCAACGGTCCTACTGTCCCCCGCAAATGCCAATCCAGGATGGCTTCCGCCGTATCCCCTGCCAGGGCGATGAGGGCGCGCTCTTTGGCCGTCATCTCTCTTTCCAGCGCAGGGATATCCGTATAGGGATTCGACTTCCTCACACTAATCCCCTGTATGTCATGCCCCAACAGGATCGCCATGATCGCATGGCCCGCCTCATGCCGACACGCCCGAAAACTGATTTCTTCAGACATCGCAAAACTCCTTGAGATTGAAATTATCCCCCGTCCCGCACCTCGGCATTATTTTACCAAGGCTCCCTAAATTGCACAAATTCACTCTATCGGGCCTTATCCGCTTCAGACTCGGGCGCTTTCTTGACCAAAATCGTGGGTTTTCGATTGTGGCTCACGCCCGGCGCCAGGGTGATCACATGGCCCGTCCAGTGCGCGAATTCCTCGGTTCCGCACAACTCTGCCAGCTTGTAGGCGTTAGTCTTGTTCACCAGCAAACGCTTTGAAAGGGGTTTGCCCCGATACTCGAAGCCCAGCGCCAGCTTTTGGACAAACTCGCGGCGCTGTTTGTCATAGACTTCCACCAGCTCAGCACTGGCAATCTTCACGGTAACCGGCTTCGTCAGGTCAGACGCCCGCAGCCACTTTGAGGGAAACAGGTCGCTGACGGTTCGGGGTCGTTTTGGGTTGCTACCCATGGTTCTAGCTCCTTTGTTCTGAAAATGTGGGTTGTGTGAAGGTGTCGGTTCGGTTTTGCGCTCCGCCTGACGGCGGGCTCGGATTTCTGCAAGCCAATCATCCACGCGCCCGCCCGCGGCGCCGGCCAGATTCGCAGCGGAGGCCGCCCGGATCGCTTCCAGGTCATCTTCGGCTCATCGAGGATAGCCCACAGAGGGGGGGCGTCATTCATCATTCATCGGGTCGCCATACCAGGCGATGAAATCGCTCATGCGCATCACTACCAGGGAATCCATATAGCGCTTGCCCTTTTCATGCAGCACAGCCAGGGGCACACGGCGCGGCCCGGCCGCGGCTACCGCCTGCTCCACAGCCTTCTTGATCCACTGGGGAAGGGCCTTGCGGTGCTTCACCTCGATCACTGCCCAACCGGTGACCACGTCCGCCGCGGCCTTGCCCGCGGGCCCGGTGCGCGTGCCGCCCATGAGACGGGCGATCTCCCGTTCAGAATGCTTCCAGGTTGTCGGTTGTTTGCCCATGGTTTTCGTCTCCTTGGGATCGTTGGATTTCACGTCTTGTCAGTTCCATTTCCAGTTCGACAATCAAAAGCTGATTGCTCAATTCATGTGCCATCCGCTGCAAGTTGCGCAGTTTGGCGCTCAGGCGTTCCAGTCGGGCCGCCCCGAAGGGGGCCTGGTCTTTGTCGCTCATTGCTTCACCTCTGTGTTTTCAATCAAGCGCAGGGCTTCATCGATGCGAGCAAGCGCCTGTTTCAGTTCCCCCCGCACCCGTCCCCAGCGCCATCCGCCCGCGGGCAAGGCCACTTCCAGCACTTCGAGAATCCGCAGGCGGATATCTCGTAGCCTTACTTCCATCCGCCCATCCAGCCAGGGCGGTCTCTCAGAAGGGTAATCCGTCATCGTCAGCATCTCCCCAATCATCCTGAATCATTGGCCCGGGCTCCGAAGACACCGGCGCGGGGGCCGCCCGGGTCCCCTCCCTCCGCTCCCGCCCGCCCAGAAAGCGCACCGTCTCCGCTGTCAACACCAGCGCGGCCCGCGGCTCCCCCTCCGCACTGAGCCACGCTTCCACGTCCATCTTCCCCGCCACCATGACCAAACGCCCCTTGCTCAGATACTCGTTGCATAGCTCCGCCAGCTTCCGCCATGCCGTCACCTTCACCCACTTGGTCTTTTCCTGTGGGTTCCCCTCACGGTCTTTCCAACGGCGGGTGACGGCCACCGAGAAATTGGTCACGGGCACGCCCGAGGGTGTATAGCGCATCACGGGATCGCCTCCCAGGTTGCCGATGATAATGGTCTGTTCATACATGGGTCATTCTCCTTCGGTGATGGCCCGGCCCAACGCGGCCGCGTGCGCCATAGCGGCCTCCTCGGTGAGCTCGGGCAGGTCGAAAAGCAAAAACTCCGCATCCGCCCACCGGCCCGCATCCCCCAGCAGGGCGGCGCGCACCTCTGCCAGAGGCGCATCGAAGGGCGGCCTTCGCGCCCGGCCATCGGTGTTGACGTACAGCTCCGCCCGGCCCGCCAGCGGCTGGACCGCCACGAACGGGCAGGCGAGATCCTCGCACCACTCGGAGTAGTCCAGCGCGGCCGGGAGCTGCCACAGCATCCAGCCCGCGGCGAGGGCCTCTTCGAGGGCGGTGGGGATGGGTTGTTCTCGCATGGTTCATGCCTCCTCCAAACTTGAAAAATGGGGGGGAAGCCTACAGGGGGAGAGCCGTTGCGTTCCCCGTTTGGCACACACACTTATATAGTGTGTGCCAAATGCCAAACGGGGTATCCGCACTACGGAAAACGGCTTGCCAAACGGCTGCCAAACGCTGCCAAACGGCTGCCAAACGTGCCAAACGGCCCCCAATTCCCGTTTGGCAACGGCCTGCCAAACGGCCCCCCCGTTTAGCAGGCAAATTTTAGCCATTTTCCCCCCCATTGAGCTCCAAAAAATGTTGCCCTTCAGACGTCAAACGGTAGCGTTTTCCCGCCCGCGCGCCTTTTCCAGGCGGTGGCGGCTCCTCCTCTAAAAGGCCCTTGGCCACTAGCTTTTCAATATGTGCGCGAATGGTCTTTTCGCCCGGTCTGGTGGCGTCATCCCCCCACGCAACCTGAACCATGGCCACCAGCCTTGTTTTACCCTTAGCCTCATCGGCATGGCGCAGGATTTCCAGGATCAAGCGTGTCTCTGTGTCCACCTTGTCCGGCTCTGTCTGGAAAAACCGGGCTTCATGCAAATCATTCCCATCAGGCTTGTGTGTGTAGGTGAAGATGGCATCTAATGGTTTGGGCCAGGGCCCGTTTCTAATTTTCGTGGGGATTACCCGCACCTTGTCGCCCCCTTCCTCCCGCTCGACTAGAAAAGCGCTGTCCAGACTCGCTTCGATACTGGAATGCCCGCGCAGACTCTCCCCCCGGCGCACGCCTGGCCCCAAAACTCCCGCCTTCCTCTGGTGGTGAATCACCACGACCGCGGCCCCGGTCTTCTCCGCCAGGTTACGAAGACGGCCCATCACCGAAGCCATACGGGCATTATTCTCCTCGATTTCACCGGCGATCAGCCCCAGGTTGTCGATAACAATCAACCCGGCATCATAAGCTACGGTCAACAGCTCCAACGCTCGGGCGTTGTCGTCATTGTCCAACGTGGGCCAGGGCTGCGGCATGGTCAGGATATGCAGCGGAGCGTCCGGGGCCACGCCATGCCCGCGGGCCAGCGCTCCAAACCGGTCAAGGGTGGTCAGGCGCCCATTATCCAGGTCGAGCCAAATAACAGGACGGACCAGGGTGGGAATGCCGGGAGTGTCATCCGCTTTCATCCAATCTTCCAAACGCTTCCCCGCCAACCACGGACGGCCCGCGGCCACACAAAGAGCCATATCCGCCAGCAACATGGATTTCATGCTACCAGGTGCGCCATAGATGATATTCAGGCTTCCGGCCCGGACGATCTGATCTACAACCCAGGGGGGAGATTCCCGATCTTCCAACGCCTGCGCCAATCCCAGGGCGCCCGCGGCCCAACGTTCCCAAATAGTCTGTTCGGGTGGCAGTGCCTGCACATCTTGGGCGCCCGGGTGACCCAACCACAGCGGCGGTTCCACCTCCGTAGCTCTCTCCCTGTTGTCCTTGATTAGGTGGTGGCCTTTCCTTGCGGCGTCCTGGCGCCGGTTTCCGTTGGCGCGCGCCTTCCGGGCCCGGGCGCTGGGCGTCAGGAAGCCAGGTTGGAACTCGCGGGCCAGCGCAATGAGGCTTCCGTAGGTCGCCCCGGTGGGCAGTCGCGGCCATTTTTTCCCCGTGCCTCCGTAGTTGGGACTCTTGGCGCTCCACTCATCCCATAGATCAAAGCCCGCATCTCCCATCTCGGTTTTGAGCGCAGCCCCGACCTTAATCCAAATGTCATAATCATCCGCTGGAATAGCGTCCAGACAGGCCCGTACGTCCTCGAGCGTCAGGGCATCCTCTACGGCGCTCTCGGGCGCTCCATGGCCGTTATTGGATGCTGGGATGTTTTTCACCTGTCCCCGGCGCCTATGTGCCTTTAGAGCGCGAATCAATTCGGCCAGTTCTTCAGTGTAACCCTCGAAGCTGACATCATCTTGCCAGGTGTCGCCCGTGAACGTCAGGTACCCGGCGTTGGCGAAAATCTCAACATTGGCGCAGTCCTCGAAGTTTGACACCTTCAGCTTCGACACGCCCGCCCACGCGCTCGGGTCGGCTTTCATAATGCAATGCAGGCCCTTCCTGCTGGGCGAGTACTCCCAATAAGCGTGGGGAAAGAGCTCCATCAGCTTCGCAGCGCACGTGTTCACGGTAGCATGATCGCCCTCCCAACTCACGCAATCGTCCAAATCGAGGCCCACAAACCCGGTGTCATTGTCAGCGAAGACAAAACCCACGCCATCAGCCAGCCCCTGGTCGACAAGGGAAAAAACTTCCTCAAAGCCCATCCACGCCCTCGGCTTTTGCCAGCCTACAAGGGGACGATCAATAGTTACGTTCCAGGGCTTTTTTCCCCGATGCACAATCCAGCGGCGCAGCGCACACAATTCCCCAATCAACTTGACAAGTCGCGCTGTCTTTGATAAACTACCCTCAGCTAACGCACTAACCCGCAAGTTACCGCGTTGCTTCGCCCCGCCCGCCTGCGGGGCTTTCTTTTTGTTGGTCATCATCGCACCTCCGCTCTCGGTGCGTCGGTATCGACATAGCCAGCGACAAACGCATCCCAAGCCGCCCGCGACAAATAATCGCGTAGAGCACGGCGAGTTACTTCCGACATCGTCACCCCTTCACGTTTGGCCGCATTTTCTACGGCACGACGCATCGAAGGCGATAGCTTGACCGCCAAAAGCCTGATGGGTCGTTCGGTTTGCTCAGAAAACACGTTGGGCCTCCTCAAGCATGCAGGTGAGGCCCCGCCCCTTTGGCCCGCCCCGCCTCAGGGATTTCAATTGAAGTCAGTATAGCACGAACGCCACAAAGTGTCAAACCATGCGTAAAGCCAAAAATTGGGCTCAAAAGGGACGGGGTTCGCAAAATGGGCGGGGGTTTCTGTTCTGTCATTTTGGCTAACCTGTAACTTTACTCAGGTTTGCAATTCAGAAATAGTGATCACAAAATTTCATCGGAAATTTCAATTTTCGAGATTTCCAAACTTTCTTTGGAGTGAATATCTTTCCCGACAAAAGAGCATTGCAGCATACTTTGCCCTTATGCATAATCCATCATCTCTGCTCATGAGTTCACCTCCGTTTGGAACAGAGTTTCGATGAGTTGATTGCCAACAGATGGATAGAATTCGCGAGAGTTGGCGGGGGCGTCGGGGTGTGTCTGCCAATAGGCGGCTGCGTTGGCAGCATCCATGAACGCCCATACATGAAACGACAAATCGTCGCTTTTTCCTCCGAGTCGACTCAAGATCAGCAGATGGTAGAATTCCGCTTTGGTGAAATCCTTCCAGTAATCGGCAAGATACCGACCTTTCTCCTCTCCTTGTGGAAGCAGGGAGGCCAAATCCCACGCGCGTTGGTGGCTTTGGGAGGCATGACGCAGGGATGAAAGCAAATCATGGTTGGATTCGCGGAGCACGGTCGCCAGCCACGGCAACGGCCCCCAATCAACAGCGTCATAAGAGGCGGCCATAAGCTGCCGCACCTTCTCGGGGATGCCTGGCAGTAGTTCATCCAACAGTTTTCGAGTAGAATTGATTGGAGTCATGATCTCTTCTCCTTCAATGCGGCGTCAGCACCCTGGGCAAGGGGTCACATGCTCCACGTCCACCCGCAGCACGGCGCCGGTGGTCTCCACCCGCACCCGGGCCGAACCGTCATTCTCCACGGCCTCGAAGATGGCCACGCCTTCATAAACATCGCTGCTCACAAGCACTGGCGCGCCAGGCTCCAGGGTGCGCGCATCGGCCCGGGCTTCTTCCCTGGGGCCGAATTCGGGTGATGTGGTCGCCGGGGGTGGGACGGCGCCCACACTGCGCACGGTAAAATCTGCTCGCAGAAAACCCGCGTCCCGGGCGTCATCATAGAGCATGGACGCGATAAGGTCGCAAATGTCATCATGGGGGAAGGTGTTCGTCTCCACCCAGTAGCGCAACACCGCGCGGGCGGTAGGGGTCTTGGGGGTGATGCTCAGGGTCAGGATGATTCTTTCGGGGTCCATGGTTTGGGTCTCCTTAGCGGATGTGTCTCGAAAATCGGGAACGGTCGGGGTTGTGTCCCGCTGTGGGTAGGTTTGGTCCACATCTTGGCAGGTGGGGCGCAGGGGTGAGTTCACGCCTTGCGCGGCGTGGTTCATCCCTGTTTTCGCCACTTTCGCCGCTCTTTGCGGATGTGGTCGCGCCATTGCAGCCACGCTTCAGGGGTGAGCTGATATCTAGCAAGCCATTGCTCCGCAGCCTCGAAGGTGGGATAGTCGGCCCGGTTCACAGCCCACCGACGGCCCACCTCATCGAAGGTGAACAGCGGAGGCAAGGGGGTTTGCCCCTTGGCGGCCATAGCCTGCAAATGCAGCAGATAGGCCCGCAACACGTCCGCTTCCGAACGGCGTAGCCCGTATTCGTGATAACGTTTCGATGACCAGGGCGCGACAATCAGCAAGTCCCCGGTCACCGGGTCCACGTTCACCGGCGTTCCATCCGATAAGGTTTCATAGGCCAACACGGTGACCGCGTGCAAAGCCTCATTGGCCAACTCTGCCGTAGCTTTTGCCTTGGCTAGCCGTGAAAGATTCTCTGCCTTGCTCTTGGCTCGCTGATGGGCTTTACGGTAGACCGTGCGGCTTTCCCGGCGCACCTCCGGCTTACGGGCGTAGAAAGTGGTCATGTGTCTGTTCATGACGTTCTCCTTGCCCCGATATTGCCGCCTCGGGGCCACGGCGGGGGCGAGAGGGATTGTCAATCCACCTTATCCAACTCGATAGGCGCAGCGTGACCAAATAGCTTCGCTGTATGGTAGCTCTCCCATGGCGGGCAAAAAGGCCCCCAGGGAATGCGGGCAATCTCTTTATCGGACAAACGTCGAACATGACGTTCCACTTTGCCAAAGTCGGGCGGTGAAGTCACCCAGACCTCAAACGCCTTGCCATTGGGGAAACGTATCTGCGCCCGTCCTCCCACGGCGGCGAAACAGTGCTCATAGTCGATTCCCTCAATCCAATCCGAGGGAACGATACCGGGGCCAATCCTTTGTAGCAAGAAACCATCATTCGGTTCATGATTCACCTCACGCGTCTTGGATGGTGATATGCGGGAATGCCTCTTCGTAGGGCACTTCATGCTCGGGCAGGCGCTCATACAACCGACGGGCTTCCTCGGGGCTAACGGGCGTGAGGGTGTCTCGCTCTCCTTGCCACAGGGTGCCCCTCACCGTGAAGTAGCGCCCGTTGGGCGTGCGGTATAGCCACATGTTGCGCCCGTAGCGTTCCCAATTGTGGCCGTCCCAATACACGTCATGGGCAATGACGGTCGCCTTCTCGGTATCATAGCGGATACCGTCGATGATGCGTTGCATCTGAATGCGTTCCATGAAACTAACCTCCGTAGATGTGAGATAGGTTTAGTTCTGACGCACGTTGCGCCAATAATCAAAGCGTTCTCGTTGTTCTCGGTCCATGTAGTTCCAGAAACGACGGGCCTTGTACCAGGCCACCCCCGCGGGGGATAGCAGCAGGTCCAGGGCGAACGCGGCAAACCACACCACGCCCGCGCCCAGGGCCAGGATGAGCAATGCCCGCACGCTGAACAGGGGCACCCCTGCGCCTACCCGGGCCAACAGCCAGGCAATGACGCCAAACAGCAGCGACACTTGCCACGTCTTGATAGAAAACCCAATGGCTCGGTCTTGATAACTGCCCATCAGCTTTTCCACCACGGGTTGGGCCGTCATTTGCTGTTGCTGTTCCGCCAGGGTGGCCGTGCCCATGGGAGCCAGCCCTTGGGGTTCGGGCATGTTGGCCCGGATGGGGATGTAGGTTGTCCCCCCATCGCTGGTAGTGATGCGCTTCATCTCGATAATCTTTGACTTGCTCATGATAGCCTCGCAGATTAGGGCGTTTGTAGAACACGGATGATGAAAAATAGACCTACGGCCAAGGCGAGCAAAGTAGGGGTCATCGCCACAACGGCCCCTAGCAGAACGCCATGACGAACCGCCACAGCCTCACCGGCGGATTGCAACACCGCGTAACCAACCCACATGGCCAGAATCGCGGCAATGGCAATGCCCCCCAATAAAGGGTTGGCCAGTAGCATCATGCCACCCGCCAGAACCGCCATGGCAGGTAGCCACCATGCAGCAGCCAGGTGTTTTTTTACCAGACCATGCGCTTCGGGTTCTGCAAAGCGCCAGGCGATGGGCAGGGCCTCGGTGGGATGCTCGGTTTCCCAAACCAATGTATCGCCCCAATCGCGCAGGACCGCGGAAGCTTCCGCCCCATCGGACCACAGGGCAATGATGGGGATGTCCAGTGGTGGCAGGGATTCGGATACATCAAACCACGTCATGAATCATCCTCCTTGGAAAGCCACCCATCCACCGGGCCATGTCGGCGGTGCGCGTTTGCGGTATCCATCTCTGCGATAGCGAGATAGTGGCGCAGGGTGGCAATGTCGGCATGGCCCATGAGACGGGCCAGAGTGTAGATATCCATGCCCGAACGCAAGGACCACAGCGCGAAGGTGCGGCGGAACATGTGGGGCGATACCCGGCGCTTCAGGTTTGCCCGTTGCCCAAGCCGTAGCAGAATCAACCTTACCGCGTTGGTGGTGAGCCTGGTTCCACGTTCCGGGTGGTGAAGGGATGTCCACAAGGGAGAGTCGAGGGTGTAAGGGTCCTCTCGCTCCCACAACCAACGCCTAAGGGCCTTCAGGGCCTTATAGCCCAGATACACGGTGCGGGCCTTATCTCCCTTGCCGTGATGGATTTGCACGGCTCCCGTGCTGTCCACGTCGCCCACGTTCAGGGCCACAAATTCCGATACCCGCGCGCCTGTATCCAATAGCGCCAGGATGAGGGCTTTATCCCGGCTATGCTCCGCGGCGGCCAACAGGGCGCGCACTTCTTCCCGGGTCAACACATCGGGGATGGGCTTGGGTAGTTTAGGCATTTTCACCCGGCGCATGGGCGATTCTGGGATGAGACCTTCGGCTTCCAGGAAGTTAAGCCAGGCTCGAAGGATGCGCGCATGGGTGTGTTGCCCACCCGGGTTGTGACCCGTTTCCGCCAAGTGGATGAGATAAAGACGCAGGGCGCGCGCGTCCACCTGGGCTATTGTCTCGATTTGCTGGGTAGCGGCCCAGGTGGTGAAATGGGTTAACTTTTCCCGATATATCCCCAGGGTATACGGCGACAACCGGCGCGCCATACCGTCCAAGATGAAGGCTTCGACAGCTTCCACCAAGGACAGAGGGGCGTTACGGGTTCGGTGGTTTCTCGCCACAGCGTCTCCGATGATTCGAGAGACGCACCCACTACATCTTGTAGCTTATCTTCACCTAACCCCAACATGTTGTGGACAAGAGCCACCCGCCGGATTCGAACCGGCGACCGACGCATTACGAGTGCGTTGCTCTACCTGCTGAGCTAGGGTGGCATTCCCTCTCTATTATAGTGATTCCGGCCCGGAACGCCAAATTCCGAGAGGCATCCCCGGTCAATGGATGATTTGCAAATCTCGTCGAACCCAAGGATAATTAGGAGGTCTTTCATGACCCCAACCTATCTTTCTTCTCTCTCGCTTCCATGTTTCCAAAGGAGGAACCATGAACACCGATAGTTTGATTCAAAACATGATCCGCGCGGCCAAGCTGGAAGTGGATTTCTTCAACGCGGTAGAGCATGACGAAAGTAAAAACAGCGAAGCCCTCATGGTGGTTATCATCGCCGCGGTGGCCAGTGCCATCGGGAGCGGTGCAGGGGGCCTTTTCGCCCAGGGATTGATGAGCGGGCTCTTGTGGGCCATCTATGGGTTGCTTTCCGTGCTCATTGGCTATTATCTGTGGTCCTATCTCACCTATTTCATCGGCGTGAATCTTTTCGGTGGCGAAGCCGAGGTGGGCGAAGTGCTGCGTACCATCGGATACGCCCAAAGCCCGCGGGTGCTGAGTGTCTTGAGCTTTATCCCTTGTCTGGGATGGGCGATTTCCCTGGCCGCGAGCATCTGGGCCTTGATCGCGGGCATTATCGCCATTCGCGAGGCCATGGATTTCGATACAGGGAAAGCCGTGCTCACCGTCTTCATTGCCTGGATAGTGGTCATGATATTGTCCATGATCATTGCCATTCCTTTGGGCATCGGAGCCGCCTTCTCCATGGCCCGCTAAGTGAGCGTCCAGAAATAACTTCCCTTTTTTGCCGGAACACTTGCCGAGTAAACTCGTGCCTATGGAGGCGCAGGCCCCCTCCTTTGCTTCCTCCCCCACTCCGGGACGGGCGGGGGAGGAAGTAGGGAAGGCGCATTCGATGGCGCCAATGGTCGCCCTTCGGCGACCCCTTTTGTCGCCGTTTTGGACGGCGGAGGCCGTCATCTGATCTCCTTCCGCTGTTCTCCCCCGCAAGCGGGGGAGATGAAGAGGGGGCGGGCCGTAGGCCTTAAGTGTTCGACTTCAGTCGATGAGCACAAAAACGGAAACACATTTTTAGACGCTCACTAAGGTCGAACCCCTTTCCATGAAAGCCATGTCTCGGGATATCCTCCTCCGCCTGTTGGCCACCATCATCCTGGTTATCTTGATTTTCGCCTTGCACCGCTTCATCACCATCGGCCCGCGACCTTCTCGCCCGGCCCTGGCCCATCCCCCCCTTCTCTTCGCCCATCGAGGCGGCGCGGCCCTGTGGCCCGAAAATACCCTGTTCGCCTTTCAGCATGCCGCTGACCTGGAGGTCGATGTTTTGGAGATGGATGTGCACCTCACCGCGGATGACAATCTGGTGGTCATCCACGATGCCACGGTGGACCGAACCACCGATGGCAGCGGGCGGGTGCGAGATATGACCGTAGCTCAGCTCAAACAACTGGATGCCGGGTACCGGTTTACACCCGATGACGGCGCGACTTACCCCTATCGCGGCCAAGGCATTACCATCCCCACCCTGGATGAGGTCTTGGCCGCGTTTCCCCAGGCCCGCCTCAATATCGAAATCAAGGATGACGACATCCACGCGGCCCAGCTTCTTGGCCGCAAAATCCAGGCTCATGGAGCCCAGGACCGGGTGATCGTGGCCAGTTTTCATCAGGACCCTGTGCGGGCTTTCCGTCACCAATGGCCCCAGGTCGCTACCTCTGCCAGCAAAAACGAGATCCGGGCCTTTTATCTTCTCAGCACCCTGCATCTGTGGCGCTTTCATCGCCCCCATGCCGACGCATATCAGGTCCCCCAGCGCTGGGGGGCCGCGCATTTTGATCAGGCCGCGTTCATCGAACACGCCCATAAGCTGAATCAGCAAGTGCATTTCTGGACCATCGATGATGCGGAAACCATGCGTCAGTTGCTGAAACTGGGCGCGGATGGGATCATGACCGACCGCCCGGACCTGGGATTGGCTATTTTCCAGGAAATGGGGTATCGTTGATGACTACTATGTAAATGGAGTAATCAGTGATCAGTTATCAGTAATCAGTGTTCAGTGTTCAGTAGCACTCCCGTGGCCAGCCCGCAGGGCTTCGTATCTGTAGCTCGGAGGTTTAGCTCCGAGTTTAGCTCCGAGCAGAAGAAACAGCGCCCCTACGGGAGTAGCCGGAATTATCCGGCGCCGTTTTATAGCCCGGCGACTTCATGATACTGTTGGTTTAC
>JALWZT010000152.1 GCA_027002405.1 Anaerolineae bacterium | reverse complement strand
TCACCCCTCCCCCGCCAGCGGGGGAGGGGTGATCGCCCGGATCGGAGGGGCTGCGTAAGACTCATCCCTCCTGCAGAAGCGGTCGGGAGGGGGTATCCTCAGCGTACATCAGTAAGCCAACAGGTTCATGAAGTCGCCGGGCGGGCTGGCGTGGCAGACGCCACTTCGGTCGGCTAGACAACGCCAAAAAATAGGGCCACGAAAAAGGCGTCAACGAAACGTCATTCCGAGGGAGCGAAGCGACCGAGGAATCTAGCGAAGCGCCAAAAACCATGGCATGGCGCTCGCTTCGCTCGCTAGATGCTTCGCTCCCTCCGGTCGCTCGGCATGACGAACATCTGCGGAAATCTGCATTGCATCTGCGTTCTCTGTGACGCGCGTTGTTCGTTGTTCGTTATGCGTTGTTCGTTGCCAGGCCCACGTCGGGCGAGTCTGCCACGGACGTGATGCGTAATCCGTAATCCGTGAGGTCCTTACGTTTCACGCATTACGCATTACGTGACTGGCTTCCCGCGCCAGCCTGGCCGCGAGTCGTTTTCCTCGGTATCCGCGCGGGCTCACCCGCCGTCGGACTGATTATTGCTCACTGAACACTGAACACTGCCCCCACTACCCTCCATACTGCCAGGGGGTGTCGTGCAGGGCCAGGGGTTGGGCGTCGGGGTCGCGCACGCCCGCTTCCACCACCTCGGCGATGAACACGGTGTGATCCCCGCCGTGGAAGCTGTGCCGCACCTCGGCCTCGAACCAGGCCGGGGTATCCACCAACAGGGGGGAGCCGGTGACCGGACCAGGCTCGAAAGTATAGCCGTTGATGGTATTGCCATGGGTTTCCGCGGGTTTGAAGAAGGTCTGGGCCATGGCCTGCTGGTCGCGGGCGAGGATGTTGACCGAAAGCGCGCCTGTGCGCTGGATTGCGTCATGCAACCGGCCATCGACCCGGATGGCGACCATGATCAGCGGGGGTTCGAAGGAGGCCTGGGTGAGCCAGGTGACGCCGTTGGCCACCGCGTCCTCGCCCTGGCCCGTGGCCACAATGTAAATGCCATGCACCAACATGCGCAGGGCCGTCTTCTTGGCTTCGAGATTCATCGTTGCATCTCCTTGGAGGGATTTAGAGTAGGCGTGATGGAGCCTCTATTTTATCGCAAAAATCGTCTCACAACCAGCTTCGCGTGGTTGCCGGATGCGTTCCAGGAATTGGGCGTCTGCCACGTCCGCCCGGCGATAAAGTGAATCTGCCACCTGATTCTTTTTGCGTTTTCGCGTGAGATACCTATCGGCACCCCCTTGACAATCCCTTTGTTTTGTTGTATACTTTGTATTAGAAAGTACTCTGTAAAATAATCATCTCTGTAGCAGGAGGCATCATCATGAGAGCCCTACGCACCATGATCCTGACCGAACTCAAACTCTATTTGCGAGAACCTGCCGCTTTCTTCTTTACTTTGCTCTTCCCCATCCTACTCATTGTGGTTGCCGGATACAGTTGGGGCGCGGATGTGGCTTTCACCACCGACCGCGGCATGGAAGTACGGATCCTGGACGTGATGTTCCCCACGGTGCTGATGTTGATCGTCGCCACCCAGGGTCTTATGGGATTGTATCCTTACATGACCTCCATGCGCGAAAACGGTGTGCTCAAATACTACCGCACCCATCCCATCCGCCCCATCCATATCTTCGTGGCCCAATACGTCACCGGGTTGGTCATATGGTTGTTGGCCTTGATGCTTCTCCTTATCGTAGAGGAGCTGGCCTTTGGGCTCCGCTATGATGGGGCCACGCCCATGGTGGTGCTTTCTCTCATCGTCGCGTATTCCGCCTTCTTTGCCCTGGGGTTTGGCCTGGCGGGGGTGACCCCTACCGCTCGCGTGGCCCAGGCCCTGGGCAGTTTGCTCTTCTTCCCCATGCTTTTCCTCGGGGGCGGATTTGGCCCGCGCGACAGCCTCCCCCCTCTGCTCAAGTTCATTTCCGACCTGCTGCCTCTCACATTCGCCAATGATCTGGCCACCGATCTCTGGTTTGCAGGACCGCTATCCTGGCGTGAGGCATGGCAGTTGCCTTTGCATTCTTACACCGGCACGCCATTTTTGGGGCACACCTGGTTCTCCCATGTCACGGTAGGGCATGCCTTGCTCTATTTGCTGGTCATGACGGGGCTCTTTGGCCTCTTGTCGGTGCGCATCTTCCGATGGGGGGATGAAGCGCCCTGGGTCTCTCGCCCGGCCCGGCATACGGACACCCACCCTTTGCCCGAGTCCTCTGGGGAGGAGGTGATCTTGGTTGAAGGGCTGGTCAAGTCCTATGGCCCGCTACGGGCGGTGGATGGCATCTCCTTTGCCGTGGAAGGGGGCGAAATCTTCGGGGTTTTGGGCCCCAATGGCGCGGGCAAAACCACCACGTTGGAATGCCTGGAAGGGTTGCGCGTTCCCGACGCGGGCACCTTGCGGGTGTTGGGCCTGGACCCTCTCGCCCAGTATGATGACCTGGTCACTCGCATGGGGGTGCAATTGCAGGAAGCTGCTTTGCCCCCTCGGCTTAAAGTCAAAGAAATCTTTACCCTCTTTGCTGCCTTCTATCCCCGTACCCGTTCGGTCAAGGAGTTGCTGGACCGGCTGGAACTGAGTGAACAGGCCAACACCTTCTTTGGCAAACTTTCTGGGGGGCAGAAACAGCGCGTCTTTGCTGCCCTCACCCTGATCAACGATCCTGAAGTGATCTTCCTGGATGAGATCACCACGGGTTTGGATGCCCACATCCGACGAGACATCTGGGCGTTTTTGCAAGAATTGCGGCGTCAGGGTAAAACCATTATATTGACTTCCCATTATCTGGAAGAAGCCCAGGCTCTGTGTGACCGGGTGATCATTTTGGACCAGGGGCGGATCGTGGCCCGCGGGCGCCCTATGGAGCTGGTCCAAACCCTGGGTTGGGCCTTCCGGGTGGAAGTTGAGCCCGAAGATGGCGCGGGTTTGCCCGATCTCACCACGCTGCCCGGCGTTCATCGGGTGTCTCAAAATGGCAACCTGGTTCTGGACCTCACCGATCCCGCGGCCCTGGAGCAAGTCCTGGCTGCTCTACGAGCCCAGGGCGTACGATATCGGGCACTGCGGGCCCGGGCCGCTTCCCTGGAGGATGTCTTCCTCACTTATACCAGGCAACCCCAAGCCCAGGAGCATGCAGAATGACCGAAAGACCTCCATCCCTCACCCCGGAAGAAGCCAGGGAGGCCCTGGCTTTGATCGAAGAAACCACTCGCAAGATGCGCCGCATAGCCGCTTATGGCGGGATGCCCTACTTCCTCATCATCTGGGGGGTGGTGTGGTTCATTGGCTTTGCCGCATCTCATTGGGTTCAGTCCGGGCCTATGGTGGGATGGATTTGGTTCGTGGTGGATAGCCTGGGGTTCGCGGCCACTTTTTACGTGGCCGCGCGCCTCCGGCGGATCATGAAATTCCCTTTGGCCGCGACCGTAGGATGGTTTTGGTTGATCCTGGTGGGGTATGGGGTCTTGTTTATATTCTTCGCCCAACCCCGTACCGACACCCAGTTCAGCCTTCTCATCTCGTTGCTGGTCATGTTTGGCTATGTGGTCACAGGTCTGTTGTACCATAGCCGCTTTCTCGTGGGCCTGGGCGTGCTGGTCACCGTACTCATGATCCTGGGCTATATGGCCTTCCCCACGCTATTCAACCTGTGGATGGCGGTGATGGGCGGGGGCAGTTTGATGGCCGCCGGGGTGTACATTTTGCGAACCTGGAGGTGAGCCATGGCCCGCTTTGATGATCTTATCCATCAACCCGTTCGGCTGCGCATCATGGCTGCTCTTGCCGCGTTAGCCCCCGACGCAAGCCTGGAATTCACCGCGTTGCGAGATATGCTGCAGGTGACCGATGGCAACCTGAGTACCCATCTGACCAAGCTGGAGAAGGCAGGGTATGTGGCCGTGGAAAAAACCTTTGTGCGTCGCCGTCCCAAAACTTACATTCGAGCGACCGAAGCGGGCCGTCGGTCGTTTGCAGACCATGTGGCCGCGTTGCGATCCCTGTTGGACCTGGCCCCGACTTCGCCGGAGGGGAGGGCGGAGTAAATGGCTGCTATGTAAATAGGATTCGGATCAGGATTAGGATTGAGATCATCAGGACAACGTTGAGCGAGGCAACAATGGGAGTGTTCAGTATTCAGTGTTCAGTGTTCAGTAGTTGAACATAAGACCATCTGCGGAAATCTGCGAAGCATCTGCGAAAATCTGCGTTCTCATTTTCATCGGTATCGGCGAGCCGTGGCTCATGGTGACTGCTATGAAAATAGCGTGATCGTCGGTTGCGGAAGGATCGCCAGGCCGACGTTGAGCGAGACGACAACGGGCGTGATGCGTGAAACGTGAAACGTGAGCTCATTACGCATTACGTATTACGCATCACGAACTCGGCTTCCCGCGCCAACTTGGCCGCGAGGCGTTTTCATTCGTATCGGCGAACTGCCGTTCGTGGCGACTGCTTTGTAAATGGAGTAATCAGTGATCAGTAATCCGTGGGAGTCAGCGCTTCCGCCACCTGCCACTTTTCCCCTTCGTGCATTCGTGTCTTCGTGGTTTTTTGCCTTGCTATGAGAGGGTATGTGTAGGGTACTTATCCTGTCAGGTTTTGTCCTTTCAAGACATTAGGCCCGGTGGGTTGCGGGCTTCCGCTCGCAGGCTCGATGGTGACACCAAACGCGGCATATTCCTTAAGCGGCTTGGGATTCTCCACCATCAGCGTGACATACCCATTTTCATCCACCCGAAAGACCGCGCCGCTATCCCGTTTACCATCCGGCGTGATGAGCCAGAGTTGGTAAGCATGATTTTCATCCAGGGGGGGGAGGTCATCCACCACCAGGGCACCGTGTTGGCCATCCTCACTGAGGATCAGCACGGCCCGGGCCTGAGGGGCCTTATCAGAACCATACAAAGCCACCACCGGCAGGGGGGGGATCATGGCTGCCTGTCGTTCCAAAGTACGCAGGCGAGAAAGGAGGATTAGATTGCTGGTCAGCAAAATCAGCAGGAGCACCGCGGCCACGGCAGCAAAGGCATGGTTGGGGGGACGCAGGGCTGCCAGGACGCGTTGCCACCAAGATGGTGAAGCAGGGGTTTGGGCAGGCTCGGGTTCGGCCATGATATCGGCCAGGATGCGTCGTTTGAGGCCCGGGGGCGAGGCTTCCTGGGGCACAGCCAACGCCATATCCCCCACGATCTCCTCGTAGGCGCGCAATTCCGCCCGACAGGTTTCGCAGACCATCAGGTGAGCTTCGACCTGGGCAGCCTCTTCGGGGTCCAGGGCTCCCAGGGCGTAAGCGGGGAGTTGGTCAGTTGGGTGGAATCGGGTGGGCATGGGGGGGCAGTGAGCAGTAATCAGTTATCAGTGATCAGTAATCAGTGTGAATCTGCGTTCTTATTTTCCTCGGTATCGGCCAGTCGTTGCTCGTGTCGCGTGCTCCTGAAATACTTACGCAGCCGGCGTGGAGATGGATCCATCAATGGCCAGCCTCCTCTTCCAATATGGTTCGTAGTTTTTGCATGGCCAGGCGAATGCGGGTTTTGATAGTCCCCAGTGGTTGGTCAAGGCGTTCTGCAATTTCTCGATGCGACAAACCTTCGAAGTAGGCCAGGGCCAAAGGTTGGCGTTGGGCGTCGGGTAAGGCCTGTAGGGCTTGGCGCACCCGCTGTTGTCGCGCCCGCAGCAGGGTTTCGGCTTCGGGGTTATCATCGACCGACACAACATCAGCAATGAGGTCATCCCAAGGGATATGGATGGCGCTCCCTCGCGCGCGCTGGCGCCGCGTGGCATCGATGCTGCGATTGCGGGCGATGCGGGAAATCCATGTATGAACCTGGGCTCGTTGGGGATCATACCTGCTGGCATGTTGCCACACCCGGGTGAAGACGTCCTGGGTGATCTCTTCGGCAATAGCACGGTCTCCGACCGTGTTGAGCGCCAGGCTGTAAACCGGCCGTCCGTAGCGATCATAAAGCTCTGCCAGGGCGTTGGCATCGCCACGAGCGATCAAGGCCATAAGGTCCAAGTCGTCCAACAGATGAAGGTCCATGAGGGAGCGCGTACCGCGACCGGGCAAGGGATCGGTGTCGGTTTCATGATCAAGCCGGTGGATGGCTCCATGATAGCAGGTGCTTTTTACGAAGGCAAACATCCCAGGGAACTATACAGCTCCTTCTGCAAGACGTTTTTACCACGAAGGCACAAAGGCCCCCCTCCGGCTCCCCCTGCATGCGGGGGGAGAGGCGAAGACACGAAGAGATTTTTTTATTTTTCCCCTTTGTGCCTCAGTGTCCTTAGTGCCCTTAGTGGTTTTTTGCCTTGCTATAGAGTAGGGAACGTGGATAGTAACCATCCCAGATGGAGCTCGGGCAGGGAGCGGGAGACACAGCTTCCCCGATTTGGCCTCCGGGAGGTTGGGCTGTTATACTGGTTGGACAACCTGATACTTTTCGCCCATCGTGGCGACCGGGGGAAGTCCGGTGAAAATCCGGCGCTGTCCCGCAACTGTGAGAGCCATTGGCTCAAGCCAGACCGCCCGGCAAAGCGCAGTTTCTGCGAGGCACAGAAGCTGCATTTATCTTCTATCTTCCTTGTCCACTACCCCCTGTGCCATCAGGGGGTCTTTTTTGTCTGCCGCCGAACGGCACCATTCGATGACAAAGGAGCTCTATGATGTCTCTCCATGATCTCATCGCTCGTATTCAACCTTTAGACGATGCTGCCATGGCAGAAGCCCGATCCCGCCAGGATCAACTCACCAAGCCCCAGGGGAGCCTGGGCCGTTTGGAAGCTCTGTCCATCCGTATCGCTGGCATCATGGCCCGGCCTCGTCCCAAGATCCGGAACAAAGTGATCACCGTTATGGCTGGTGACCACGGTGTGGTGGCCGAAGGGATCAGTGCCTTTCCGCAAGAGGTGACACCTCAGATGGTTCTCAATTTTCTTCATGGCGGCGCGGCCATCAATGTGCTGGCCCGCCATGTGGCCGCGCGGGTGGTCGTGGTGGATATGGGTGTGGCCGCGGATTTGCCCGATCATCCCGGCCTGGTGAAAAAGAAGGTGGCCTATGGCACCGCCAACATGGCGCAAGGCCCGGCCATGTCTTTATCCCAGGCGGAACAAGCCCTGCTGGCCGGTGCCCAGGTGGTGGAACAGGAAATAGAAAAAGGGTTGGATATCCTGGCCACAGGCGATATGGGGATCGGCAATACCACCCCTTCCGCGGCCATCGCGGCCGCACTGACCGCGCGGGACCCCGCGGATATCGTGGGGCGAGGGACAGGATTGGATGATGCCGGGGTGCAACGCAAGGTTTCGGTGGTCCGCCGGGCCCTGGAGGTGAATCAGCCCAACCCTCATGACGCGCTGGATGTGTTGGCAAAAGTGGGAGGATTTGAGATCGCAGGGCTGGCTGGTGCGATTTTGGCCGCGGCCGGGCATCGCCGTCCTGTCATGGTCGATGGGTTCATCTCGACCGCGGCAGCCATGATCGCGGTGGGATTGGCCCCCGCGGTGCGCCCCTATCTTTTTGCTGCCCATCGTTCCCAAGAACAGGGACATGGCATCATGCTGGCATGGCTGGGCCTGGACCCCTTGTTGGATTTGGATTTGCGGCTGGGCGAAGGCACGGGGGCTGCCCTGGGCATCTCCCTGGCCGAGGCTGCTTGCAAGATTCTCGACGAGATGGCAACCTTTGCCGAAGCCGCGGTGGCAGGAAAGATCGCGTAACCTCCGGACCATCATGCTCGCCTCCTTGCTCGCTGCTTTCCAATTCCTGACCATCCTTCCCTTACCCCGACGCTGGCAACCTTCGGCGGCCGACCTGGGCCGAGCCGTGGGGTGGTTCCCGCTGGTAGGGCTTGTTCTGGGCGGGGGGCTGGCCGTGGTGGATGGGGGCCTGGCTTTCATCCTCCCGCCGGGTGTCCGTACCGTCATCCTTCTGGCCTTTTGGCTCATGGCTCATGGCGCCATTCATTTTGATGGTTTTCTCGATTCCTGCGACGGCCTTTTCGGTGGCCATTCCCCGGATCAGCGGCTCCGGATCATGCGTGACCATCGGGTGGGCGCGTTTGCCGTGGCAGGGGGCGGGCTCTTGCTTTTGCTCAAATACAGCGCGCTGACAGTATCCTCCCATCGCATCCTGGCGCTGTTGCTGGCCCCCATGCTGGGGCGCTGGACCATGGCCCTGGCCATTGTCTTCTTCCCTTACGCCCGCGACCAGGGCCTGGGTCGGGCCATGAAAGACCATGCTCGTTGGCCGCAAGTCCTGCTGGCCACGGGGATCACCTCTCTGGTGGCCTGGTCTTTGGCCGGCTGGACGGGGGCCATCGCCCTGGTCGTTGCCCTCCTCACCATGTTCTTCACGGCCTTCTTCATCCAGACCCGCATCCCCGGGCTCACAGGGGACAGCTACGGCGCCATCAACGAGTTGGTTGAAGCCATGGTGCTGGTGAGCCTGCTATGAAAATAGGATTCGGATCAGGATTAGGATTAAGATCGCCAGACCCACGTTGGGCGAGACGGCAAAGGTTCGTATTGCGTATTCCGTATTCCGTCCAGTCGTTACGCAATACGCAATACGGAATACGAGTCACGCCGCCCTGGCCGCGAGGCATTTTCGTCGGTATCGGCGCGGGCTGGCCCGCCGTTGGACTGCTTTGTAAATAGGATTCGGATCAGGATTAGGATTGCGGATCGCCAGGTCTACGTTGAGCGAGACGGCAACGGACGTGATGCGTGAAACGTGAGGTCGTTACGCATCACGCATTACGCATCCCGGGCTCGGCTTCCCGCGCCAACGTGGCCGCGAGATGTTTTCTTCGGTATCGGCGAGCCGCCGCGCGTGGCCCCTGTGCTATGTCGTTCAACTCCCGTTCGATAATCGTAATCCTCGCTTTGGTTTTGGATCATTTCCTGGGTGATCCCTCCAACCGCTGGCATCCTGTGGCATGGATGGGGCGTGGTATCGCCTGGGCCATGCGCCATGGGCCCGGGGAGGACGCGTCCCCTTCCCGTCAGATGGCCTACGGCGGGGGGATCATCCTGGTGGGGATGAGCATCCTGGCGGGGATAGGCGCGGCATGGGACCGAATGGCGCGCGGTCTGGGGGAGATAGGTTGGGGGCTGGAAGCCCTCATCCTTCAAACAACCCTGGCTCGGCGTGGCCTGGCGCGCGCGGCGCGCCAGGTACAAACCACGCTTCAGGAAGACGATTTGCCCGCGGCTCGCCATTGGCTGAGCTGGCATCTGGTCAGTCGCGATACCCGAGAACTTTCACCCTCTCAGGTTGTCGCGGCCACCATCGAATCGGTGGCCGAGAATTTATCCGATGGGGTGGTCGCGCCCTTGTTCTGGTATGTTGTAGGCGGTTTGCCAGCAGCCCTGGTCTATCGCTTTCTCAATACCGCGGACGCGATGCTGGGGTACCGAGATCCCGCCCGGGAGTGGTTGGGGAAGGTTCCGGCCCGGGCCGATGATCTGGCCAACCTCATCCCCGCGCGCATCACAGCGTGCCTTCTGCTATTGGCGACTCCCCTGGCTGGCGGCGATATCATCCAGGCCTGGCGTGTGTGGCGCCGGGATGCGGGCCGAACAGCCAGTCCTAATGCAGGGCATCCCATGAGCGCGATGGCGGGGGCCCTGGGCGTACGTTTAGAAAAGACCGACGCGTATGTGTTGGGAGAGGAGCTGCGCCCACCCCGGACTCATGATATCTCTCGAGCGCTGCGTCTCATAACCCTGGCCACGGGCCTTTTGGCCCTGTTCAGCATCGGCATGAGCATCGGCTATAGAAAACTGAATACGCAGCAAAAAGATTTTTCAACACGGAGACACAGGAAAAGGTAGCAAGTGGCAGGTAGCAAGGTGGCAGGTGGCGGAAACGCTGACTCCCACTGATTACTGATTACTGATGACTGATCACTGATTACTCCTGCTCGCGCCTAACCTCGGCCTAACAATCCTAATCCTAATCCTAATCCTAATCCTGATCCTAATTTTACAGAACACAATACCTGTCCCCATGTCCCTCCATGCCTCCCCGTCCCCTCGTCCCGCCATTTTCGCCACGGCCTCTGTTCCCCACGGCGCCATCACCCCGGCCGAGCTGGAACGCCTGGGCTTGAAGGCTGAACAGGTGCTCGATTTCAGCGTCAATATCAACCCCTATGGCCCACCCCCTGGGGTGCGAGAAGCTTTGCTTGCCGCGCCTATCGCTCGCTACCCAGACCCCGAGGCCCTGGCCTTGCGTCGAGCTCTCGCCCACCATCTCGACCAGCCTGTATCGCGCATCCTGGTGGGCAACGGGGCTTCGGAGCTTATCTGGCTCACCGCGTTGGCTTTTCTGGAAGCTGGTGATCGGATTTTGATTGCAGCTCCTACCTATGGCGAATATGCCCGAGCGGCCCGCATCATGGCTGCTCATGTCATTGAATGGCGGGCCTTCCCTCAGGCGGATTTCGCCATGGACCCCGAAGCCTTTCTGGGCCTCATCAAGGCCCACGCTCCCAAGATCATCTTTCTCTGTCATCCCAACAACCCTACCGGGCAACCCGTCCCTCTGGCCGCGTTGGCCCGTGGGGCGGATGAGCATCCCCATTCCCTGTTTGTGGTGGATGAAGCTTACCTGCCCTTTGCTCCCACGGTTCGTTCCGCGCTTACCTTGGACCGTCCCAATATCCTTGTTCTCCGGTCCGTTACCAAGGCTTACGCACTGGCGGGATTGCGTTTAGGCTACGCGGTGGGCCCCGAACCTCTCGTGGCCGCGCTCAAAAGGATGCAACCTCCATGGAGCGTCAATGTCATGGCACAGGCCGCGGGCCTGGCCGCGCTGGGGCAATCCCGGTGGCTTCAAAACACTTTGACCCGATTGCAGCATAACGCCCGGAACCTGATGCACACCTTACGCGACATGGGCCGATGCCCCCATCCTTCGGCGACTCATTACGCTCTGCTTCCTGTAGGCGACGCGTCGCGGGTGCGAGCGGCCCTGCTGCGGCAAGGGATCGTCGTGCGGGATGCAACTTCCTTCGGATTGCCCCATTATATCCGCATCGCGGCCCGCACCCCTGCGGAAAACGCCCGTCTCATTCACGCCCTTACCCAACTCCCATCTGACCTATGACCCATACGTCTACTTCTTCTCTGACGCTCATCCTGGGGGGCGCGCGTAGTGGAAAATCCACTTATGCCGAAGCCCTGGCCCGGGAACTGGGCGGCGATGATGTTTTGTACATCGCGACGGCACAAGCCCTGGATGATGAGATGGCGGACCGCATCGCCCGCCATCAATCCCAACGCCCATCCACCTGGCGTACCCTGGAGGCTCCCCTTCAGCCGGGCCGCGACTTGCAAGCCCTCCCCTTCCGGGCCTCGGTCATCCTGCTGGATTGCATGACCCTGCTGGTTTCCAACATCCTTCTGGCCCACGAAGGGGAGCCCTTGGCCGCTATCGAAGCGCACATCACTGCCGAGATCGAGGAACTCTTGGCCGCGAGCCGTGGCCATCGCAGTCATCTCATCGTGGTCTCCAACGAGGTAGGGATGGGCCTGGTGCCCGCTAATCCCCTGGGCCGGGCCTATCGCGACCTGCTGGGCCGGGCGAATCAGTATATGGCCGCGGTTGCGGAGCGGGTCATCTTCATGGTCGCGGGCATCCCCATGCCACTGAAGGGCCGCCATGAATAGAGTAATCAGTGATCAGTTATCAGTAATCAGTGTTCAGTTGACTCTGTGGCCTTTGCGTTCTCTGCGGTGAGTAACCTTTCCGTAGGGAGCCAGGAATCAGTCATCCAGTGTTCACTGTTCGGTGTTCAGTAGCGCCGAGGCTAGAAACAGCGCCCCTGTAGGGCTAGCCGGATTCATCCGGCGCCGTTCTGTAGCCCGGCGACTTCATCGCCGGGCGGGCGTGGCAGACGCCACTGAAAATCAAAATAAAAAATCATCTGCGCAAATCAGCGTCCCCCTTTTCCTCGGTATCGGCGAGCCTTGGCTCGTGGCGACTGCTTTGAAAATAGAGGACGCAGATGAACGCTGATAGAGGCAGATTCACGCAGATAAAATCAAAATAAAAATCATCTGCGAAAATCTGCGTTGCGAAGCATCTGGGGCATCAGCGTTCCCTTTTCCTCGGTATCGGCGAGCCTTGGCCCGTGGCGACTGCTATGTAAATAGGATTCGGATCAGGATTAGGATTGCGGATCGCCAGGTCCACGTTGAGCGAGGCGACAACGGGCGTGATGCGTGAAACGTAAAACGTGAGAACCTTACGCATCACGCATCACGTTTCACGGCCCGCCGCCCTGGCCGCGAGGCGTTTTCATTCGTATCGGCGAACTGCCGTTCGTGATGACTGCTTTGAAAATAGGATTGGGATCAGGATTAAGATCGCCAGGCCCACGTTGGGGGCGAGGCAGCAACGGGCGATACTGAAACGTGAAAGCGTTACGCATCACGCATGACGTATTACGGCATTGGCTTCTCGCGCCAACCTGGCCGCGAGGCGTTTTCATTCGTATCGGCGAACAGGCGTTCACGGCAATTGTTCGATCTCCCGCCGCAGGGTGGCGATCTGGGTCTGGATGGTCTCCAACTGGTGTTGGATGTCGGTGAGCTTGGCCTGTTCGGTCCGCACGAAGCGGGTATAAGGCGCGATGGCTTCGCGGATTTCCTGGACAGAGCGGGCCAGCTCGGCTTCAAACTGGCGTTCCAGGGCTTGATGGAGGTCCGTTCGCAGGGTCTGAATTTTGGCTTCCAGGTCTCGTTTGGCGGCCCGGCGCCGCGCGGGGAGAATGAAAAGTCCGGCTATGGCGACGCCGCCCGCGGCCAATACGCCCAGAGGGTCCAGGGCTCGCGTAAAGATGTGAAGCAAGATGGCACCTAATCCCAAAGCCCCTACCTGAACCATCCCCATCGCTGCCAGAGAGGCTTGCACCGATTGGGTGAGTTTACGGGCTTCGGCCGCTTTGTCATAGCTGGCCAGGGCCTGGCGCGCGGCTCGACTCACCGTCTGCAACAGGCGTTGGCGATTTAAGTCGAATTCACCCCCCACCTCTCCGACCACCCGGTCTCCATGTTCTTGCACGCGTTGGTTGAGATATCCCGTGATGGCCTGCCATTGGCGGTAATTGCGCGCCACCATCCAATCCACCAGATCGTGCATTTCCTGTTCGACCTGTTGAGGGGTATCGGCAATAACCTGGGCTTCAAACGCGGCCTTGAGTCGGGCCGCGTTCATCAGGTCGAAAAAGCGCCCCAGTCGGATGGTTTCTTCGAAGAACGCGTCCCCTCGGGCCCGCATTTCCAGCAGGATGTTGTCCACCCGGTGAAGGCGGAATTGAAAATCATGGCGCATATCGGCCTGGTAGGCCTGCAGTTGTTCATCGATATGGTCAATGGTTCGGAGATCGTCAGCCAAAAGCTGGAGCCGTTGGGCGACATCCTGGGCATACGCGGTGGCCAGACGCTGGGCGACTCCCAGCGGGCTTTCCAATTTCAAACGGAGTCGCTCCCGTTCATCTAGGCGCCGCAGGATGTAATCCTCCAGGACAGCGAACCGGGAGGCTTCCAGAAGCGCGGTGGCGCCAGGCCCTTTGGGATTGAATTTGGCCTCCTGGGCCCAACGCACCGAGACCGGAAAAATCTGCGGTGTCACGCCCAACAGTTCCTGAGCTTGCTCCCGCACGTACGCGGTCACCTGATTCACCGCGTCTTCATCGGGCAAGATATCCAGTTTGTTGATGACGAAAAGGATTTTCTTACCCCAGCTTCGTATAAAGGAAAGAAAATCCCGTTCACTTTTGCTAAAAGCCTGGTCGGCCGAGGCCACAAAAAGGACCAGGTCCGCTCGGGGAATCAATTCCTGAGTGAGCTCTTCATGTTGTTGAATCACCACATTGACCCCGGGCGTATCCACGATATGGATATCTCGTAGCCAGTCAATGGGCAGTTCCATGCGTTGGAAATAAGGTGCGAGCTGGACCAGGCGTTTTTCCGGTCCCCAGGCCATGATCACCACTTGGCTGGTGGTGGGAGTGACTCCTTCTTCCAGGTAGGGACCCCCTAGAAGGGCATTGATAAACGCGGATTTGCCGCTATTGAATTCGCCCACCACGGCCAGGAGGAAGAGGCTATCCAACTGTTGCCGGGCCTGGGCGAGGCGTTCCAGGTCTTGCGAGGATGCTTCCAGCCGCGCGGCCGTGACTTCCAACCGGGTGAGCAAATCCCGTTCCTGTTGGCGAATGGTTTCGGCTTGGGATGTGAGAATGCGTTTCATAATAAGGTATTGTAGCGCAGAAAGAGGGGGGATGGAAATTGGTTTCATCTCTGGGCTGCAGAGGGTTTGACAGACTCAAAAGTTTATGCTAAAAACCCAGTCACTGTTCCGTAAATAGAGCCTCGCGACGTCATTCCGAGGGAGCGAAGCGACCGAGGAATCTAGCGAAGCGCAAAAACCACGGCATGGCGCTCGCTTCGCTCGCTAGATGCCCTTCGATTCCTCAGGGCAGGCTTTCGCTCCCTTCGGTCGCTGAGCATGACGAACATCTGCGTCCCTATTTTCATCGTTATGTGGTGAGCTATTGCTTATGGTGACCATGACATCATTGCCACGATTTTTCTTCCGATGGACCAGCATGGCCTGGTTGTTTTTGGTCCTCATGGCCTGTACAGGGTTGGGGCCTGTGGAATCGGCCACGCCCACCCACCGGCCCATTCAGATGGCGACTACCACCGCGCGGCCGAGTCCCACCCCCCGACGCACGTCCCATACCCCGGCATTGCCCCCCGCGGGTTATTTCTATCATGGGGTCTATCCCGGAGGCAAAACAGACATCGAAAGCGACATCACGTTCCAGGATGTACGCTCCTACGAACAAGCCGCGGGCAAGCAGGTGGTCTGGGTCTATTTTTCCCATAATTGGTTCGAAGGCCACGCCTTCCCCATGACCACCGCCACCTGGATCCGAGACGCGGGCAGCATCCCCTACATCCGTTTGATGCTTCGTTCCAACGCGGAGGAGATAGTTCCTGATCCCGTCTATACCTTGCAAAATATCCTGGATGGCCAATTCGACGCGGACCTGCACGGGTGGTGTGCCGCGGCGCGCGAGTTCGGCACGCCCTTGCTCGCGGAATATGGCACCGAAGTCAACGGCGATTGGTTCCCCTGGAATGGACGTTGGAACGGGGGGGGAGAGAGCCAAGGTTACGGCGATCCTACCGAGCCCGACGGCCCAGAGCGTTTCCGCGATGCCTATCGTCATATCATCCAAATTTGCCGCGATGAAGGCGCCACCAACATCACCTGGGTTTTCCACGTCAACGCGGAGGATTGGCCCCAGACCTCGTGGAACGCGTTCGAAAACTATTACCCGGGCGATGACTGGATAGACTGGGTTGGCGTCAGCATCTATGCCGCGCTCACGCCCATGGATGATTACTGGAATGCCTTCGGCGACGAGATGGACGATGCCTACGCTCGGTTAGAAGCCATGGCTCCGGATAAACCGGTGATCGTGGCGGAATTCGGTGCGCCCAAGAACAACCCTCTGGGGGACCAGGCTGCATGGGCCCGCCAGGCCCTAAGCGATATCCTCGCCTTCCGCTGGCCGCGGGTCATCGCGTTTTCCTGGTGGAACGAATGGTGGCCCAACGATGATAATCCCGCGCACGATACCACCATGCGCCTGCAAAACAACCCCTATCTGGCCGCGGTGTTTCAGGAGCTGGTGGGGAGCAACCCCTTTGTTCTGGCTCGCCCCCGGGCCGCCACCGACGCGTGGCAGCTTACCAATCCTGGCGGGGGTGGCGCGTTCAATGTCATGATCGGCGGTCCCACGGGCATTTTGCTTGCGGCCAGCGACCTCAGCGGCGCCTACCGTTCCCTCAATCGCGGCCAGAGCTGGCAGGCCATCGGCGCGACTCAAGGGCTGACCGTGACTCACGTGAGCGGTTTAGGCGTAGACCCCATCGACCCGGCCATTCTTTACATAGGCACCGAAGAGGGCATCTTCCGCAGCAGTGACTATGGCTCCACCTTCACCCCCGTACTGACTCATGGTTACATCACGGATATCGTTTTCGGGGTGAGCAACCCCCAGGTGGGCTACGCGACGTATCATTCGGAATACGATGTGGCCGATGGCGTGGTTTATAAGACCACGGACCGGGGACAGACCTGGGCCCGGATCAGTGGCGCTTCCTTGCCCGATAACCTCCACATCCTCAAACTCATGGTGGCCCCTCATGATGCCAATGTCCTCTATGCCTTAACTGGTGAGGGGCGTTTTGCCTGCGGCCCGGCCGCGCTCTTCCAAAGCAAGGATGGAGGTCGTTCCTGGAGGAGGCTCGCCCCCGCCTTGGGCCAAATTGCGGACGCCACATTGGACCCCAACAATCCCTATGTCCTCTATGTCACCACCTATGGGGATGTGTGGGACCCCGGTTACGAGTGTATCCACGACGACCCGAACGGGGGCTATGTCTACCGGGGTGTTTTCCGGCAGGGGGCCTGGCGGTGGGAAAAGATCAGTAGCGACGATGACCTGGGTCAGCGGAATTTGCTCCTTTGGCCCGATGCCGACGATGCCCACGCGCTCCGGGTCATCGATATGGACTGGCCCGAATTATGGGAAACCACCGATAACGGCGCCACCTGGGAGTTTATCGGCAGTAAGGAGGATTGGGACCCAGGCTGGACCAACGCGGAGAACGCTTACAGTCTCAGCTTCAATGGCGATGCCAAAACCCTGGGTCGGGACCTTTCGGACCCAGACGCGCTGCTTTGGGTCGACAGCCAATTCCTGTGGGCCACCCGGGACGATGGGCGCTCCTTCGCGCCCCTGCATACCCGCGAAGTCACGCCTGGCCATTGGCAGTCCCGGGGCGCGGACAACATCGTGCCCTTTGATATCGCTTTGGCCGCGGATGGGCGGCACGTCTACCTGGGCCTGGCGGATATGGGGTGTTTCCGCAGCGACGATGCCGGTGCCACCTGGCAAAACTGCAACGACCCCGCGTATGTGGGGTCCTGGGATGGCTATGGTGGGAATAGCATGACCGTGGTCGCGGACCCCACCCGGGCCAATGTGGTGTGGATCACCATGGCCCAAGAGGTGGACACCCCTCATACCCTATTACGCAGCGAGGACTACGGCGCCACCTGGACTCCTGTGGGCCGCGGCCTGCCCGAAGATGGCATCCCTGCGGGGTTAAGTGTGGACCCCAACAGCCCTACTCAAAGCCGGACGTTGTTCATAACCATGGATGGGGATGTGTACCGCAGCCAGGATGATGGGGAGACCTGGCAAAAGGTCCTGGATTGCAACGGTTGCCGCGCCACTGCAGTCGATGTGCGCGACGGGCATCGGGTATATGCAGGAGGCGAGGGCGGTTTTTGGCGTTCCACCCGAGGGGGCGCCCCTGGCACCTGGGAGCAAACGGGCCTGCCGGAGATGCGAGGCAACATGGGGGGTGAATTCTGGGATGTGTACTGGGAGGGGGTTTCTGCCATCCGGCCCGACCCGGTGCACCCGGGCTGGGTGTATGTGTCGGTTTTCGGTGAAGACCGTGGGCTTTACCGCAGTCGCGATGCTGGCATGACCTGGGAGAAACTTTGGACGGAAGACTTTCTGCGCGATGTGGCGGTACTCCCCACCAACCCCGATGTGCTGTTCATGGCCTCCAGCAGTGCCCTCTATTCCGGCGGCTACGATCCCGCTTCTCATGGCGTGCTTGTCAGTACCGACGGGGGGCGGACGTGGCAGCCCTTCAACCAAGGTCTGGCCTGGCCCTTTGCCAGCCTGCTGGCCATCGATACGTCCACATCCACCCTTTGGTTGGGGTCCCCGGGCCTGGGATATGCCCGCCGTGCGCTTACCTTCCCGGCCTCGACCACCTCCCGCGTTCACCTGCCGTTGGTATGGCTAAGGTAGGTATCTGGACACTGGCGTTTTTTTGATCTTGACACGAATGAACGCGAATTTCACGAAAAGGAATAAGAAAAATTCGCCAAATTCGTTTAATTCGTGTCGAAAAATGGCGTGAAAAGCGACCGAAATAAGTTTCGCCAGACTCCAGTATGAAAAGGGAACGCTACTTTCAGTGCTCTCGGTCGAGCCGTATGGGATGAAACCCAAGTTTTCGGATATTGGATGGTGCATCGCCCCCGGCTTTCAGTGCTCTCGGTCGAGCCGTATGGGATGAAACCTGCTCCTATCATTGCGGAGATGACAAAATGAGGACACTCTTTCAGTGCTCTCGGTCGAGCCGTATGGGATGAAACCCGCAGAGAGTCCGCTATTGGCCCATCCAGCCTTCCTTTCAGTGCTCTCGGTCGAGCCGTATGGGATGAAACTTCACTGTCATCAACGATCTTCTGAAAAACAGCAACTCTTTCAGTGCTCTCGGTCGAGCCGTATGGGATGAAACATGGTGGCCACCGTGAGATGACCGGCGTCCACAGGTTCTTTCAGTGCTCTCGGTCGAGCCGTATGGGATGAAACGACACGGTTTCACGGAGGAATATCCCCGCTATTACATCTTTCAGTGCTCTCGGTCGAGCCGTATGGGATGAAACATGCGCTTATTGCTCATGTTTTTGCTCCTGTTTTTCCTTTCAGTGCTCTCGGTCGAGCCGTATGGGATGAAACTTGTTGCCGTGGCCATGATGGTTTATCTCTTTGAATCTTTCAGTGCTCTCGGTCGAGCCGTATGGGATGAAACGCCCTGGCGCCCGGATGCGCCCGTGGCGTACCAGGACTTTCAGTGCTCTCGGTCGAGCCGTATGGGATGAAACCTTGGTAGGATTTATTCATCCATCTACACGGAATTTGCTTTCAGTGCTCTCGGTCGAGCCGTATGGGATGAAACGGTGGTCAACCCCTGGACCTGGACAGCCGAACTGGACTTTCAGTGCTCTCGGTCGAGCCGTATGGGATGAAACCAGTTATTTTGACGAAAATATCATTGATTATGAAGAACTTTCAGTGCTCTCGGTCGAGCCGTATGGGATGAAACAGATGAGCAGAAGCGGCTTGCTGCGCGTCGAGCTGATTTTTCAGTGCTCTCGGTCGAGCCGTATGGGATGAAACCGAGGTAGCGCCGGGCATTTTCGCGTTCGATCATCGGCTTTCAGTGCTCTCGGTCGAGCCGTATGGGATGAAACGTCGCGCATCCTGCTGACGCAGTGGGACAAGCCGGCTTTCAGTGCTCTCGGTCGAGCCGTATGGGATGAAACCTTGCCTGTGGTAGGGTCAACTGATTTCTGGACACCACCTTTCAGTGCTCTCGGTCGAGCCGTATGGGATGAAACTGTGGCATGAGTTCCGCGGCGTGGCAGACAATGCCCCTTTCAGTGCTCTCGGTCGAGCCGTATGGGATGAAACATGTGTCTTGCTCCATTGTCTAGCAGTTTAGTAATTTCTTTCAGTGCTCTCGGTCGAGCCGTATGGGATGAAACCCGCATCAACGAGGTCCATCATCTCGTTGATGCGCTCCTTTCAGTGCTCTCGGTCGAGCCGTATGGGATGAAACCCTCGGCCGGCCATTTCGCCGATTCTAATTGTCGCCTCTTTCAGTGCTCTCGGTCGAGCCGTATGGGATGAAACATCGCTGCCCTGTTGCGCACGGCAGAATCGCGCATCTCTTTCAGTGCTCTCGGTCGAGCCGTATGGGATGAAACCACGACCCCCACCATTTACTAATCCCTCCCCTCGGAGCCTTTCAGTGCTCTCGGTCGAGCCGTATGGGATGAAACCCCGTCACCAATGATATCTTCATCCCAAACATGCAACTTTCAGTGCTCTCGGTCGAGCCGTATGGGATGAAACCACCAGCACGCCGGGGCGGAACAGGTCAAGGGCCAGCCTTTCAGTGCTCTCGGTCGAGCCGTATGGGATGAAACTCGTTTACTAGTTGGTATTATGCGGCAGCGGCAACGCTTTCAGTGCTCTCGGTCGAGCCGTA
>JALWZT010000151.1 GCA_027002405.1 Anaerolineae bacterium | reverse complement strand
ATGTTGATTCCTTTCTTTATGAGTTTTTACGTAGATCGAGATTATGTCATATTATCACTTTGCTGGCAAATCACTTACCATCCGATGCGGCGAAACTGCGGAAGGATTTCCGCCGGGCTGTACTAGTTCGAACAGGCGGTTGGGGCTGATGGGCGCTTCCAGAATCTCCAGGTCGGCCAGGGGCGCCAACGCGTTCTCCACCGCCTGCACGAAGAGGGGCGCGACGGGGATGGCGCCGGCCTCGCCCACGCCCTTTACGCCCATGGGATTCAAGGGCGAGCGCGTTTCGGTGTGGACGAGTTCGATGTGGGGCACTTCCATGCTGGTGGGAACGAGATAGTCCATAAAGGAGGCGGTGAGGAGCTGGCCGTTTTCGTCATAGACGATTTTCTCATAGAACGCGTTGCCAATGCCCTGGGCCACGCCGCCCCGCACCTGACCATCCACGATGAGCGGATTGACCATGACACCGCAATCGTGGCCCGCGACGTAGCGCAGAATCTTGACGTTGAAGGTCTCGGGGTCCACTTCCACGATCATGGCGTGGGTGCCGAACGCGGTCGCGCCCCGCTCGGGCCCGAAGTAGGCGGTGGCTTCCAGGCCCGGCTCCGCGTCGGCCTTGACCGCGCCCCGTAAGGGGTTCGCCTTGACCGCCAGGTCTTTCAGCGCCACAACCGATTCGGGATAGCGCGTGTCTCTGACAAACCCGCCTTCCAGCACCAAGTCCTCCACAGGCGCTTCCAGTTCTTCGCTGGCCATCTTCAAAATCTTTTCCTTGACCTTTTGGGCCGCGGAATTGATGGCGTTGCCTGCCACGACCATGCCGCGGCTGGCAAAGGTGCCGGTGCCCCAGTGGAAGATGTCGGTGTCGCCGGTGACCAGGTAAATGTCCTTGGGGTCCACGCCCAGGTGCTCGGCCACCACCTGCACGAAGGAGGTGAAATGGCCCTGGCCCTGGGTGCCCACGCCCGTGGCCACGTTCACCTTGCCCGTGGTTTCCACCTGCACCCGTGCGCCCTCGTATGGCCCGATGCCGGTGCCTTCCACATAGCTGACCACGCCGATGCCCACATAGCGGCCCTGGGCCCGCAGCCTGGGCTGCTCTTCCTTGATGAATTTCTCATATTCGATGAGCTCCAGGACTTTGTCCAACAGGGGTTCGTAGTTGCCGCTATCATAGACCAGGGGCACGAAGTCCTGGTAGATGATCTCGTTGTTGTAGGGGAATTTGTCGGGCGGGATGTAATTTTTGCGACGAATCTCGGTCACATCCATCCCCAGCTTTTTCGCGGCCAGGTCCAGCAAGCGTTCCATGACGAAGACGCCGTGCTGTCGGCCCGCACCCCGGTAGGGGGTCACGATCATCTTGTTGGTGAAGACCACCTTCATGTCGGAATAGTAGTTGGGGATGTCGTAGCTGCCCAGCAGGGTGCATTGGCTGTTGATGGGCACGGTGAGGCCGTAGGGATCGTACGCGCCCGAATCGTGGATGAATTCGTCTTTAACCCCCAGGATTTTGCCGTCCTTTGTTAAGGCAATCTCCGCCCAATGGATCTGATCCCGTTCATGGGTGGTGGACATGAAGTTCTCCCGCCGGTCTTCGATCCACTTGAGGGGGCGGTTGAGCTTCATCGCGGCCCAGGGCAGCAGCACTTCTTCGGGGTAGAACATCATGATCTTGGGGCCGAACGCGCCGCCGATGAAGGGCGCGATGACCCGCACCTGGGATTCGGAAAGGCCCAGCATGGCCGCGATGCCGTTGCGGATGACCACGGGCGCCTGGGTGGTATCCCACATAGTCAGGCGTTGGGCTTTGTCGTCCCACCAGGCCACGATGCCGCGATTTTCCATGGCCGCGGCCACGCCGTGGTCGTAGTACATGCGGGCGCGAATGACCACATCGGCCTTTTCCCGGGCCTCCGCATAATTGCCCTTCTGCTGGATGATGCGGGCAGCGAGGTTGGAGTCCAGGTCTTCGTGAATGAGGGGGGCGTCGGGGTCCAGAGCCTTTTCCAGATCGGTGACCACGGGCAGAGGCTCGATGTCCACGAAGATCTGCTCTACCGCGTCTTCCGCGATGTAGCGGCTTTCGGCCACCACCATGACGATGGGCTCGCCCACGTGGCGGACTTTGTCTTTGGCCAGGGGCACCTGGGTGCGGGCGTGGAAGACTTTGCCCTCCACCGGGGGTGGGGGCACGAGCAGCGGCCCGGGCCGCCAGTAGTCGCCCAGGTCTTCCGCGGTGTAGATGGCAACGACGCCCGGAATGTCTTTGGCGAAGCTGGTATCAATGCCTTTGATGCGGCCATGCGCGTAATCGCTGCGCAGGAAGGCCACGTGGAGCATACCGGGCAGGTGGACGTCATCGGTGAAGAGGGCCCGGCCCGTGAGCAGCCTTGGGTCCTCGTTGCGTTTCATGCGTTTGCCAATGTATCGGGCTTCCAATGGTAGACCTCCTTGGTTGGCATAGGCGGGGAGGGAATTTATTGTCCAGGGATGAAAGGAGAACGCTGATTGACACAGATGCTTCGCGACGCAGTTGCCATGAGCAACGGCTCGCCGCTACGGACGATACGCCTCGCGGCCAGGTTGGCGGGCCGTGAAACGTAATGCGTAATGCGTGATATTCTCACGTTTCACGTTTTCACGCATCACGCCCGCTCTCGCCTCGCTCAACGTGGACCTGGCGATCCTCAATCCTAATCCTGATCCGAATCCTATTTACAAAGCAGTCCAACGGCAGGCATGCCCGCGCCGATACCGATGAAAATGCCTCGCGGCCAAGTTGGCGCGGGGAGCCGATTTCGTCAAGCGTCAAACGTCATGCGTCATGACCTGACGTTTCACGTTTTACGTTTGACGCCCGTTGTCGCCTCGCTCAACGTAGGCCTGGCGATCCGCAATCCTAATCCTGATCCGAATCCTATTTACAAAGCAGCGCGTTGGTAGAAGGGGATACCGACCAGTCGAATGTGATCCAATACATCGGGATCGGTGATTTCCTGGTAAAGTGAGATGTCGAACGTGTAGGGCAGCAGAAGATCATCCAGCTCATGGATGATGCGGGAAAGGTCTTGCCAGGTCAGGTTCGCACCGAGCAACGTCAGGTCGATATCAGAGCCGGGGCGATAGGTGCCCTTGGCCCGGGATCCGTAGAGGATGGCCTGCTCGACCTGGGGATGTCGGGCCAGGACCTGATGAATCCGTTCGATGACGCGCTCATCCAGTCCAAATCTCATGTCGCTTCGTCCTGTGCTTTCAATGCGTCCAGCCGTTTTCGCAAGGCCACAAATCGAGGAAAGTAGGTGTCGAGGATAGCCTGGGCAATGCGGAGGGCTGTGGTTTCGTTATACGTGTGTGAAGTCAGATTGCGACTCACAATCATCTCCATCCAGACGTCGGCATCTTCAAGGATGCCGGCCTGGAATGCGGCGCGAGTGGCGTCTTTGGACCCGTATATGCCTCGCGCGCCATGGAATTCCAGGAAATCCTTGAGGGTTTTCCAGGCCAGCTCGTGGGTAAACTCAAAGGATTGAATGAGCCCCTGCCGCTCCAATTCGGAAAGCGGGCGCTGTCGAGCCAACGCCACGGCTTCATCCAGTTTGGCCAGGGCTTTGCGATAGTGGTTGAATCGCTGAATCCAGCGGATGTCGTGGGACATTGTGATATGGAATCGTGATCTACGGACATTCAAGCGGCATGGGATGTCTTGGCCTCCACGCGCAATTCAAGATCAAGCGCCTTCAATACCTTGAGAATGGTTTCAAAGCTGGGACTTCGTTGTCCTGACAAGGCCTTGTAAAGGCTTTCTCGGGAAAGCCCTGCTTCTCGTGCGACGTAAGACATGCCTTTGGCTCGGGCGATGTCGCCCAGGGCTTTGGCAATGAAAGCTGCGTCGCCATCCGCTTCTTCAATGCAGGCTTCGAGATAAGCAGCCATTTCCTCAGGCGTACGGAGGTGATCAGCGACATCGTAAGGGGTGGTTTTGACTTTACTCATTCCAGATCCTCCAGATTTCTTGCCAAGAAAAGCGCTTTGTGAATGTCTCTCGATTGCGATTTTTTATCTCCGCCGGCCAACAAGACAATGATATGTTTACCGACATGCTTGTAATAGACGCGGTAGCCAGGTCCGTAATGTATTCGCATTTCGGTGACGCCCTCGCCTACTGGACGAACATCGCCGGGATTGCCTTGGGCCAGTCGTTCAATGCGAACCATGATTTTGGCGCGGGCGCGGATATCGCGCAGATTGTCCAACCATCGAGCAAAATGTTTTGTCTTACGAAGTTGATACACTCAGATTGTATCCTCCTGGCTACACAATGTCAAGCTGATCATCTTCATAATCTCAGACGTCGCCGATCTATTTTTGCATCTTCTCTGCTGCGATGCGCACTGCATCCACGATGTGGTCGTAGCCGGTGCAGCGGCAGAGGTTGCCCGAGATGGCTTCGCGAATCTCCTCATCCGACGGGTCGGGATTTTCTTCCAGGAAGGGCTTGAGGGTCATGACGAAGCCCGGGGTGCAGAAGCCGCACTGGAGCGCGTGCGCGTCCTGGAAGGCCTCCTGGATGGGATGGAGATGGTCGGGGTCGGGGGCCAGGCCCTCGATGGTGAGGATGTTGTGGCCGTCGGCCTGGACCGCGAAGAGCAGACAGGATCGGACGGGCTGGCCGTCGAAGAGGATGGTGCAGGCGCCGCAGACGCCATGCTCACAGCCCACATGGGTGCCGGTAAGGCCCAGGTCGTGGCGGATGAAGTCGCTGAGGAGCAGCCTGGGCTCCACCTCGCGTTGGTAGGTGACGCCGTTGACACGGACGGTGATGGGGATGCGCTGGCTCATGCTGTCACCTCCTGGCCTGTGGCCCGGGCAAGGGCCTGACTGAGGGTGCGTTGGACGAGGACGTTGACGAGGTGGCGGCGGAACGATGCGGTGGCGTGGACGTCGCTGGGGGGGTCCACATCCTTTTGGGCGGCAGCGTCGGCCGCGGTGGCGATGGCCTCATCATCCAGCTTTTCGCCCCGCAGGATGCCCATGGCGGTTTGGGCCAGCATAGGCCCGTCGCCCACGCCGAAGAGGCTGATGCGCACATGGTCGCACCGGCCCGCACCATCCAACTTCAGGACCGCGAAGACGCCCACCAGCGCAAAGTCGCCATGCCGACGGGAGACTTCCTCCACGGCCCAGCCGCTGCCCGCGGGCAAGGGGGGCAGGTGGATTTCGGTGATCAGTTCGTCTTCGGCCAGGGCGGTGGTGAAGAAGCCGGTGAAGAAGTCGTCCGCGTCGATCCAGCGGCTGCCGCGGGTGCTCTGGGCTTTGACCCGGCCCTGCACGGCCCGCAGCAACGCAGGGAGCTCAGCCGCGGGGTCGGCATGGGCGATGCTACCGCCAATGGTGCCCCGGTTGCGGATCTGGGGATGCGCGATTTTGGGCATGGTGGCGTGGAGCAGGGGGTACCTATCTGCCACCTTGGGACTCTTTTCTACTTGCACGTGGCGGGTCATGGCGCCGATGAGCAACCCGCCATCGGGCGCGGTGCGGATGTAACCCAGGTCGGGAATGCGGTTCAGGTCCACCAGCACGCTGGGCGCGGCCAGGCGGAAATTCATGGTAGGCACCAGACTCTGCCCGCCAGCCAGGGCTTTGGCCCCATAGCCGTGTTGGGCCATGAGGGCCAGGGCCTCGGCCAGGGTGGTGGGAGCGTGGTAGTCGAAGGGTGGGGGTTTCATGGGCGGAAACCTCGTAGGGTGATGAATGAGATGGTGCAGGGGGTTGGGGGGAGTTTGGCTCAACCGAGATTGGGATCAGGATCAGGATTAGGATTGGGGAGTGTGGTGGTCTGGCGGATGTGTTGCAGGGTAGTTCGGCGTGTGTCCTCATCCGTAAGTAGCCACGCCAGATGCGCCTCTGAAAAAATCACCTGTTCCGTTTCTCGGACATGATAGGTCGGTCCCGGTTCTTTGAATGCCTGCACCTTTCCATATCGGTATGCCTTTATTTTGCCAACATAACCATTGACACCTTTCGCCACTTCGTTAAGCCGCTCAGCATAGGCCCGATGAATCTCAGATTCAATGATATCTCGCTTCAGGGCGCGGTTTAACCAGTACTTGGTCTCGAACACGCTTCCACGAGCATAATAGAGGAAGTTGATTTTATCGCCATAGTGATAACGACCAAACGCTTCAGCGATGTTGGCGCCAATGGAATCTGCAGAACGGATTAATTGCTTGCCGATCACGTCCCGGATAAAGGCATTCCATTGGAACACCATCTTCCAGACATCATCGGCAATATCCTCTGCCAATTGCAATACATACAGTTCTTCGAAGATGACCATAACAGCCTCCAATCCTAATCCTTAATCCTTAATCCTTAATCCTAATCCTCAATCCTGCTCCTTAATGGCAATGAACCTCCCCCACATGGACGCCGTCTCCATGCCCTTGGGCAGGTAGACTGCGATGTAGTAGCGGCCGCTGGGGGTGTGGGTGATGTCTTTGCCCAGGTTCTCGGCATGGACGATGCCCTTGGGGAAGAGGTTCAGGTGGGTGTCCTGGTAGTATTTGTCCAGGGGGAACATCTCATCCCAGTCCTTGCCGAATTTGGCCTTGAGTTTGGCGTTGGCTTCTTCGAAGGTCTTGGGATGCCAGATGCGCTGAATGGTGTTCATGGGGTGATCCTGGCTCACCGCGTCGATGCCCAGCCATTTAATCTTTTTCTTGATGGCCCAATCGGAGAAGTCGGGCGAAGGACCGGGATGCCGCACCATGTAGCGGAATTCATCGGAGTCGGGGCTGTTCCAGCCGTATTTGTGGAACCCGGTCTTGATGAGCAGGATGTCGCCCTCGCGCACCTCGACCACGCTTTCGATCATCTCGGGCGTGTAGACGTCTAGGTCGGAGACCAGATGGGAGATGTCCGCGATGGCGCCCGGTCCCATCCAATGTTTCAAGGGCACCTGACCAATGGTGCGACCCCGGGACCAGAAGTGAATCTCTCCATCCATGTGGGTGGCCAGGTGGAAGCTGGCGGTGCAGATGGAGGTGTTGCGGCCTTTGCCGAAAGCCTGGCCGCCCACGCGCTTGACGTATTTCACCACCAGAGGCTCGTAGTTGGCCCATTGCGGGGTTTGCACGCTGAAGGGCAGGGTGAAGTCCAGCACCTGGGCTTCCTCCATCATCTGGAAGAATGCTTCTTCATCCATGCCCTCGGGCGGGCGATAGGCCACAGGCCGCATCCAGGAGCTTTCCACCTCCATGAAGGGCAGAGGGAACATCATGAACCAGGCCCGCTTGCCCAGCAGCTCATCGATCTGGCCCACGATGCTTTCGGCAAAGAGGATGTGGTGTTTGGGCAGTTCAATGTGCAGCAGGCGGTAGTATTCCTCGGGCGGGAACATTTCATCCCAGGTCTTGCCATGCTCGGCCTTGAGTTTGGCTTCGGCCTTGGCGAATTCCTGGGGATGCATGGTGCGGATGAGGGTGTTCATGGGGTGCTCGGCCAGGCCGCAGTCCACGCCGATGATCTTGAGTTCTTTTTCGATGGCCCATTTGTAGAAGGAAAGGGAAGGGCCGGGATGCCGCACCAGAAAGCCGAATTCCTTGTTCTCGATGCCGCCCTGCGCGTTAGGATTGGGGATGTCCGGCCGATCCCAGGAATAGCGATGATAGCCGGTGTTGATGATGAGGATGTCCCCTTTGCGCACGTCCGCGACGCTCTCGATCATCTCGGGCGTGTAGACGCTGTAATCGGAGACGAGATGGGAGATATCGGCCACGACGCCACGGCCCATGAGGTCTTTGAGGGGGATATCGGCCAGGGCGCGGCCGCCGGAATGATAGGCCCGTTCACCCACCAGATGGGTGCCGGTGGTGTTGCTCCACTTGATGAACTGGCCGTTGGCGCCCGGGCCGCCATGATGCGCGCCCGTCACCCGCTTAAAGAAGGTGATTTCCAGGGGCTTGTCCCCGGGGAAGGGCGGGGTGAAGATGCTCAGGTCTTGGGCGAGGTCATAGACTTTGGCGTTGGCGAGGGTGTTTATCAGGGTTTCGCGGTCCATGATTGAACTCCGAAGGATTAAAGTATTGAAGATTAAAGATTAAGAATCGGTGTGAAGGGGGTTGTTGCGGATGGCGATCAGGGTTTCGTTGTCGGCGTCAAATGCAGTTTCGAGCCACTGCATCGGCAATGTTCGCTCCAATGGAATCTGCTGCTTTGACGGTTTGCACGCCGAGGGTGTCTTTGGCGAAGGCACTCCAGGATATGACCATCTTCCATACGGCATCCGCCAGATGCTCGGCATCCTGCATCATCTTCAAATCGGCCAAATCCTTCATCGACGCCAACTCCTTTTTTAGTCTTTAGTCTTTAGTCTTTAGTCTTTATCTTTAGAACCCATACTTCTCCGCAAATGCAATCAACGCCTCTTCGAAGATGCTCATGGGGGGGCGCACCAGGCCCGCGCCGATCTGGCCCACGCCGGGGTCTTTGTGCGCGATGCCGGTGTTGATGCGGGGGGTGATGCCGGTTTCCACCACCTTGCGGATGTCGATGCCGGTGGGGGTGCCGCGGAAGCCCAGGAAGGGGATGGTGAAGTATTTGTGCTCGGCTTCGGTGATTTCGTACATTTCCATGGTCGTATTGATCGCGTCCTGGGGCGTGCCGCTGACAAAGGTGACGATGGCCGGGGCCGTGGCCATGGCAAAGCCGCCAATGCCCGCGGTTTCGGTAATCGTGCTGTCCCCGATGTCGCCGCTGCCATCCTCTGCGGTGAAGCCAGGGAAGTAGAGGCCTTTGGGTTGGCCCACGGGCCCGGTGAACCAGCGATCGCCCAGGCCACTGACGCGGATGCCGAAATCGGTGCCGTTGCGGGCCATGACCGTGACGATGGTGCTACCTTCCACGCCGTGCGCGGCATCGGCCATAGCCTTGCACGCGGCCATGACGGGGTTGAGCACGGCCAGGGCGTTATCGCCGATGGCTTTGAGGATGTCTGCAGCCACCTGCGAGTTGGGCGCGGCCTTGGCAATGCCCGGGGCCAGGGCCTTGAGGAAGAGAATGGAGCCCGCCTTATTGCGGTTATGGCCCTCATCGCCCATGTGCAGGGCCTCGGCCAGCAGGGCCTTGATGTCCACACCGCCCACGATGTCGATGGCCTCTTTGAGCACGGGCGCCATGACCTCATGCATCCACTTCAGCCGATCCATGACCTCCTGGTCATACGCGCCGTAGCGGAGGACCTTGCCGTAGCCTTCGTTCATGTTGCTGAAGGCCAGGTTGCCGTGGGTTTTATTTTCGATGATGTAGACTTCCATGTTGGGCGAGGTAAGCCCGGCCATGGGCCCCACCGCCTGATGTTCGTGGCAGGGCTCCAGTTTGATCTCCCCCGACTTGACCAGCTTTTCCGCTTCTTCCATGTTCTTGGCCCGGCCTTCGAAGATAAGCGCGCCTGTGATCGCACCCTTCATGGGCCCGGATGCGCGGTCCCAATCGATGGGCGGGCCCGCGTGGAGGAGCAGATTTTCGTGCATGCCGGGGATGACGTCGATGGCCTTGCCCATGCCCACCAGCACGGGCCGGGCCTCCATCATGCGACCGACGGCTTCGGCATTGGCTTTGTTGATGTCCATAATACGCCTCCGATTAGAGTAGAGTAAGGTGAGAGGGTGGGGGATGGAGAGTGTTCAGTGTTCAGTGAGCAGGGGTAATGTCTGGTTCAAGCGGATCGATAGGGACCAAGAAACCGTTCGCCGTCGAAATGGATAAGATGAGAAGGAGACTCTGCAATCCAAACTTCGGTTTCCCAACTGATTTCGGCCAAATGTCTGGCCAGCAAACGCCTGTCTGGAAACGCCGTGACGAAAATCAACGCTGCCTTGGCATCAGCAAATAGATTTATCAATTCCTCATGGCGTTTGGCGTTCATTGGGCCGTGGCTGGTGACGGCCTCGATAAGAAATAGCCAATTCTTTGCAGGCATATACAAAATGACGTCGGGGAATTTCCCATGTTTGTCAGGAGATAATCCTAATTCGTTGAACGCAGTCTCGTTGAAAACAAGCATTTTCGAGCGTGTATCACCGATATAAAGCACCTGGGCGCCAGGAGCAAAGCGAGGACCAAATTGTTCCACAATAGCCTTGATCAACTGGCTATGTTCTCCCGGGCTCAAAAGAACCTCTTGATCTTGCCCGATCTGGAGGGGGATCATGTGCATCTCTCGTTGATGGGCGTATTGTTCAGCCAGCTTTGGCCTTTGCTGTAAATAGGATTGCAAGGTGTCCTTCCATCTCGGTGTGCCGAAAGTGTGCAATAAATCCAGCGTTTCTGGCGTAATTTGATAACACCACTTGGGGCTATTGATTGGACGCCCCGGATCGTCGGGATTTGGCACGGCAATGCCCGCTTCAACAAACTGGTGCATGGTTTGTCTGCGGATGGCTTCCCGGGTATTGGGGGCATACTGCTTGCCGTAATGTTCACTGATGAACTCCATGATGGGCGTGATCCCCATCAAAGGCGCTTGGGCGTCCTCCCAAGGCATCTCTGGACGCAATCCAATCAATGCCAACAAGGTGAGAGCGGATCGTTCGTTCTGTTGGCCTTTGGGCAAACCCAAAGCCTTCAATATCGAAAGGGCTTCCTGGATTCGTCGGTGAATCGGAAGAGGATTTCGTGTGTCTAAATCTGACATGGCGTCGATAACCTCATCTAATCGCTGGTCGATTTCCTCTTGCGAGGGAAAATGGCCTGATACCAATGATCCCAGATGGATCAACGTTTCTGTGTCCGGATAGTGCAACGCCCTGAGATCGGTCGCGTTAACCTGAGTGTGTCCAGAAAACAAACGGAAATATCGATCAACCAATGTTGCGTTCAGATAAACCGCCAAGCCTTTGGCCAGCGATGGCGGCAACCCCTCTTTTTGTCGATGGAAGACGTTGAGATGATTTTCAAATCCCACTTTTTCACCAGGAACGCGTTCCGGTGTATGCAGAACAGCAATGATGCGTCGACGCTCTTCTTTCGAGCTGAATCGTCTAGTCAATACATACCAACCATTTTCAAAAAGCAACCGACGATTTTCATCATCCTCTAGAATCGCGTTAGGCTTTCTGCCACGAATATCAGGCCACTTGACAAATCCATTTTCAAAATGCGCAGGATAAATCAGGGGAAAGGTATATTCCGATGGGTTCTTTCTGATATTGTCTCTCTGTCGAAATTCAACGATGGGCCCTGTACTCACGTCAATGCCGAGATCATCCAATGTATGCGCAAAGACACTCAGCCTATCCACCACCATCTGCTCCAGTTCATTCGTTGCGATGTGGATCATCGCATCGGGATCGTTCGGTTTGACGATTTCGTCAAAGGATACCTCGCGTTGAGTGCATTCCTCAAAGTCTGGGCCCTGACTCAAAGAAATGAGCACCTTTCCTTGACTGGCGCCTTTAAGAACATGGAGAATGATATTTTCTTGTAAAACGTCATCATCCGCGAAGGCTTTATCCCGGGATTCAAAGACATGAATATGACGTATGGCAACGTTCCGCAGCAAAAAGCGTCGGAAGGGACGGAAATAGGGACCATTACAGAAAGATCTGGGTACAATGGCCACCAACTCGCCGCCTGGTGACAATAGTTGGATGGCAAGGGCCAGGAATCCTGTATAGAGGTTGCTGGTTTCGATGCCGATTTCTTTCAGCCGTTTCCGGTACGCTGAATCGCTCCTTATTTTCTTGTAAGGAGGATTCATAATACAATGCGTAAACTGAGGCAAAGGCAGTTCAAACAAGCTTCCCCTTGACCTCAAATGATTAGTCGCCCAATGAATGAAATCGGTTTGGATAATTGTCCCTGAAAAATCGATCCCTTTCTCCCTTCCATAGAGTTTACAAGTCGTCAAGGTCGCGTCCAGATATGACGTGATCCCTGCATCGATCTCAACACAGTACGCCCGGATTTGCTTGGGCTTTCGGGTCCGTTCAGCCATCTCATACACGAAAGCGCCCGTGAGCGCGCCCGCCCCCGCCCCGGGATCAAGCAATAGAACTTGTTCTGGCGCGTCGTCGAACAAGGATGCCATGAATCGGGCAATAGGCAAAGGTGTTAGATATTGCCCTAATGCTTTTCGATGGCCGATATGGAATCCTTGGGAAATTTTCCGTCTGTAGATTTCAGCCATTTCATCTGGGGCAATGGATGGCTGAACCTGCTGAGGCGTCAAAAGTGGGATCATCATTTAGTCCAGGCGATCTTAATTCTGATTACAGAGCAACATCTCTCAAATCTTGGGCAAACAATAGACCGCGTTTTTATAGAAGGCGATGTGAAGTCGGGCGCCTTCGGGATAGATGCTGGCCCGGATCACGTCCGATTCCGTGGCGATAAGCAACTGGCCCGCTACCTCCAGGTCGTATTCGATGAGGGAGCCCAGGTAGGTGGAACGGCGTACGATGGCAGGGAAGCCATCCTCTGCCCGACCATCCAGGATGATGGCCTCGGGCCGTACCACCAGCCGCACCTGCTCGCCCGGTTGGCGGGCATCGGGCGGTTGGGGGATATCCATGATCCCGCCCAGGGCCTTGACCACCAGCCGGTCGCCCTCCACGCCCGCGACTTCGCCATCCACAAAATTGGCCCGACCGATGAAATTGGCCACAAATTCGTTCGCGGGCTGACGATACACCTCCCAGGGCGCGCCCACCTGCTCGATACGGCCCTGGTTCATGACCACGATACGGTCGGAAAGAGCCATGGCCTCCACCTGATCGTGGGTCACATACACGCTGGTGATGCCCAATTGCGACTGGATGCGGCGCAACTCCACCCGCATCTGTTCCCGCAGCTTCGCATCCAGGTTGGAGAGGGGCTCATCCAGCAACAACACCTTGGGCTCCATGACCAACGCCCGGGCCAGAGCCACCCGCTGCTGCTGTCCGCCCGAAAGCTGATTGGGCGCGCGGTTTTCCAACCCCACCAGATCGGTGAGTTCCAGCACCCGCGCCACCTTGCGCTTGATCTCATCCTTGGGCAATTTCTTAATTTTCAGGCCGTAAGCGATGTTCTCGAACACGCTCAGGTGGGGGAAGATGGCGTAGGATTGGAAGACCATGGACATCTCCCGCTTGTCAGGGGAGAGGGAGGCGATGTCCCGGCCATCCAGTACGATGCGGCCGCTGGTGGGGAACTCGAAGCCCGCGATGAGGCGCAGGGTCGTGGTCTTGCCGCAGCCGCTGGGCCCGAGCAGGGTGACGAATTCGCCCCGCTCGATATCCAGGTTGACATGGTCCACCGCGAGGACTTCGCCGCTGCCCCCGCGGGCAGGGAATTTCTTGACGAGGTTTTGGAGGGAAAGGTAAGGCATTTTTATCCTCCACCCATGGACATATCCACATAGTCGGTCTTGTAGGCCCGGCCCATGAGGAAGTAGAAGAGGCCGATGGCCGCCAGGACGATGAAAATGACGATCATGGAGTAGGCCGTGGCAATGTTCAGACCGCCCTGCTCTACCTCGCTGAGGATGAGCACGGTGAGGATCTTCCACTTGGGCGTGGTCAGGAAGATGATGGCGCTGAGGGAGGTCATGTGGCGGGCAAAGGCGAAGATGAGCCCAGCCAGGAAAGCAGGGGCAATCAGGGGCAGGGTGATGCGGCGGAAGGTGACCTGCGCGTCCGCGCCCAGGGAGGTGGAGGCCTCCTCGATGGCGGGATCGATCTGCTGCAAAGAGGCCACGCCCGCGCGCAACGATGCAGGCAGGCTGCGCACCGTGTAGGCGGCGATGATGATGTAAGAGGTGCCCACCAGGGCCAGGGGCTTGCCTGTGAAGATGAGCATGGTGGCCATCAACAAAAGCACCGCCGTGAAGCCCAGCCGCCAGAAACCGGGCCGCAACTGGCTCATCACATAGCCGCCGATGGCCAAAAGCAGGAAGCCATGCGCAGGCATGGGCACCTGGGTGAACACGTCCACCCATTCCGCCAGGCTGGTGATAACTTTGGCCCAATTGCCTCCCAATTCTCGCCCGAACTCCGCGATCCATCGAGTGGGATAGGGCCCCAGGATGAAAAGGGCCAATCCCACTATGGGTACCAACATGAGCAGGGTGATGGCTCGACGATGCTGGGGTTGTGCGCCCCGCCAGGCCATGAGCAGCAGGAGGATGGCCGGGACCAAAGCGATGACCGCCAGCCACCAATCGCCCCAGGCGGCAAACATCCAGGCCAGGGCGACCCCCGCGGCCAGCCCCATCAGTGCCACCAAGGCCTTCTGTGTTCTGCCCGCTTCCATGGCATTGAACAAATAGAGCAAAAAGGCCAGGAAGACCAGCAACACCGCGGGCCAGGGCGCGTCGATGAACGCGATGATGAAGCCGATGCCCAGAATGGTGCCGGGCACGGCCGCGCCCAGGTTGGAGACGAAATCCAGCGCCTCCCGGCCCGAAAAGCGCTTACGCACCACCAAAAACGCGATGATCATGCCCAGTACGCCCGCGATGGGCGTGGCCACCGCGGAGAGGAAGGTCGTGTCCAGAATCGCCTCGATGCCCCGCTGAAAGGCCAGGCGATAATTCTGCAAAGTGAAGGAGAAATCGATGCCCCACAACCGGGTGAAGGAGCCGATGGCAATGGACGCATACAGCGCGATGACCAGCAGCAAGGTCAGGCTGGTGACGATGACAAAGGGCCAGCGAATATACCATTCATCCACCCTGAGCTGGCCGCCCGTGGGCTTGCCCGTCACCGAAATGTAGGAGCGCTTGTTCACCCAATAGCGCTGGACGACGAATACGGTGAGGGTGGGGATAAGGAGGATGAGGGAAAGGGCTGCGGCCTTCTGCTGGTTGTATTCGCCGTTGACCGCCAGGAAGATTTCGGTGGAAAGCACGTTGCGCTGGCCCGTGAGCAGCAGGGGGTTCCCCAGGTCGGCCAGGGATTCCACAAAGAGCAGCAGGAAGGCACTGGCAAAGCCGGGGACCAGCAGGGGCAGGGTCACGGTGCGCAGGATGTGGAGTTTGCTCGCGCCCAGGCTCTGCGCGGCCTCCTCCATGGCCGGGTCCAGCCGTTCCAGCATGGCCCGGATGATGAGATAGGCCACGGGGAAGAAGGTGATAATCTGCACGAACACCAGGCCATCCAGGCCGTAGATGTCATTCACGCCATGGGTGAAGTCAATGCCCAGCCACTTGTGGGTGACGAGCCCCGACCGCCCGAACAGGAGGATCACAGCGATGGCGATGGCGAAGGGGGGGGAGATGGTGGGGACCAGAGAAAGGGCATGAGAGATGCGCTGAAAAGGATAATTGCAGCGCACAAAGGTGAAGGCGACGATAAAGCCCAGCAATGTGCCGCCCGTGGCCGTGGCCAGGCCCATGATCATCGTATCCCGCAGGGTGGTCCAGCTATGACGGGCAAAGTAAGGGTCCACATAACGGGCGAAGTATTCCAACGAAAACGCGCCCGTCTGGAAATCGAAAAAGCCCTGCCACACGACGCGCAGCAAAGGCCAGACAACAAAGAAAAAGACGAACGCGCTGCTGGTGAGCAGCCCTGCCATGAGGATGGGGTCGCGGGCGATAAGTTGAAACTCACGCAGGCGGCGCACCAGCGCGCGGTCTTGACGAGTCTTCATAGGCGTTTGGTGAGGGGCGGCGCACTTTCAAAACGGGCATATGCATGTTGCCGAATTAAATGGGGCATCGTGGTGTCTGCCACGCCCGCCCGGCGATGAAGTCGCCGGGCTATAAAACGGCGCCGAATGAATTCGGCTAGCCCCGTAGGGGCGCTGTTTTTTAGCCGGGGGAATTATCCCCCGGCGATGGCGGCAGACGAGAAGCTACACGTTCATAAGCCTGTTTCTCAGTGCGCCGCACTGGGAGTGGCTTACTTCTTCAGGTTCTCGGCGCCAGCGATTTCGTTGGTGAAGCGGTCTACGAATTCCTTCTTGTGCTTACCGCACCATTCGAAGTCGTAGTCGATGAGCTTGACCTTGAGCAGTTCGGGTCTGGAGGGCTTGGCCCCTTCCACCGTGGGGGCCTGATACGCGCCATACTTGGGGCCCAACTCCTGGGTCTCGGGCTGCAGGGCCCAGTCGTACCACAATTTGGCGTTTTCCAGGTTCTTGGCGCCCTTGATGATGCCCATGCCGCCGATCTCATAGCCGGTGCCTTCTTCGGGGAAGGAGAGAATCAGGGGCATGCCATCCTCGATCTGTTTGACGATATCGTGGGAGAAGACGATGCCCACCGCGGCCTCGCCCGCGCCCACAAAGCGGGCCGGCGCGGAACCACTCTTGGTGAACTGGTTGACCTGGGCCGCGTACTTCTTCAGGAACTCCCAGCCTTCCTCCTCGCCTTTGAGCTGCAGGATGGTGCAGAGCGCGGTGTAGGAGGTGCCGGAGCTGGAGGGGTGCGCCACCATGAGCTGACCCTTCAGCTTGGGGTCCAGCAGGTCATCCCACGACTTGGGCACCCAGCCGCCGTTCTCTTCCGACCAGTTCTTGTTGGTGGCAAAGCCCAGGGAGCCCACGTAGATGCCCGCCCAGTACCGATCCGGGTCCAGCATCAGCTTCTTGTTAATGATCTTGTCCTGCGCGGGGGTCTCGTATTTCTCCAGCAATCCTTCTTGCTTGGCCGCGATGAAGCTATCCACCGGGCCGCCCCACCAGATGTCGAACTGGGGATTGTCCTTTTCGTTGCGCAGTCGGGTGAGGCTTTCGCCGCTGGACATGCGCACGAAATTGACGGTGATATTGGGGTATTTCTTCTCGAACTCCGCCTTCATGCCCTCGCACCATTCCACCTGGGGCGTACACAGCAGATTCAATTCCCCGCTTGCCTCCTTTTTCCCTCCTCCCGGTGGCGCGCACGCGGCCAAAACCAGTACCATGAGAGCCAGCAAGCCGGCCAAGATCCAGAACGTTCGTCGTCGAAACATCGTGATTCCTCCTAATGTGGGGGGGTGGTGGATGGGTGATAAAAATATGAGTCCCGAGACGTCACCGTCACGGGATTTTCGATACCCCATTATAATCGAATGTTGAAATGTAAGCAACCTTCCCCGGTGCGGGGCGGTGTTCAGTGTTCAGCAGGCTGGCTGTTTCCCGGTGCTCTTTGGGGTTATGGCTCACGGATGCACACAGATGACACGGATTATTCATACAAATTATGCCCCCCTGAAGCCTCGTCGGTGTCCGACATGAGGCCTTGGGGGTCTGCGCAGAGCTCCAAAGAGTGTTATAATCATCTCGGATGCTCCAAACAACAGCCCCATCACCATGGGGTGCGTCCTAAATGAGTTGGCGCCAGCCTCCTATCCGAGTGAACTCGGACTCTTTAGGCGCTTCGCGCCGACGGTCGGCCTCCGTCGACCGGACGACTGGACGGCGAAGGCCGTCCATTGGCCACAGGCCTTAAGTGTCCGACTTTAGTCGGTGAGTACAGCCTCAACCGAAATAGGACGCACCCATCACCATGCAACGTTTTGCCTCCTTGATGCATCCAAAAAACATCGTTTCCAATCCAATCCCTTTCGTGAGGTAACAACATGTTAGACACCCTTTCTATTCCCACCCAGCAACAGGAATACACGATGGAACTGACGGGGCTCGAGGATCCTTTCCACATGTGGCGCCGGGTGGTCGCGTATCTTATGTTGGATAACGAAGATACCGTGGTGGCCATGCGACGCACGTCCGAAACCCTGCTGCGGGACGCGGCCGAATTTGTGGTAGGGGCTTATGATTATCTGGCCTCGTTCGATGAAACCGCGTCCATTCTCGGCTGGGAGCAAGAGATGGATGAGGAGCATTTGGAGGAACGTCGGCAGTTTTTTGCCACCTGGATGGCCCGGGCCATTGGCGTGGACCTGAGTGAGGATTTTGCAGAATACCTCTTCCGCGCGGGGATTCTGCACGCCGGACATGGGCCCCGAAAGATTCACACCCCGCCCCAATGGGTGATGGGCGCGGTCGCCATGGTTCAGGCCCACTTTGCCGAACGGATTCTCCATTACGGCCATGATCGGGAGTTGGCCGCGGTAGCCATTGGGGGGTGGAACAAATACCTGATGCTCCAGGCATATCAAATGCTGGCCGGGTACCAGGCAGCCCGGGCGGTGGATGAAGGCCCCATCACCGTCACGGCCAAGCTGTACGGCAAGCTTCAGGCCATTGCCGGTATGGAGGAACAAACCATCCACGCGCATCTGGATGACACCCTGGCCGACGTGCTGCGCAAGTTCTTCAACTATCATCCCCGCCTACGCGAAGAATTCTTCGAAATCCTCTGGAAAGCCCCCGAAGGGGACGTAGAAGCCACCTGGGCCACCGATTTCGAAAAGGTCTATACCCCCCGCCAGGGCCCTTATTGGCGCATCCTCCTCAACGGCAAAGAGGTCCGATATCACGGCGGGTTCCAGCAACCCATCCACCCGGGAGATGTCATCGCGTTCTTCCCTCCTGGCCGCTAACAAACACCGGCATAGTTCATTTGATGATTTTGAACCATGCCTCAATTTGAACTCCCATCCTCCCCATGAATATCCGAACCGCCCGACGTTATGCCTTCTTCGCAGTTCTGATTATGGTCCTGGCCGGGGCCACAGGCTCTTTCCTGCGCTTCGCGTTGGCGTATGGCATGCCCCCCGGCTGGGGCCAGATTCGTCATGTGGTCCACGCCCACAGCCATACCATGTTTGGCTGGACCATTTTGGCTCTGATGGCTCTCATCTGGAGCGAAATCCCCCGCCTGACGGGCAAGCCCCTGCCTCGGGGCGTGACATGGCAGATGGGGGCCACGTTCATTTTCTCCCTTTTGCAATTGCCCGCCTTCTGGCCCAATGGGTATGGGATCACCCAGATCGGCCCGGCACGGATGCCCCTGGGCGCCATGAGCGCGGGGTTCGCAGGGTTGACCTGGTTTTGGTTCATGGGCCTTTATGGCCGCGCGGTACGGGGGGGAAGGTCCTCCCTCCCTCTGAGGTTATGGCATGGGGCCGTGGTCTTGCTGTTTATCGCCAGCCTGGGGGCCATGGCCGAACCGGTGTTGATGATTCTGAAGGTAGAAAACGAGTTTGTCAAGCATCTTTTCCTCCACCTCTTCCTGGATCTTTTCACCACAGGCTGGCTTTTGCTGGCCATCTTCGGGGCATTATGGGCTTACCTGCAGAACCAGGGGATCACACCCCAAGGGTGGCTCCCTGTGGCGTCCCTGGCTCTGGTCGCGTTGCCCACTTTTCTTTTGGGCATGCCTCCCAGCATGCTTTCCCCGGCCATGTACTGGGTGGCCGTCATCGCGAACCTGGCATTGGCGGTGCTGGCCGCGTTTCATTTGCGCCAATTTTGGATCAACCGTCGCCAGTTGCCTCTCTTAGTTCAATTTGGCCTGGCAGGGCTGGTTATCCAGATGGGAGCGGCCGTCCTGATGTTGGTCCCTTCTGTGTGGCAATGGGGCGTGGGGACCCTGCGCATCTTTTATCTTCACAACATGCTTTTGCTCTGGACTTCCAGCGCGCTGTTGGGGTTGTTGCTGGCCCGCTGGGGTCACGCCCCTTCCCGGTGGACCCGATGGGTGCAAGGGTTATGGATGGTCGGGGTAGGCTGGATGTGGCTGGCTCTGCTGCTGGGCGGATTCACGGTCTGGCTGCCCGTTTCGGGCCGCGTTTTTCTGGAATGGGCCGCCTGGGCCAGCGTGATCATCGTTTTGGCGGCGATCATGGCCCTTCGGGACTTAAAACAGACAACATAACCCACGATGCACAGATAAGGCGAACGCACCCCATAACGATGAAAATGGGGCGCAATTTGCGGGTTTGCAGGTGGCACGTGGCAGGTGGGGGGAACGCAGATTTTCGCAGATGCCACGCAGATTGACGCAGATGTTCGTCATGCTGAGCGACCGAAGGGAGCGAAAGCCAGCGCTGAGGAATCGAAGGGCATCTAGCGAGCGAAGCGAGCGCCATGCCGTGGTTTTTGCGCTTCGCTAGATTCCTCGGTCGCTTCGCTCCCTCGGAATGACGTCGCGAGGCTCTATTTACGGAACAGTCACCACGAGCGATAGCTCACCGCATAACGACGAAAATGGGGCGCAAGTGGCAGGTGAGCATGAGACCTCGG
>JALWZT010000150.1 GCA_027002405.1 Anaerolineae bacterium | reverse complement strand
CCCCCACGCCGATTCCTTTGCCTGCCCCCCGGGCGGTCTCATCTCCCACGCCATCCACGCCCGAGGAGATCCCCGCACCCGGTGGGGGGATGTCGCGCGTCTTTTTGCCCTTGTGGCAGGTAGGACAGCCGGTGGCCCACGCGGCTGCCCCGGCAGCCAGCAACCCTCGGGAAGAAAGTTTTCTTTACACGGTCCAGCCTGGGGATACCCTCAACGACCTGGCTGTGGAATTCGGACGGGATGTCAAGACCATGGCCTGTGCCCGCACCGAAGAGGGCGCGCCCCTCACCCGTCTGATCCCAGGGCAGCGGATTTGGGTTCCTGCCCTCAGTGATCTGTGCCATATTGTCAAAGCGGGCCAAACCCTGGATTCCATCGCGGCCTGGTACGGGGTGACCCCTGAAAGCCTTATGGCCGTTCCCGAAAATTCCATCCGCGCGGATGGCCGGGTCCGACCTGGTCAACGTTTGCTTATCCCCCATGCCCGCAGCCGATACCGGAGCCCGGAGGAAGTCCACGCGCCCCGCCCGCGACGGGATGGTTGGCGGTATGGGGACGGGGCCTTTGTCTGGCCTTTGCCTCGAGGCTCCTTTTGGATCAGCCAACGCTTCAAGCATGGCAAACACATGGCAGTGGACCTGGCCGCGGACTCGGGCACGCCGGTCTATGCCATCGACACGGGGCGGGTGATCAAAGCAGGATGGAGTGATATCGGCTACGGGTATCGCGTGGTCATTGACCACGGCATTGATTACGTGTCGCTGTACGCTCATCTCAGCGAGTATTATGTGCAACCAGGTGACATCGTGCAAAAGGGTGAACTCATCGGCCGCGTGGGGTCCACCGGTCATTCCACGGGCCCCCACCTGCATTTGGAGATCCGAGACCACGGGTATTTGATCGATCCGCTTCTGGTGTTGCCTGCGCCATGAATCATCTCATGCCTGCGGAAGGAGCCGTGTTTTGATGTCGCGCCGGCGATGGATGGCTCTGGCGATGATGTCGGGGCTTGTCACGGGGCTGGAGGCGTGGCGAGGTCCCGACGTTCGTGCCACGATCCTGGATTCGCCCCTCCCAGCCCCTGGGGTGGACCCGGATGTGGTGCATCAGCCTTTTGTGATTTTTCAAAAACTGGACGTGGTTCAGCATTGGTTTCGCTTCCAGGGCGATGCCCCCATCTTTTGGGTGATTGTGGCCCTTCTGCTTGTGTTTGGTCTCGTGCTTGCCTACTCGCACTCATCTTAACCCCCGTGATCTATGACAGAAATGCCAAATTTAGACGACTTTGGCGCGCCTCACTCAGACCTCGGAGGTTCGCGCAGACCTCCGAGGTCTCATACCGGGCACCGACAAGGCCGATGCTGCCCCCGCTGCGTCATCTTTGAAATCCCTGGACCCATGATGAATGATTGGCCCAAATGGCCATGGCCGCGTTTTCGCTTCAGGATATCCCCGCGGGTCTTGGGGATCTTGTGGGTGATGATGGTGGGGATGGGGTTGATCTGGCATGAGCCTCAGTCCGCTGGGGCATTGCAATCTCCCGCGGCCACGCCCACGCCGGTACCGCCTCCGACCGCAGCGCCCAGCCCCACACCATTGACACCCCCCACATCGGCACCGCCGACGACCGCGACGCCCGGCCTCACACCGCCGGCATCTCCCACGCCTGCCTCCTCATCCCCTTCACCTTTGCCCCCTCCGTCTTCCCCTTCCCCGCCCTCGCCTTCCCCTATTGTCATCC
>JALWZT010000149.1 GCA_027002405.1 Anaerolineae bacterium | reverse complement strand
CACCCCTCCCCCGCTTGCGGGGGAGGGGCAGGGGTGGGGGCCGAACGGCCGGATCACCGCCCCTGCCGGATTGCCCGGCAACCTGCTTGAGGTTTGCCAACAGTATCGTTCAGCCTCGGGCGCCAAGAAACAGCGCCGGATAATTCCGGCTAGCCCCGCAGGGGCGCTGTTTCTAGCCGGGGGGAATTATCCCCCGGCGTCGGCCGTTGACAGCAGGTTGTTCATGTCGGCGGGCATCCTGCCGGCCCATCAAGGGGATGACAATGTGGCTCCGAAGATATAACAAGCGACCATCTGCAGAGCAGGTAGCAAAGCGGTTAATCGTGCTCAAGTACGTGGTGGGCTATGCGATGATAGCACCACCACGAGACATGCTGATGCAATGGTTCGAGAGTTTGGATGAAGGCGAACGAACCAAGTTTAAGCACGATGTTAAAGTAAGGCGTGATGAATACTGGGGGTATCTTCGCACTTTAGGGCTATGGGGGGTTCTTTCGCCTCAGGAACGTGAATTTGCCGGAACCACAATGCTAACGATGACGCACCAACAACAGATCAATGCGATGTGGCGGATAGAGGCACTTCAAGTTTTGATGTGGGCCCTTAAACTTATCTCCAGTCTTCCGCCCTATGATACCCAAGCCAGCTACGATTTGCTGAAGGAAATCCCCTCGGAAGAGATCGGCAAGTTTGTCAAATCAGCACGTTTATTACCCAGTGTAGAGATTGACCAAGCGCGTGATCTGGCTGAACTTTGGCATTGGCGCAGTCGGACTCGGCAGCTGATTCAAGAGGGCCGCACTTTTGACCCCGATCCGAAGATGAGAGCGGCAGGTCTTGAGACATTTGATGACATTGTGAGACTCACGGCAAGCCATTACCAGAAAGAAGGATTGCTTGAAGTAGTTGATGAGGATTTTGCGGTGCACGGGAAAGCGTACCGGGATTTAACACCTGAAGAATGGTCTGAAGTACGCTCAATTACTGTGGAACGGCACTTTGCTCTCAATTGGCTTTGCGGATATGCTCCCAATAACCGATGGGATGAAACCCCTACCGATACGTGACAGGAAAGTGTTAATGAGAGGGACGAGATGTTTACGCCGCGTAATTGCGAGTCGGCGGGGGCTTCGCGACTCCCGGCGCCGGAGACCTTGAAGGTCTGGGAGGCGCTTCAAGGTCGGGAGCGGGCGTTGGTTCGGGGGGCCAGCGAGATGGCGCGCAGCCCGGCTTCTGTTCGGACCATTCCCCAAAGATTTCATCAAAGCGGGGCTTCGTTTGCCACAAGTTGCTGTATCGGGCCGAGATTGATACAATACGAGTTGCCGTGGCATTCACTTTTGATTTTGGTGCCGCAAAACTCCAATTGAGAAAGTGAGACCATGATAGACCCCGGACTAAAAGACAAAGTGGTGCTTATTACAGGGGCGAACAACCCCTACGGCATCGGTGCAGCTACGGCCAGAGCCTTTGCCGCTCAAGGCGCGCGCGTGTTTCTTCACTTCTTTCGCTCACCGCCTACCCACTCCGAACCAGAACAGGTGCGTGGCCCTGGAAGCGCCTTTTTCAACGCCCAACAGCGCAAAACTGCCGATGAAGTTCTCCGGACAATTCACCAGAGTGGCGGGCAAGCCGCGGCCTGGGAAGCCGATCTCTCCGATCCAATGAACATTCCTCAATTGTTTGAGCAGGTTGAAGCAGTCTTTGGGCCTGTGGACATTCTGGTCAACAATGCTGCGGCCTGGGAAGGGGACACCTTTGTGCCATCAGGAGCCGAAGCAGTAATGAACCGCTTCGTCTCAACAGTTTCCGCTGAGAGCCATGACCACAACTTTGCTGTGAACAGCCGTGCTGTGGCCCTGATGATGGCCGAATACGCGCGCCGGTTTTTGCGGCGCGGTGCGACTTGGGGCCGGATTATCAACGTGAGCACCGACGGGGCATCCGGCTTTCCTGGAGAAGTTTCCTACGGTGCGAGCAAACATGCGATGGAGAGTTACAGTCGGGCAGCAGCCATTGAACTGGGACCGTATGGGATCACGGTCAACGTGGTTGCACCGGGGCCGGTTCAAACAGGATACATCACGCCGAAGATGGAAGAGAAACTGCGCACGGAAATCCCCTTGCGACGCATTGGGAAACCAGAAGATATTGCGGACGTCATTGTCTTTCTGGCCTCGGAGCAGGCACGTTGGGTGACCGGTCAGTTGCTGTATGTAGGCGGTGGTCACGTTATGCCTTTGTAGGGCACCGAGGCTGAAGGATGCTGGTGGCAAACCTCATGCGTGATGCGTAAGGTTGATGAGCTTTTCATGCACCTGGGCTGTCATCTCATTATGCCCTCCTTTTCTAACGTGTGTGTGGTTAATGTAAGCGCCTTCTGGTCAGTCATTTGCCGTCGGCGCTAGAATTATGGAACGTTTCCTGCAAAAAAGTCCAGGCCAACAAAACAATAAGTCCTGCCAGGATAAGGATGGTCATCATAGCTGCCTCCAGAGGCGTGGGAGTCGTTGGTTCAATCCTTGCCCCTAGTATGGCAGATGCAGGTGAAAATTGTGTGAAAAGCCCCTATCAATTAGATGACAAAATCATCATTTAGCCCGCCAGGGCCCTGGCAATGGCGGCTGCCAAACGGGCGTTGTTTTCGAGAAGGGCCAGGTTCGCCCGCAACGCGGCCTCGCCGGTGTGTTCGGCAATGAAAGCAAGTAAGAAGGGCGTCAGGGCCTTGCCCCGCACATGGGCTGCTTGAGCCGCGGCCAATGCCGCGTCAATGGCTTCCTGGGCCACGGCCTCGGGGAGAGCCGCATCTTCGGGCACGGGCACGGTCACCAGCATGCCCGTGCGCAGCCCCAAACGACGATGGGCCCGCCAGATCGCGGCCACCTCTTCGGGGGTCTCGCAGCGAGCATCCACGGGGAGCCCTGAACTGCGAGTATAAAACGCGGGCATCTCGTCCACCCCATACCCGATCACAGGCACTCCCAAGGTTTCCAGCCGCTCCCGGGTGCGGGGGAGGTCCAAAATAGCTTTGGCGCCCGCACAGACCACCAGCACGGGAAGGGTGGCCAGCGCAGTGAGGTCCGCGGATTCGTCGTAATCCTGGCCCCGATGCACGCCCCCCAGACCGCCGGTGGCAAAAACCTGGATGCCATGCCGGTGCGCGACCCACATGGTGGTAGCCACGGTGGTGGCAGCATGGAGGCCCCGCGCGGCCACGATCGCAAGGTCTCGGAGGGAGGCTTTTCTCACTCCGGTTCCCTGGGCGAAGTAGGCAATCTGTTCGGGGGTGAGGCCCGCGACAGGCTCCCCCTGCCAAAAGCCGCAGGTCCGGGGTACTGCGCCCGCGGCCCGCACCACGGCCTCCAGGTGCAGGGCGGTTTCGTAATTCTGGGGATAAGGAAGCCCGTGGGCGATAACCGTCGATTCAAGGGCAACAAGGGGCGTCGTCATCAATGCCTCCACTTACTGATCATCCCCCACCGCGTGGGCCTGCAGAAATTCGATGAGGACGCCATGGGTCGCTTTGGGGTGCACGAAAAAGCCCAAGCCTTCAGCCGCCTGGATGGGCTCCTGGTTGATGAGCTGCACATCCCGCGCGGCCAATTCTTCCAGGCTGGCTTGCACGTCGGGGACTTCCAGGCAGATGTGATGCAAGCCTTCGCCCCGTTTGGCCAGGTACTTTGCCACCCCCGAGGTGGTCGTGGTGGGGGAAATGAGCTCGATGGCCTCGTCCCCCACGGGCAGGAACGCGATCATGACTTCTTGATCGGGCATGTGTAAACGTTGACTGACCGTCAGCCCGAGTTGATCCTGATAGGTCCGGATAGCTTCATCCAGATTGTGAACGACAATGGCGACGTGATGAATACGGATGATGTTCATGATTCGGATATAGAGATTGAGGATTATGGATCCGGAACAACGAAGAGCTCCAATTCGGGGTCCAGGCCCGCGTCCGCGGTCTCTTGCAGAATGCGCTCCAGAGGGATTTTGAGGTACTTGCCCTGGGCCGTGACCGCAACCTGACCATCCGCGGTGAGCAACTGCCCTTCGGCCTCAAAAATCCGCCGGGTATCCCGGGTCAAGCGCCCGACCACGGTGACCATTTCTTCCAGAGGCACGGGCCGGTGGTATTTCAGCCTCAATTCCACGGTTACGCCCCAGGTTTTGGCATCACCCCACACGGCCCGCCCCATGGTCTCATCCATCATGGCCGCGATGACGCCACCGTGCACCCGGCCCGGATAACCCTGATGGTGGTTCGCGGGCAAAAAACGTCCTACACAAGTGGTATCATCGACCTGATAGAAATGAGCATGCAAGCCCGCGGGGTTTTCCAGGCCACACACAAAACACATGCGGGAGTTGTACTGTTTTTGGGCGGTGTGTTGATTGATGTGGTCGTAAGTCGTGCTCATGGATTTTTGGAAGAAGACAGGGATGCCTTGGGGGCTTCATCCTGTGCCAGGGGCTCTTTTTTCTTTCCCCATACACGAAGGATCACATACGCAACCATGGCGATCAGGAAGAAAACCAGAAGCATCCAGGCCAGAGCCTGGAGGGTGGAAATGATGGTTTGGTAGACCTCCAACACCCACCGTTCGGGGGTGAGGGTGAGCTGGAACGGAGGCACGGGTTCGCCCTCTGGGCCTATGGCCTCTGGTTGAGGCAGATAGCGTTCCAGGTTATAGACCCGCACGCCTCCGGAAATACCCACCACATAGATGGCGAATTTCATGTACCGGGCCCAGGCGAACGCGATATCCGGGCCCACGATCTTTTCCAGGATGCTGGTGATGGGTTTTTCAAAGGCCCTGGCAACCAGGGCAGAGACAACCACGGCAACCAAAAGGGTCACAACCAGCAAGGCGAAGAACATGAGCACCTCCTGATCAGGTAGGCGAGCAAGATGGGAATTGCGGTCGGCAGGTGGAGGGAACGCAGATTTGCGCCGATGCGACGCAGATTCCCACTGATTACTGATAACTGATCACTGATTACTCTATTTTCCGAAGCAATGCCTGCAATTCTGGGGGAAGGGGAGATACCAACTCGATCTCGGCTTCATCCCTGGGGCGGCGGAAACGCAACCGATGAGCATGAAGGAAATGACGGCCCAAGCCGTACGCATCCCGCCGGCCATAAAGGAGGTCTCCCACCACCGGATGCCCGATGGAAGCCAAATGCACCCGGATTTGATGGGTGCGGCCGGTGCGGGGATGCACGCTGAGAAGGCTTTCGGGGCCGTAAAAGTCCAGAAGCTGATAGGCTGTCTGAGCCGGGCGCCCCTGGCCCGGGGGGACGACGGCCATGCGCTGGCGATGTCGGGGATGGCGGCCGATGGCCGCATCGATAAGGCCTTGTTCCGGGGAGATATGACTATGCACCAGGGCCAGATAGGTTTTGTGCACGGTGCGGGCTTTGAACTGGGCCTGCAGATGCCGGTGCGCGCGCGGGTGCCTGGCCACCAGAAGGATGCCCGAAGTGTCCTTATCCAGGCGATGCACGATGCCGGGACGTCCCCCCTCGCCCACGCCCTCCAGGTGGGGGAAATGATAAAGCAAGGCGTGGACCAGGGTGCCTGTGGCATGCCCTGCCGCAGGATGCACGACCATCCCCGCGGGCTTATCGATGGCAATGACATCCTCATCTTCGTAGAGGATGGTCAAAGGGATGGGCTCGGGTTGGAGGGTGGTGGGAGGAGGCTCGGGCACGGTCAGGACCACCTCATCGCCTGGGCCCAGGGCCTGGCTGGGTTTGGCAGGGCGGGCATTGACCCACGCCCGTCCCTCCTTGATCCAGCGCTGAATCTCCGAGCGCGAATGGTCGGGCAAATGAGCGGCCAGGAAGCGATCTAAACGTTTGATGGGTTGGGTGACTACGAAACGATGGGTTTCCATCGGCGTTCATCCGCACCTTTTTATCTCATGACGCGTTGAGGAGCGTCATCAAAGTCAGCGCGTTGGGAATGGCCGCGCCTTCCGCGGTGTTGTTGAAAATACACTCCATATCCCCATTGTACACCGAAACCAGGCCATCTTATAATTTTCAATTGACTTTGCTTGCAAATTTTTTAGGATGATGGCAGCGTTTTGTCAGCTTTTTTTCATTTTCCCGTGTTATAACTCGGCGTTCGCCCAAATTAGCGAACAAAAGTGAAATTTGGTATAGTTGAGATTATGTTAAACCTATCAGGCATTCGCACCCAAGTAGAACGAGTCGATGATTTGCCCTTGTTGTATGGCATG
>JALWZT010000148.1 GCA_027002405.1 Anaerolineae bacterium | reverse complement strand
GCGTCTCAGACATTTGGCGTGGTTTAGCCGAGCGAAGTGGCGTCCACCACGCCCGCCCGGCGATGAAGTCGCCGGGCTATAAAACGGCGCCGGATGAATCCGGCTAGCCCCGCAACTGATTACTGATCACTGATCACTGATTACTCCTGCTCGCGCCTAACCTCGGCCTAATAATCCTAATCCTGATCCTAATCCTGATCCTATTTACGGAACAGAACCGCGAGACGTGATTACGGGCAAGTAGGAGGTGGAGGGAAGGATATATTCATTGGGATACGTCATGAGCAAGGGGGGGATGGCCTGGGTCGTGCCCAGAAGCAGGGTGCCGGGCTGGGTGTGCCGCCACCAGAAGGAACCATCAGAAGCCTGGAAGCTGAGAAGAGCCTGGACAGGATTCTGGTTTTTGGTAAAGAGGGGGGTTTCTGGGTCCCAGCCCATAGCCACCAATCCTTCTACCACCAGGGCCGTGGAATCCACATTGCTCACTTGATCCCCGTAAATGCCGCTGAGTTCCCATCCGCCATCCTCGTTTTGCATGGCCCGCAACCGGGCGACACACCGGTTGGGGGCGGGATGCGCGGCGTAGCCAGCCAGAGCCAACGCGTGCAGGATGAGTCCGGACGTATCGGTGTCGGTGGCATCGCCGCCCACAGGCCAACCCCAACAATGGTCCGGGTGTTGTTGAACCAGAATCGCCTGCACCGCGGCCTCGGGAATGGGTTGTCGGGCCTGGGCCAGGGCAATGATGGCCAACGCATTGCGGAAGAGGTTCGAGGGGTGATAAAGGCCCGTCTCGGGATCGTAATGGTTTTGCAAAAACGCGATGAGATCAACGCCGGCGAAAGTTCGAGGGTCTTTCCCCGCGGCCAGGACCGCCAATAGGGCTTTGGCCGCTTCTCCCGCGTCTTTTCGAGGCATATCCTGGAAGGCTTGCGCACAGCGCTTCAGCAGGCTCTCATCATTTTTGACCCACCTTCCGGAATCGGGATTCTGACCAGCCAAAGCCACCGCGTGCGCGGCATCACAGGCAGAGATGCCCCGGATCGCGTCCTGTTGAAATTGGCTGTAGATCCAATCAACGCCACGGGCCACCGCGGCTTCGCGCAGGGCCCGAGAGGAGGTGGGGCCAAGGGGGCGGGCCCATGTAGACCTACCGGACCCCAGGCCGAAACATGTCACCAGAAGGATGACTACGACTACGTATGAGAGAGAGAAGAGACGTTGGTTCATGAGATATTTTGGCTCACGTTATAAGGGGAATGCAGATTTGAGCAGATGCGCCGCAGATTTCCACTGATTACTGATAACTGATTACTCTATTTACGGAACAATAACCGCAAGATGGCGGGCATATCCACCGAGGCTTCTACGATATCGGCCAGGTGGTCGTAAGCCGCGAGGCGGAGCGCCCGGGCCGAACGCTGGCGGCTTCGCCGCCAGCCCAGCGACGCCAGCCAGCGCCATCGGAACCCGTCGTTTTCGAACAATCCGTGCAGGTACGAGCCCCATAGGCTGGCGTCGCTGGAACGCGCCCCTTCGGGCGCGTGTTCGGCCCGGGCGCCTCGGCGTACGATAACCCCCAGCGGCCGCACGCCATCCAAACGTTGTGTTTCGCCGGTATGAATCTCATAGCCTCGTACCAGTTGCCCATCTTCCAACCGCATCAGGGAAAGGGTGGTGCGTTTATGACGATGAAAGCGTGTGCGAAGAGGCAAAAGCCCTAAACCGGGAAAACGCCCCGGGCCTTGCCCTTCCAACCCGAAAGGGTCCTCCAAAACCTGGCCCATCATCTGATACCCCCCACACACGCCCACGACCTGCGCTCCTTGTGTATGAGTCCGGTGGATCGCGTCGGCCAATCCCCGGTCTCGCAACCAGGCCAGGTCCGCAAGCACCGCTTTGCTCCCGGGCAAGATCACCGCATGAGGTACGCCCACTTGCGAGCCTTTATCCACAAAACGCACCCGTACGCCGGGCTCCTTCTTCAGGGGATCAAACTCATCAAAATTCGCGATATGAGGCAGACGCGGGATCACAATATCGATTTCCTCGTCCGAATTCGAGGCCGATGGGGATGCAGGGGGCTCTAAGGTCGCGGCATCCTCCTCAGGAATAAAAAGGTCTGGGATATAGGGGATCACGCCCAGGGTGGGGACCCCAAAAGCCTTCTGTTGCAGCATGTCTAGGGCATTGCCCAGAAGGGTGGCATCACCCCGGAACTTATTGATCAAAAAACCTCGGATTTGCGCCCGTTCTTCAGGTTCCAACAGCCACATGGTGCCTGCCAGGGCGGCAAACACCCCGCCTCGATCAATATCGCCCACCAACAGAGCGGGCGCTTGGGCAAATCGGGCCATGCTCAAATTCACCATATCGCCCTCTTTGAGGTTAATCTCCGCAGGGCTGCCGGCCCCTTCCAGGATAATCACATCGAAGCGTCGCGCCAGGCGTCGATATGCCGCCTGGACCTGAGGCCACAGCCACGCTTTCATCTCTCGCCAATTTCCCGCTTCCAGGGATCCGACAGGCTTCCCATGGAGCACGATCTGACTGCGATGGTCCGCTTCTGGTTTCAGGAGGACGGGATTCATATCTGTGTGGGGCTCGATGCCCGCGGCTTCGGCCTGAACGATCTGAGCTCGCCCTATTTCCCCGCCCTGAGGGGTCACCCCCGCGTTATTGCTCATATTCTGGGCCTTGAACGGTGCCACGCGATACCCTTGTCGCGCGAGGATCCGGCAAAACGCGGTCACCATCAAACTTTTCCCCGCGCTGGAATGGGTGCCCAGAAACATCAGGGCTGGCGGAAAACGATCCTCAGTCATTAGAACTCAATCCCCGGTTGGGCGGTGATACCTTGCTCCTGATAGGGATGCTTGATCTCGCGCATCTCCGTCACCAGGTCCGCGAAGTCTATCAGCGCTTGTGGGGCATACCGACCCGTGATAATCACATGAAGCATCGGGGGCTTATGGACTCTGAGCCAGTCAATGACCTCTTCCACGTCCAGCCAGCCAAAATGCAAGGGATAGGTGAATTCATCCAGGATTAGGATGTCGTAGTCGCCGTGCATGATGCGTTCTTGGGCCAGGGCCCAGCCATGGCGGGCCAATGCTGCCGACTCCTCCAGATCGCGGCTACGCCAGGTCCAGCCATCGCCGGTGACCACCCAATCGATCCCCAGCTTGCGTGCGGCTTTGATTTCACCATAGCGTGCGTGCTGATTTTTGAGAAACTGGATCACTCCGACTCGCATCCCCCGACCCCAGGCCCGGAAAAGCACGCCCAGAGCCGCGGTGGTTTTTCCTTTCCCCTGGCCTGTATGGACGATGACCAGGCCCTTTTTCACAGACGTTCGGCGTGGATATGGTGCGTGGGATTGGGATGGTGTCATGAAAAACCCCTTGTCAGGAAGCTGGACAAGGGGCGCATGAATCATGCCCGCCCCCTGTCCGCGCAGGTGGGTGGGTCCTATCGCACCGGGCGATCTGGCTCGAGTCGTAGCTCTCACAGTTGCGGGACAGCGCCGGATTTGCACCGGACTTCCCCCGGCCATCCAAGATGGACTGCGATAGGATATGGAAAGATAGATTGGAAATTAAACGGTTTCGGCTTTCTTGGCTTTAATCTGCTTCAACGCCTCTTCCAGAGGCATCGAAAAATCACAGTCGGTATTCGCGCATTTGGCGGTTTTCTTATTGGCTTTTACCAGGATACTACCACATTTAGGACAATGCAAATCCAAAGGCTCATGCCAGGTCACGAAGTCACACTTGGGCCAGTTTTCGCAGCCATAGAAGATGCGGCCTTTGCGGCTGCGCTTTTTGATAATCCGGCCTCCGCATTTGGGACATTTGACCCCGGTATCTTTCACGATGGGGCGAGTATAGCGGCAGGAGGGGTAATTCGAACAGCCGATGAACTTCCCATATCGGCCTTGCCGAATCACCAAATCCCCGCCGCATTCAGGACATGTTTCGCCGATCTTCTCGGGTTCCACATACTGGCGTTGCATGGTCGCGCCCGCGGTCTCCACCGCTTGGGCAAAGGGGGCATAAAACTTGCGCAAGACCTGCACCCGATTCTCTTCGCCTCGGGCGATCCGGTCCAGGTCCTCTTCCATCTGCGCGGTGAAATCCACATTGATATAATCGCCAAAATGCTGAACCAGCAGATCATTGACCGTCATCCCCAAGGGGGTAGGATGGAAAAACTTCCCTTTCTTTTCCACATACCCGCGGTCCTGGATGGTGGAAAGAATGGACGCGTAGGTAGAAGGACGGCCGATGCCGTATTGTTCCAGGGCCTTGACCAAAGAAGCTTCGGTGTAACGGGGGGGAGGCTGGGTGAAATGCTGTTTGGGGATCAACTTCAGCAAGTCCAGCCCTTCCCCTTCTGTGAGTGGGGGGATTTCTTTGTTTTCCAAAGCCTCTTCCTCGCTGCGTTTTTCTTCCACGGTTTTCGCGGGCTGATACACTTGGAGGAACCCGGGGAAACGGAGCATGGAACCGGTGGCCCGGAAGAGATAGGGCTTTTTTTCGTCCGCGGGCCCGGCTTCGATATCCACGGTCAGGGTATCGTAGATCGCGGGGGTTATCTGACTGGCCACAAAACGCTGCCAGATAAGCTTGTAAAGCTTGTATTGATCCTCGTTCAGGAACGTTCGTACGCTTTCGGGGGTGCGGAAGACCGATGTGGGGCGAATGGCTTCATGGGCTTCCTGGGCCGAGCGGGCTTTGGTTTTGTAGATGGGGGGCTTCGGGGGCAAGAAAGCCTCGCCGTAATGCTCGGCGATAAACTCCCGGGCTTGAGCCTGGGCCTCCTGGGCCACATGGGTGCTATCGGTACGCATGTAGGTGATAAGCCCTACCGCGCCTTTTTCACCCAGTCGAACGCCCTCATACAGGCTTTGGGCCGTGCGCATGGTGCGGCGCGCATTAAAATTGAGTTTGCGCGAAGCTTCCATTTGCATAGTGCTGGTGGTGAAAGGAGCGAAAGGCCGTCGCTTGCGGGTGCCGCGCTTGACCTTGCTCACCACCCATTCGGCCTGTTCCAGTGCCTGCACCAGGCCTTGGGCTTCTTCCTGAGACCGGATTTTGAAGCTTTTGCCATGGATGCGATGGAGCTTGGCCAGAAAATGGCGCTTCTCCGGTTCCCGCTTCGCCAGGTCGGCCACGATGCTCCAATACTCTTCGGGGACAAAGGCCTTGATTTCTCGTTCCCGTTCCACCACCAGGCGCAGGGCGACCGATTGCACCCGGCCCGCGGAAAGACCGCGGCGCACGTTTCGCCACAGCAGGGGGCTGATCTTATAACCTACGAGCCGGTCCAGGATTCGTCGGGCCTGTTGCGCGTCCACCAACTGCATATCCAACGTGCGCGCGTGCTGAAACGCCTTTTCAATGGCGCTTTGGGTGATCTCATGAAAAACCACCCGTTTCGCCCGTTCTGGCTCGAGCCCTGTGGCTTCTTGCACATGCCAGGCAATGGCTTCGCCCTCTCGGTCGGGGTCGGTTGCCAGATAAACCTCTTCCGCGGCATCCACCGCTTCCTTTAATTCTCGCACCAGCTTCTTTTTATCCCGGGGCACATAGTAGATGGGCTGGAAATCATGCTCCACATCGACCGACAGTTTGGACTTGTAAAGATCGCGTACATGGCCTACCGAGGCCTTGACCTGATACCCCCGTCCCAGAAATCGACCGATGGTCCGGGCCTTGGCCGGGGATTCCACAATGACCAACTTGCCGCGGCGGGATGGCGGCGAGGTGTTTTTACTTTTGCGAGTTGTTTGTTTTTTTGAACGAGAAGCCGAGGTGGTTTTTTGCTTCTTCGGTTTTTTGACAGGCTCCGGTTTTTCCAGCCCTTCGTGCGCGGGTGTATACCCCATGCGGAACATATTCGTTCCACACACCGGGCATGTGCCGCGCGTGCCCGGCGTCCCATTGGCCGTATACACCGGCGTGGGATTCACCATCTCGCGCTTGGTTTTGCACTTGACGCAATAAGCTTCCATAGTCGTTGATATGTGTTCCGTAAATAGAGTAATCAGTGATCAGTAATCAGTGATCAGTGTTCAGTAACGCCGTGCGACGTCATTCCGAGGGAGCGAAGCGACCGAGGCATGCCCTGAGCGCAGCCGAAGGGAATCTAGCGAAGCGCAAAAAAACTACGGCATGGCGCTCGCTTCGCTCGCTAGATGCTTTGCTCCCTTCAGTCGCTCAGCATGACGAATATCTGCGGAAATCTGCGTTCTCATTTTCAAAGGTCCCGGGCCAGGACGTATTTCATACCGCCCACCGAACGCACCAGGCCTTTGAGCTCCATCATGGCCAGCAAACTGCTAACCTGACTGACAGGCATCTGCGCTTCCCGGCCCAAAACATCCACATGCCGGGGCTCCGAAGAGAGAAACTGGAGCAAATGGGCTTCCTGGGGGTCTTCGGGCAAGGTCAGGCGGGCATCCACATATTGGGCGGCTTGAGAAAGATTCAGGGCATCCAGGATGTCGTTCGCGCTGGTGACCAACGTGGCTCCCTCTTTGATCAGGCGATTGGGGCCTTCGCTATTGCGGGAAAGAATCCCGCCCGGCACGGCAAAAACCTCTCGGCCTTGTTCCAGTCCGTGCTTGGCCGTGATGATCGCACCCGAATTCCAGGGGCAAGCCACCACCAGCACAGCCAGGCTCAACCCGCTTATGATGCGGTTACGCGCGGGAAAGTTACGAGATTCGGGCCTGGTGCCCAACGGTTGCTCGCTGATCAACGCGCCTTGCTGCACAATTTTCTGGGCCAGTTGACGATGCTCAGGCGGGTAGATTCTATCCAGGCCATGGCCCAAAACGGCCAGGGTACGTCCACCCATCTCCAGCGCGGTCTGATGTGCGATCGCGTCCACGCCTCGGGCCAGGCCGCTGACAATGGTGGTACCGGCCTGAACCAGCCCCGCGGTGATCTTGCGAGTCACCTCCTGATCATACGAGGTGGCGCGACGGGTGCCTACCACGGCCACGGCCCATTCATCTTCCAGGCTTAACGCGCCCCGCACGTAGAGCACCGGGGGAGGCGATTCGATGCGTTTGAGGTTCGCGGGATACTCGGGATCATCCCAGGTGAGCACCTGGATATCCGTTTCTTCCAACCGCGCCAGCTCCGCGTCCAGGTCCAGGGTACGGCGAGCCGAAAGCAGATTTTTCAACGAACGTTGGTCCAGCCCGACCGCGGCCAGGTCCTTTTCGTCCGCGTGCCAGGCAGCTTCCACATCGCCGAACGCGTGAATGAGCGCGCGCAGACGTTTGGAGCCAATGCCAGGGACCTTGTTAAAGCCGATCCAATACTTGAGCATGGAGGGTATTTTCGGGCCTTTGGTCTTGTTTGTCAAGCCGGGATGTAGAGCACAAAACGCGACAAGGCCCCTGGGGTTTCCAGGGGCCCGGTTTTTGCCAGGGGCAAAGGCTGATTATTCGAACTTGGTCGCGATGTAGCTCATGAAGCTGCCTTCGTTGAGGCTGTTCCACTGCCAGACGCGCTGGCGGAACGCATCCCATTGCTCGAAAATGGCCTTGAAGTCCGCGTCCTGTTGCTTGTATTCGTCGAACAGGGCGTTGGCTGCATCTTCTGCGGCTTTTAGCACTTCGTCGCTGTACCGACGCAGTTCGATGCCATAGTCCAGCAGGCGTTGCAGGGCTTCGTTGTTCTTGGCATTGTAGCGGGCCAGCATGGTGGCGTTGGCCTGATACGCCGCGGTGCGGATGATCTCCTGGTACACCTCGGGCAGTTTGTTCCATTCGTCCAGATTGATCTGGACTTCCAGGGAGGGGCCCGGCTCCCACCAGCCGGGATAGTAGTAGTACTTGGCCACTTTGTGGAAGCCGAGTTTTTCATCATCGTAGGGACCCACCCACTCGGCCGCGTCGATGGCGTTGGTTTGCAGGGCCTGGAAGATCTCGCCGCCCGGGAGCACCTGCACGGTGACCCCCAGCTTGTTCATTACCTTACCGCCCAGGCCGGGGATACGCATCTTCAGGCCTTTCAGGTCATCGGGGGTGTTGATTTCCTTGTTGAACCACCCCCCCATCTGGGCGCCGGTGTTGCCAGCCGGGAACTGGATGACGTTGAAGCGTTCCTTGTACAACGCTTGCAGCAATTCCAGACCGCCACCTTCGTAGAGCCAGGAATTCTGCTGTTCTGCCAGCAGGCCAAAGGGCAGGGCCGTACCAAAGGCCACCGCGTTGGTCTTGCCCACATAGTAGTAGGAAGCCGTATGGCCCACAGGGACCGCGCCCTGGGACACCACATCCAGCACTTGCAGGCCCGGAGCCAACTCGCCCGCGGCACGAGCTGTGATCTTGAACTTCCCGCCGGTCATGGCAGTGACTCGCTCCGCGAACGTCTGCGCGCCACCGTAAATGGTATCCAGAGCCACAGGCCAACTGGTGGCCATCTGCCAATTCAACTCAGGCAGCGCCTTATCCTTGGCCACCTCTTCCTTCAGCTCCTGTTCCTTCGCGCCGGCCGCGGCAGCTTCTTCGGTGGGGGCGGCTTCTTCTTTTGTCCCACAACCGATAAGTGTCAAGGCAGTCGCGCCTAGCACGCCGGTGGTGGCAGCCTTCAGGAATTCTCGCCGTTTCATGTCGAATTCTCCTCCTTATGAAGATGAGTAGGGGTGAAAAGTCCCACGCCGGCGAACCCGGCGCCGGTGCAACGGTGGATAGTGAACCATTGTAAGGGAAAATATCTTTGCTGTCAAAAAACCTTCGCGGCAGAAATCGTTTCCCATGAAAATAGCGAAGAATTTTCGCCCAGATCTCATCCTTCGGCCGATTGCAGACGTGCCATCAACCGCTGACGCTCCTCCTCCACGATGGAGGGGTCTAGCTTCTTGTAAAGAGCATGGGGCTTGCGTAGCTTTTGCCCCGGTTGTAATGTGCCAGGCTCCCAACGGGCTTGCACCTCCGAACCATCATAGCGCAGGGCAAGATGCATCCCCCGAGCATCCTCCACCTCTTGAATGGTCAGTCGGCCAAACAGATCGTCCTCGTACCCCATGAAGTGATGCAGTTCCTGCGTCGTGAACGGCAAGAAGGGGTGCAGGATGATCTTCAATCGGTCAATCACTTGCAACGTCACATAAATGGTGGTCCCCGCGGCTTGAGGGTCGGTCTTGATTTGAGTCCAGGGCGCCTTTTCATTCAGGTAGCGGTTCGCCGCGTGGGCCAGCTCCATGGCCTTGCTCAACGCGATCTTCAATCGTACCGCGTCGATTTCTTCCCCCACCCGCCGGAAAGCTTCCTCCGATTGCCGCAACAGGGCCCGGTCCAGATCATCCAGAGGGCCCGGTTGGGGCACGCGCTGCTCAAAACGCTTATAGGCAAAACCCAGGGTTCGATTCACCAGGTTCCCCCAGGTCGCCACCAGCTCATCATTATTGCGCCGCAGGAACTCCTCCCAGGTGAAATTCACATCCCGGGTTTCCGGCGCATTGATGGTCAGGGCATAGCGCAAGGGGTCCGGATCGTAACGGGAGAGAAAATCGGGCAGATCGATGGTCCAGCGTCGGCTGGTGCTGATCTTCTTGTCCTCGATATTGAGATACGCATTGGCAGGCACATCGTAGGGCAGATTCATACCCCGCCCGTCCGCGATGAGCATTGCGGGCCAGAAGATGGCATGGAAGGGGATGTTGTCTTTTCCGATAAAGTAGTACGATTTCACCTGAGGATCAAACCACCAGTCCTTCCAGGCCTCGGGGTTCCCATCCAGGGCCACGGCTTCCCGGGTTGCGCTGAGATAGCCGATGACCGCGTCGTACCACACGTAGATCACCTTGTGCTCATACCCGGGCACGGGCACATGGATGCCCCAGTCGATATCCCGGGTCACGGCCCGACCCCGCAGCTCGCCACTTTCGGCCTGCTGACGGGCATAATTGATGACATGAGGCCGCCAATGTTCCTTATCTTCCCGAAGCCAGGCCGCGAGCCGCGGACTGAGTTTACCCAGGTCGAAAAAGAAATGTTCGGTCTCTCGAAACTCGATCTCACTCTGTCCGCAAATTTTACAGCGGGGATGGAGCAACTCGATGGGCTCCAGGGTGTTCCCACAGTTATCGCACTGGTCCCCGCGGGCATGAGGATACCCACAGATGGGGCATTCGCCTTCGATATAACGGTCGGCCAGAAATTGCTTATCGATGAGGCAGTAAGGTTGAAGCTGCTTATCCCGATAAATGTAGCCGTTGTGTAAATGATTGAGGAAAAGCTCGTGGGTGGTATCCCAATGATTTTGCGTATCCGTATGGGTGAAGAGATCGAAACTCAACCCTAACTGTCGGAAAGACTCCACAAACCTGCTGTGATAGCGGTCCACGATCTCTTTGGGGGTGACCCCCTCTTCCTGCGCGCGCAACATGACAGGCGTCCCATGCGTATCGGATCCAGAAACCATGAGCACCTGATGCCCGCGCAGCCGCTGGTATCGGGCAAAAATATCGGGGGGAAGATAGGCGCCGGCCACATGGCCCAGATGGCGATCACCGCTGGCATAGGGCCAGGCCACACACACAAGATAACGGGCAGAAGCTTGTTCAGACATAAGAGCCAATATCGAATCTGGAATGAAAGAGATTGAGGACAAATCCGGTGAAATGATTCTGCATTTTAGCACAAAACATCACCTCCCCCAAGGACGTCCTTCTTCGACACTTCGATTGCCCCGCTTCTCAAAGTTGTGATACCATTATCTATCCAATTTCATTCATATCCGGATTGCCTGAAAAATCTTAACCATGGAGCCTTGCCCCCTCCGGCTCCCTCTGATGCTTGGGGGGAGAGGGCACGGAGAAGGAAAATAAGGGTTGGAGAGGATTTTCTCCGTGAACCCCCTTTATTTTTCTCTGTGTCCTCCGTGTCTCCGTGTTGAAAAACCTTTCTGCAGTGAAGCTATATCTTAATTATGCCCACCGACAGCCTCACTCTGACTCCAGGTCCCGTCCAAGGCACGTTAACCGTGCCCTCGGACAAATCCATCACCCATCGCGCCTTGCTTTTCGGTGCCGTGGCCCATGGCCCTAGCCATGTGCATAACCCCTTGCGTAGTGGCGACACCCTGACCACCCTGCGCCTGGTGCGCGACCTGGGCATTCGGGTGGATGAAACCGAGGATGGCTCATGGATTGTTCATGGACAGGGGCTTCATGGACTGCGAGAGCCCGAAACGGTTCTAGACTGTCGCAACAGCGGCACTACGGCCCGGTTGACCATGGGGCTTCTTGCGGGCCAGACCTTTTTTAGCGTGCTGGCCGGTAGCCCCCAACTGCGCAAACGTCCCATGGGCCGCGTCAGCGAGCCCTTGCGTCGGATGGGCGCGCGGATTTACGGTCGGGATCAAGGGCGACTTTTACCTTTGGCCCTGGTGGGGTCTCCGCTGCAGGGCATAGACTATGACTTGCCCGTAGCCAGTGCCCAGGTCAAAAGTGCCCTCCTCCTGGCCGGGCTTTATGCCCAAGGGACCACGCGAATCCGGGAACCCGGCCCCGCCCGAGACCATACCGAACGCATGCTACGCCACATGGGCGTCCCACTCACCCGGGAAGGGAACCTGATCACGATACAGTCCCCCGAGCAGGAACTGACCCCCTTGACCCTCACGGTGCCCGGAGATTTTTCCTCGGCTGCCTTCTTCCTGGCCGCGGGGGCTATCGTCCCCGGCAGCAGGGTGCTTCTGCAAAACGTGGGCGTGAATCCAACCCGGATCGGGTTCCTGCAGGCTCTGAAAGCCATGGGCGCGCAGGTCATCCTCCATAACCCGCGGGAAAGCGGCAGCGAACCTGTGGCCGACCTGGAAATCACCCCCTCCGCCCTCCGGGGCGTGACGATTCGCGGGGATCAGATCGTCACCATGATCGACGAACTGCCTGTCCTGGCTGTGGTGGCTACCCAGGCCCAGGGCAAAACCGTGGTCCGAGATGCGGGCGAGCTGCGCGTCAAAGAAACCGACCGCATCGCCACGGTGGTCACCGAGCTGCGCAAGCTGGGCGCGGCCATTGAGGAACTCCCCGACGGTTTCATCGTCCATGGCCCCACACGGCTGAAAGGCGCGGCGGTGTGGTCCCATGGCGATCATCGTCTGGCCATGGCCCTGGCCGTGGCTGGGCTCCTGGCCGAAGGTGAAACCCACATTCAAGACATGGCTTGCGCCGCGGACTCTTTCCCCGGCTTTGTAGAAACCTTGTTCAAACTACGGAAGCAGTGACGAAGGAGCCATAATCATGCACATCGATATCTACTTTTGGGGTTGGCTCATCCTGGCCTTGATCTTTTTTGTAGGAGAAATCCTCACAGCGGGTTTCTTCTTGGCCGCGTTTGGCGTGGGCGCGATCCTGGCCGCGGGCGTGGCCCTTTTGGGGGTCGGCGTGGTGGGGCAGTTGGCCGTGTTCGTGGTTGGATCGGCCATGGCGTTGGCCCTTTCCCGCCGATTTGCCGAAAAGGTCACCCCACCTAAACAACCTGCGCAAGTGGGGATTGATCGCGTGTTGGGGAAAAAAGCAGTGGTCATTGAACCCATCGATGCCCTGCGCGGGACAGGGATTGTGCGGGTGGATGCGGAGGAGTGGCGGGCCCTGCCCGAAGATGCATCCCAAATCATCCCCGAAAACCAGATGGTGCGGGTGGTCTCGGTGCGCGGCACCCGCCTGCTCGTGCGTCCCTTGCCCGAAGAAGCCGACACCTCGTCATAACCACCGCCAGGACCGGGGATAATGGTTTTTCACCACATCCCCCACCCGTTTTCCCCATCCCAAAGGGAAATCCTCCACCGCGATCAAAACCCATCCCGCGTTTCCTGGTGCGTGTAAGGTCTCCCCTCGGAGATACGCCAAAACCCGGGGGTCCTCGGCACCGAAGACGAGCACCCGACGGGCCCGGGGGGCTTGCAAACCCAAAGCCAGTGCGTGATGAGGGATAAAGCGGCCATGGCGAACCTGCCCCACTCGCCATCCCGCCCGCCAGGGGCGTAAAGGCTGCCACCAGTCGGTATCCCAGGGGAGATAATGGAGGAAATCGCCATACTGAACCCATCCTTTTGGGGGGATGGGTATGGTGAGGGTATCTTCCCAGAAGGTTTGCAACAAATGCTTTGTTTGGGCTTTTAGCCTGGAAGGGGGTGGAGAAGAAAGCCAGGGGGCAGGTTCAACGCCATCGCGCTGCATCAGGGCAAAGAAGTGCCCGTCGCCCGGGGAGCGATGGGGCCAGATCCGCACGCAGCGTTCCAGGGGGAGCCCCCGGGCCAGGGGGGCAGGGATCCAGTCGGGCCTGCCGGGGTCCAACCCCGGCAAACGCGGGGGGGTGACCAGGGTGAAGTCGGGATGTGTGCGGAGAAAATGGGCCACCACGGCCTCATTTTCTTCCGGTGCAAAGGTACAGGTGGCATAGAGCAGACGACCGCCAGGGGCCACGGTTGCGGCCGCGGCCTCCAGTAGACGTTCTTGTCTGGCCGCATTGCCTTCCACCATCCGGGGGTGCCACTGAGCCCGGGCCGAAGACGATTTGCGAAACATGCCTTCTCCCGAACAAGGGGCATCCACCAGAACCCGATGAAAACGCCCGGGCCAGACCTGGGCCAGACGGGCCACAGGCTCTTGGGTCACCAGAAAGGCCGTGGCTCCCAGTCGTTCCAGATTTTCCACCAATGTGCGAGCCCGGCCCCGCACGACCTCATTAGCCACCAACACCCCCTGGCCCCGGAGCCGCGCGGCCAAATGGGTGGCTTTGCCTCCCGGCGCGGCGCTCACATCCAAAACAGCTTGCCCTGGCTGCGGGTCCAGCAAGACCGCGGCCAACATGGCGCTGGGGTCCTGCAAATAATAGCATCCTGCGGCGTGATAGGGATGTTTTCCCGGCCGGGCCGTGGGGTCTGTCAGCAAAAAGCCTTCTGGTAGCCAGGGTAGAGGCTGCAAGGCAAAAGGCCCGCGGGCCAGAAACGCCTGCGGGGTGAGCTTCAGCGTGTTCACTCGCAGGCCTTGGGCCGGGGGCTGGTGCAAACTGGCCCAGAAGGCATGATACTCCGAGCCCAGAAGATCACGCATGCGGGCCAGAAAGGGGTCGGGTAAGGGAGGGAGCATGTTGGGATTGGGATTAGGATTGGGATTGTCAGGCCGAGGGGGGCGCGATCAGGAGTTATCAGTAATCAGTTATCAGTAATCAGTATGAATCTGCGTTGCATCTGCGCAAATCTGCGTCCCCATTTTCGTCGTTGTGTCTCATGACGACTGCTTACATAACAACTGCCCACACAACCGATCCAGACCTTGTTCGATGTACCCGGCAATTCGATCCGCGGTTCGTTCGTAAGCTTCTTGTTCGAGGCCATAAGGGTCTGCAATGTCTTCGTGTCCGCCCCCCAGCTCGCTGAGAAGCCAGGTTCTCGTCATGGCTTGGGGCACCAGGTGGAAAATATACGTGCGATGGCGCTCTTCCATGACCAAAAGAAAATCGGCTTTTCGTATCATCTCTGGGGTCAATTGTCGGGCCCGATGATCCTCAATCGAAAGACCACGTGCGCGCATGGCCCGCCTGGCCCCCTCGCTGGCCGGATATCCCACCAGGGCATAGGTGCCCGCAGAAGTCACCTGCACCCGGTCATCCCATCCCCGCTCTTGCAAAGCCTTTTGCAAAAGCGCCTGCGTCATGGGCGAACGACAAATGTTCCCGGTACAGACGACGAGGACCTCCTTGGGGGAAGAAGTTGTCATCGCTTGCCTCCTCATTGACAATAACTGGACACTGGCGTTTTTTAATTTTGACACGAATGAACGCGAATTTCACGAAAAAGAACAAGAAAAATTCGCCAAATTCGTTTAATTCGTGTCGAAAAATGGCGTGAAAAGCGACAGAAATAAGTTTCGCCAGACACCGGACAATAAAAAGCCAGCCCCGGGGCAGGGCCGGCTTTTCAAGAACATAGGGGCATTTATCAAGCCATGATCGGTTCGATCAAGCCATAATCGCCATTCCGACGACGATAAAGGACATTGATCTGGCCCGTTTCTGCATTCAGAAAGACGAAGAAATCATGACCCAAAAGCTCCATCTGTTCGATGGCCTCTGTGGGGTCCATGGGATACACCTCAAATCGCTTACGCCGCACAATGGCTTGTTCGGGAATTTCTTCGGCCACCATCTCAGCAACGGGGGTCATGCTCTCTTCCAATTCCGCCACTTCGGCAATCGCGCGTTTATGGTTGCGGGCCCGTTTGCCCTTAAAGCGGCGAATACGGCGTTCCAACTTATCGGAAACCGCATCAATGGAAGCGAACATGTCGCCCGTGCGCTCCTCGGCCCGCAGGATGGTGCGGCGGCTGCGCAATGTCACCTGCGCCACAGCCCGATCCGAGGCACTGCGCGTGCGCTCCTCGCGAAGCTCCACGCGAACTTCGTCGATATCAGGCAGGTAGCGTTCCAACTTCCCAATCTTCTTTTCGACGTACTGCCTCAGCCAATCGGTGAGCTCGACGTTGTGGGTCTGGATGATCAGATTCATGGTGAGACGCTCCTTTTGGATTATCCGGGCCGCGCGGGCGCGCGGCCCAGAGGATGATAAGGGTTCGGGTGCCAGACGCGCGAACACGAGCGAAAAGCCTTCCCTGCTTTGCCACGGCCCCTCATGGATGCAAGACGCACTCGTCACCCACCCGCTTTCGAGCCAACTGCATCGCAGATAAAGCCATCGTCGTCGTTCATGCATCGCTACGCTAACTCCTTAGCCCTAGTATACCATGATTTTCGCAAAGGATCAACGAACTTTATCCTTGGGGCGTGCACTACTTTTGAATCAACCCTCGAAAAATGTGTAGGGCGAGTTGGAGGTCAGGGGATAGGAACCATACCCATCCCAAAACCACAAAATGAAAGGTGAGCAGCCATGAAACGCCGGTCCAGGCCCGGGCCCGCCAGGGGTGGTGGGAGTTCAGTCGGCGATGCCAGGCCCGGGTGCGGTCAGCCCATTGCTTGTGAATGAAAAGCCCCAGCCCATGCCATGCCCCCCAAATGAAAAAGGGCCAGGTGACCCCATGCCACAGACCAATGGCGATCATGGTGGCCATCAGGCCCAGAAACACAATCAACGTAGGGGAAGGCCGCGGTTTGCGCCGGAGAAGGGAGCGGGTGAAGGGCGAGAAAAGATAAAAACGCACCCAATTGCTCAGGGTGATGTGCCAACGCTGCCAGAAACGGGTGATGTCGGTGCTGAAATAGGGCTGTCGAAAGTTTTCGGGCAATTGGATCCCCAGGATCATCCCCAGGCCGATGGCGATATCGGTATAACCTGCAAAATCGAAATAAAGCCGGAAGGCATAACCATAGAGCAGCCCCCACAGGGCCAGGGGATGATGGCTTTGTTGTGCCAGGTCGGGAGTAAGGGCCATGCCCAGGGCCAGGGTGTCGGCAAGGACGAATTTTTTGAACATGCCTACCAGGACCCGGGCCGCACCCGGTCCCAGCCGGTCGGGAGCCAGACCGCGAAGCTGGGGCAGAGCCTGCCAATCCTTTTGAAAACGCTCGGCCCGATCAATGGGGCCCGCTATAAAGGCCGGGAAAAAGAGCACATACGTTACATACTCCCCCAGGTCCATAGAAGGCAGCAACCCGGTTTGACGGTCGCGCAATGTGTGGATCAGTCGAAAACTGACATAGGAAAACCCCAGCCAACGTAGATCATTGGCAGAAGCCAGCTCAGGATGCTGGCCTGTCCAATGTCGCCACACGCGAGCCAGGGCCGTGGTCAGGCCAGGGGCTTTGAGCCCAAGGAAAATCCCCAACAGCAGCACCACACCGGCCAACAACACAAGCCGTTGCCCTTGCCTGCGCAAACCCAGGGTCCCCAGCCCCAGCAAGAAAGCAAACCCCATCAGCAACCCTCCCCACAGCCATGGCGCCGGAGGCCGTGAGGGGGTCAGCCGCCATTCAGGGGCTAAGAAGCGATTCAATCCCATCAGCGCCACCATCCCCAAAATCAATGCCAGCGCGGCTCTATCCGTTCGCGTCAGCGAGCGCCATCCTCCTTGGGGCTGAGGCCGGGTCACCCACCACCCGGCGACAGTCAACCCCACCGTCGCGGTGGGCAAAAGAAAGTCCGCGTATCGCAAAGGGAGCCAGGGCTGCATCCAGTAGATAGCGGGCACACTCACCCCCAAAAGCACCCATGGCCGCCATCTTCCCGGAACCAGCGCGGCGTAAAGCAAAGCCAGGATCAAAAAGACAAACAACGTCTGCAGGTCCATGGATGCCCTCTAAAACCCCTGATAAATCCATTGCGGCGACGTGCTCGTAAGGGCAACCATCAAAAAGATGACCATCAACGTCAGTAACAAGGCGGCGATGTTTTCCGGAGAAAGGAGACGTCTCATCATAAATTAAGTATAGCGGCGCCACCTTGCGGTCTGCAAATGGCGACAGGGTCTAGGATGTGATACAATGCGGGGTGATTGTTTCAATCTATCCCCCCGATTTGAGTGCTCTATGTTCGATTTTTCCTGGTCATCACTTGCCATCCTGGCCGTTGTGCCAGTGCTTGGTTTTTTGATCTTTATCCATGAATTAGGCCATTTTCTGGCCGCGCGCTGGATGGGCGTGCGGGTCCTGGAATTTGGTTTTGGTTATCCTCCCCGAATGCTCACCCTTTTTGAACGCAATGGGGTGACGTACACCCTGAATTGGATTCCCTTCGGTGGGTTTGTGCGCATGTCAGGGGAGGATGGCGATGATGAGGACCCTCATGCCCTGCCCAATGTGGCCCCCTGGCGGCGGATTATTGTCATGGCTGCGGGCCCGTTTATGAATTTTGTTACGGCCGTGGTGATCTTTGCCATTTTGTTCATGGCTGGGGTCCCCCAATTTAATGGCGATGTGGAAACCCTGCCCGTGGAAATCATCAGTGTGGCCCCGGAAAGCCCGGCTGCGCAGGCGGGCTTGCAACCGGGGGATATCATCACCGCCATCAATGGCCAAGAAGTTTTGGGATTGCAAACGGTGGTGGAGCTGATCAATCAACATGCGGGCCAGCAGATCGAGATGACCGTGAAACGAGGAGAGGAAACCCTCACGGTATCGTTGCGGCCCCGCTTACCCGAAGAGATCCCACCCGGACAGGGGGCCACGGGCGTGCAAATTCAGCCTTACATGGCTCCCGATCAAATTACATTGAAGCATTTTGGGCCCATCGAAGCCCTTGTGGGCGGTGTTCAGCAAACCTGGCAGGTCATTGTGATGATGCTCCAGGGGCTGGCCCAGATGATTCACGGCTTCATTTCACCTAATGTACCCGCTCCTGAGGGGGGGGTGGGCGGTGTCGTAGCCATCGGGCGGATCACGGCCAAAGTGGCCCGTCAGGGGTGGCGAGACCTGCTTAACCTGACCGCGTTCCTCAGCATCAACCTGGCCATCCTCAATTTGCTCCCCATTCCCGCGCTGGATGGCGGCCGCATCATGTTCGCGTTAGCGGAACTCATCAGCCGGCGCCGCATCCCCCCAGAAAAGGAAGCCCTGGTGCATATGGCCGGGTTTGTGTTGCTGGTGGGGTTTATGATCCTGGTCACCTTTATGGATATCAGCAACTGGATTGCGGGAAAACCGCCCATCCCAGGCGGGTGATCCCCTGCCTTTAGCTCGTCATGTTTCGTTTGCTTCGTTGGCTTATCTTCTTGGGCCTGGCTGCGCTGGTGCTTTTCTTGGGCCCCTATTACATCAAATACACCCGCGGACGAGACGCGATCCCCCCTGGCGTCACCCTGGGGGGGATGAAGATCGGTGGACAAACCACGGAAGAAGCCGTGGCCAACTTGCGCGCCACGTATGAACGCCCTATTCTGGTTTTCCATGGAGACCATCGCCTGGTGCTCAAGCCGGAGACCATCGATTTCCGGGTGAATGCCGAGGAGATGGTGGCTCAGGCCCAGGTGTATGGCCGGGGTTGGGATGCCCTATGGGGTTTCCTTTTCTATGTGTCCGGTCGTCCCCCCGTGCCCCACGATATCCCTTTGCAGTACACCTATAATCGGGATAAATTGGCCCAATGGATCAAGGCCCAGGCCAAGCAGTATGATCATGATCCCCTGCCCCCCACGGTGAATCTCGAAACCCTTTCCTTTGCCAAAGGCCGCCCGGGGGAACGTACGGAACCCGGGCAAACGGCCATCAATATCATCCAGGCCTTTGTGGACCCTTACAACCGGGAGGCCCATTTCGCTTTGATCGTGGAGGAAGAGGAAAAGCCGGGATTTCAGGCGCTGGAAACCGCGATGCGCCAGCGTTTTGAAAAATTCCCAGGGGTGTATGCATCCTATTTCCAGTTTCTACCGACAGGGGAAGAGATCGATATCGACGCGGACACCGCGTTTTCGGGCATGAGTACGGTGAAGATTGGGATCCTGCTTTTAACCTACATGGATAATGACCTGCCTCTGCCCGATAACATCACCAAATGGATCAGCATCACGGTTACCTCGCCCACCGCGAGCAATGCCGCGGCCAACGCGCTCATGTTCCATTTGGGCAACGGGGATGTGATGAAAGGGGTTCATCGGGTGACCCAGTTCTACCAGGACTTTGGCTTAAAAAACACCTTCATCGCCGTCCCCTACAACAGCGACATCCCTCCGCCCATTATCCGCACACCGGCCAATACCCATCCCCAATATCATACCAATCCCGACCTGGCGACCCAGACCACGCCAAGGGATATGGGGGTCCTGCTGGCAGAGATCGGGCGTTGCGCAGAGGGCAAAGGCGCGCTGTTGGCCGCGTATCCAGAAAAACTCTCCCCGGCCAAGTGCCAGGACCTGATCGGCTGGCTGGAAAAGAATCCCCTGGGGTATTTGATCAAATACGGGGTGCCCAAGGGGACCCGCATCGGCCATAAGCATGGATACGCGCCCGACACCCAGGGGGATGTGGCCATCATCTACGGCCCGGAAGGCCCCTATGTGTTGGATATCTATGTGTACCAGTACGGCTGGGTGGTCTGGGATATGAGCAATCCTCTGATGGCGGACATCAGCCGCCTGGTGTGGAACTATTTCCTCTTCCGCACGGGCCAGGAGCAGTTGCCGCCACCGGTTTATGAGGATAATTCGTGACTGTTCCGAAAATAGGATCAGGATTAGGATTAGGATTGAGGATTGTTGGGCCGAGGTTAGGCGCGAGGATGAGTAATCAGTGATCAGTCATCAGTAATCAGTTGCGGGGCTAGCCGGAATTATCCGGCGCCGTTCTGTAGCCCGGCGACTTCGTGATGCTGTTGGCAAACCTCAAGCCGGTCGCCGTGCAATCCGGCAGGGGCGGTGCTCCGGCCGTTCGGCCCCCACCCCCTTGCCCCTCCCCCGCTTGCGGGGGAGGGGTGATCGCCCGGAATGGAGGGGCTACGTAAGACTCATCCCCC
>JALWZT010000147.1 GCA_027002405.1 Anaerolineae bacterium | reverse complement strand
GGTGCGGGGGGCGTTGGCCCGCAACTGGTAAGCTCGGCCCACGGCCACCCACCGGGCCTGGGAAGGGTCCAGGCGTTTGGGAACCCGGGGGCCGGGCAGGGGCCGTTTTTTTTCCTGCTGATAACGATGGATGGCTACCGCGATCGCGGCCAGCAGTTCGGGCGAAAGTTCGGGGCCTGCCGCGGCTTCCTCGGCCCGGGCCGCTTCTCGGGCAAACATGACGCGGTCGATGCGCTGAAACAACGCGATAATGCCCCAGAGCATGGCCAGGATGATGAACACCATGCCCATGCCCACAACCATCAACAAGACACCGAATTGGAGATTGGCGATCATAGGTCTGAGGGGAGGGAACGCAGATTTCCGCAGATGCTTCGCAACGCAGATTTTTACAGGCAGCTTCTTATGTTCAGCTACTGAACACTGAACACTGATTACTGATTACTGATCACTGATTACTTTACCTCGGGACATCCTACACAGGCATCAGCCCATGCTTTTTGGGCGGGTTCTGTTGGACTTTGGTGCGCAGAAAGGCCAGGGCTTTGATCAGCTTGGGCCGGGTTTCCCGCGGGTCGATGACATCATCCAAAAAGCCCAGTTCCGCGGCAACGTAAGGGTTGAAGAATTTCTCCCGATAGGCCTTCACGAACTCGGCTTCCAATTGCGCGGGGTTTTCGGCCCGGGCCAGGTCTTTGCGATGCAGGATGCGCACCGCGCCCTCCGCGCCCATGACCGCGATCTGCGCGGTGGGCCAGGCATAAGCCAGGTCGCTGCGCATCTTCCGGGAGCTCATGGCGATGTAGGCGCCGCCCATGGCCTTGCGCAGGATGATGGAAATTTTGGGCACGGTCGCTTCCACGTACGCGTAGATGATCTTGGCCCCATGGCGGATGACCCCGTAGTGCTCCTGGTTCACGCCGGGCAGGAAGCCAGGGGTATCCACAAAGGTGAGGATGGGGATGTTGAACGCATCGCACACCCGCACAAAGTGCGCGATTTTGTCGCTGGCATCGATATCCAACACCCCGGCCAGGAAGGAGGGCTGATTGGCCACAATGCCCACCACATACCCATCCATGCGCGCGAAGCCCACCACCGCGTTGCGCGCGAAATAGGGTTGGACTTCGAAAAAGGTGCCCAGGTCGACCACGGCCTGAATGACCTGTTTGACATCGTAGGGCTGGTCCTCCGCGGAAGGCACGATGTCAGCCAGGCTCTCATCCTGACGGTCGGGCGGGTCCGACGTTTGGGCATGAGGGGGGTCTTCGGTGTTGTTTTGGGGGAGATAGCTGAGAAGCAGGCGCACCATTTCCAGGGCGTCCTCTTCGTGTTCGGCCAGGAAGTGGGCCACCCCGCTGCGCACATTGTGGACCATGGCGCCGCCCAATTCCTCGGTGCTCACCTCTTCGCCCGTGACCGCTTTCACCACGTCCGGGCCGGTGAGAAACATGTAACTGGTGTCTTTGACCATGATCACAAAGTCGGTGAGCGCAGGGGCATAGACCGAGCCCCCGGCCGAGGGCCCCATCATCACCGAAATCTGGGGGATGACGCCCGAGGAAAGCACGTTGCGGGTGAACATCTCGCCATACCCGGCCAGCCCGCGAATCCCTTCCTGGATGCGAGCCCCGCCCGAGTCCATCAAGCCGATGATGGGGACGCCGGCTTCCAGGGCCAGGTCTTGCAGGGCCACGATCTTGCGGGCGTGCATTTCCGAAAACGTGCCGCCCAAAACCGTGAAATCCTGCGCGTACACCGCGACCTGTCGGCCGCCGATGGTGGCGAACCCGGTCACCACCGCGTCGCCAGGATAGCGTTTCTTGTCCATCCCAAAATCCTGGATTTGATGCTTGACAAACATCCCCATCTCCTGAAAACTCCCCGCGTCCACCAGACGTTGGATGCGCTCCCGCGCGGTGAGCTTGCCCGCGGCATGTTGGCGGGCGATGCGCTTTTCCCCTCCTCCTTGTAGCGCCTCTTCCTTGAGCTGCTGAAGTTGTTGGAGAAGGTCTCTCATGGATATCGTGTTGTGGGTGAGGGTGAGTGGATAAAAGGTTGCCAAGTGTTGAGGGATATTGTACGCAAATGGGATGTATTTTACAAATATGGAACTTTGGCATTCCTCTGGGTTCATGCTATGATGTCGGACCATGACCAAGTTTATTTTTGTCACCGGCGGCGTGGTCAGCGGCCTGGGCAAAGGTGTGACCGCGGCCGCGATAGGACGCCTGTTGCGGGCCCGCGGGATTCGCGTGGCCGGTCAGAAGCTGGACCCCTACCTCAACGTGGACCCGGGCACCATGAGCCCCTATCAGCACGGGGAAGTCTTTGTCACCGATGATGGCGCGGAGACGGACCTGGACCTGGGGCATTACGAACGGTTCACCGGGGTCAATGTCACCCGCTCCAGCAATGTGACCAGCGGCCAAATCTACGCGGAGGTCATCGCCCGGGAACGCCGGGGAGACTACCTGGGCGGCACCATTCAGGTGATCCCGCACGTCACCAATGAGATCAAACGTCGGATTCACATGGTGACAAAGGAAACCGACGCGGAAGTGGTGTTGGTGGAGGTCGGGGGCACGGTGGGGGATATCGAAAGCCTGCCCTTTTTGGAAGCCATCCGGCAGATGCGCAAGGATGTGGGGTGGGAAAACACGGTCTACATCCATGTCACCCTGCTCCCCCACATCGGAGCCACCGGAGAACTGAAAACAAAGCCCACGCAACACAGCGTGCGAGAATTGCGAGGCATTGGTATCCAGCCCGATGTGATTTGCGCGCGTTCCGATTATCCGGTGGAAGAGGAGGTGCGGCAGAAGATCGCGCTCTTCACCGATGTGGAGCCGCGGGCGGTGATCCCCCTGGTTACCGCGGGGACCATCTACGAAGTGCCCCTGACCCTGGAAGACGCGGGGCTGGGGGATTATCTGGTGGAGCGATTACGATTGGAGCATGCCCAACCGCCGGATCTGTCGGGATGGCGGGCCATGGTGGATCGCATTTACGCGCCCAAGCCCAAGGTACGGATCGGCCTGGTGGGCAAATATGTGGAGTTGCAGGACGCGTACATCAGCGTGCGCGAGGCCCTGTTCCACGCGGGGATCGCGGAAGGCTACGATGTGGAAATTGAATGGATCAGCTCCGAAGACCTGGAACGGGGCAAGCATTGGGATGTGTTGGATACGGTCACGGGCATTGTGGTGCCCGGTGGTTTTGGCTATCGGGGCATCGAAGGGAAGATCCGGGCGGCCCGATACGCGCGCGAGCATCGGGTGCCTTATCTGGGCTTGTGTTTGGGCATGCAGGTCATGTGCATCGAGTTCGGCCGGTATCTTTACCAAAGTGATGAGCCCAACAGCACCGAGTTTGACCCCACCACCGCCTATCCCATCATTGATCTCATGGCGGACCAGAAGGGGGTGACCGAGCTGGGCGGCACCATGCGTTTGGGGCTGTATCCCTGCGTCTTGGTGCCGGGCACCAAAGCCCATGAAGCCTATGGGGTGGACCGGGTGGAAGAACGCCATCGCCACCGGTGGGAGTTCAATAACGCGTTCCGGGAGCCTTTCCAGCAGGCGGGCATGGTGTTCAGCGGGCTCAGCCCGGATGGCCGTTTGGTGGAGATTGCGGAACTTGCGGATCACCCCTTCATGTTGGGCAGCCAGTTCCATCCCGAGTTCAAATCCCGGCCCGACGCTCCCCATCCCCTCTTCCTGGCCTTTGTGCGCAAGGCCATCGCGGAACAGAAACGGCGGGAGAGTAGGAGAGTAATCAGTAATCAGTAATCAGTGATCAGTTTGCCCCATCCTGATAGGGTGTTGACACAATTCGATCTCAAATCTACCGAAGAGCCTCCCAATCCTCCATTGTCGGCGTATCCAGATCCTCATAGACAATCGCTTTGCCTCGCAAATCGGCAAAGACTTCGTCCACACTTTTCTTTTCGACGATTGGGCGAATGATCAACGTGGGTTTGCCCCGGTCTGTCACAATGAGCTCCTCGCCGTTCTTTTCGAGCTCTCGGAAAATCTGCAACATATTCGCTTTGAGTTTGCTTTTGGAAATCGTTTGCGTCATCATTTCCTCCAGGTGTGACCACAGTCATGACCGTTGACCTGCTGTTTGCGCACGGGTTGGGCCAGGCGCTCCAGGCCGCGAGCTGTGAGTTGGGGAGAATCGGTTCATGGCGGGCATGACGATAACGCTCCCCTGTACGATCATTATACGTGCTTCCCCAGTCGCTTCACAAATCCTTGGTCACCACCGCCCGGGCCGGGGCCTCCCGGACGGCCGCGACCACTTCATCGAAGATTCAACGCCGCCCCTGAATACGGTTCGATCTCAACTCTACCGAAATCGATTGAAAAAATCCGCGAAAATCTGCCTTATCCGCGTTATCTGCGGCCAATTCCAACCTCCCATGCAGCGCTCCTGACCTTTGAGGGGGACAAAGTGCATAACAGCCTCTCGTGGCCATATCAGTCGATGCGATCTTCTTCGTTTTCAGGCTCCACATCCGCGACTTTTGCCATGGCCTCCAAGAATCGCTCGCGACTGGCCCGGGCCGCCCTTTTTGCCAAATACTCTTCCGTGTCCAGAGCAGCCAGTTTCTCCGCGGTGGCAAGGGTGATGAACTGATTGATAGAAATGCCTTCCTTCTTCGCCACGCGGCGCACCTCTTTGTGGATGGAATCGGGTAAACGTAAACTGAATGGTATTGTATGATACCAATGCTTCTGTCAAACCCAAGCATGCAGCGATTTCGGATATGACGCAGCGGGTGCAGCAGCCCTCCAATGCCCGAAACGTACACGGCGCACCCAGGACGGATGCGCCGTGTTGAAACGAGGGACGGATGCGCTCTCTTTTAACGAGAACCCGAGAAAGTGTTGGGAAGAGGTTGATCGAGATCGCCCAGGTAGAGATTATCGAACCATACGGTGCCCGACATGCCGTTTTCGATATAGAGGCGTAAGGCCACGAAATAGGCATCCGGATCAAAGGGGAAGTCACTTCCTGCGCCCACTGGAATCGGGTCCAGGGACTGCCACATGGAGAACGGCAGGGTCTGGGTGATGGGCACGGTCAGTTCGCCGATGAAGTTGCCGTAAGCATCCCATTGTTCGAAGGCGAAGCCCGGGGTCATCCCCGGCGAGACCATCAGATCCCCACTGAGTTCGAATCGATGGGTGGTCATCAGCGTAAGCGGATCGGATTGCCAATAGCCGTCGCACCTCATCATGCAGGGGCCAATCGCCAGGGAGAAGTTGCCATCACTGGCCTGTCCTTGCGCCCACAAGGTGCCATTGCCATGGTTGGTCCAACCATCGGGCAGGTTGCCAAAGAAGCCGCCTCCCATTTCGAAAGAAGGATTGGGCAACAGGTTTTCGGGAGTGGGGCTGGGAGTAGGGGTGGCCGTGGGCTGACGGGTGGGTGTGGCCGTGGGCTGCTGCGTAGGCGTAGCCGTGGGCTGACGAGTAGGTGTGGCCGTGGGCTGCTGCGTAGGCGTAGCCGTGGGCTGACGGGTAGGTGTGGCCGTGGGCTGCTGCGTAGGCGTAGCCGTGGGCTGACGAGTAGGTGTGGCCGTGGGCTGCTGCGTAGGCGTAGCCGTGGGCTGACGGGTGGGCGTCGCCGTAGGTTGCTGCGTAGGGGTGGCCGTGGGCTGACGGGTAGGTGTGGCCGTAGGTTGCTGCGTAGGCGTGGCCGTGGGCTGAGTTGAGCCCGAAAGCGCATCGCCCGCGTTGACGCGCCCCGATCCCAATTTGCCAGCGTAGTCCGGATTCTGCGCATCGATGGCATCGCTGGTTTCCTGAAGATGCTGGGCAATCTGATCAGGGGTCCAATCACCATGGACGGCCTTGACCAGGGCCGCCACCCCGGCCACCAGAGGACTAGCCATCGACGTCCCGCTCATATAATCGTAATCCTGTTTGGCGCCCCCATCATTCATGGCCACATGATAGGTGGGCATGGTGGAAAGGATAGAAACCCCAGGAGCAGCAATATCCACCCAATCGCCATAATTCGAGAAGGACGCTTTTTTGTCCTGGGTGTCTGTGGCGGCCACGGCCAGAACATGAGCTTCCGCCGCGGGATAGGAGGGATCGTCACTATCATTATTCCCTGCGGCAGCCACCACCATCACACCGTGATCATAGGCATAATTGACGGCATCGCGCATGGCGTCGCTTTCACTGCTCCCGCCCAAACTCAAATTGATAATGTGCGCATGATGATCCACAGCATGGACCACCCCTTTGGCCACGGTGTACATCGACGTGCTCCCCTTATCATCGGGGAAGACCTTAATGGGCATGATGCTGGTAAACCAGCCGGCGCCAGCCACGCCCTCACCATTGTTGCCTGTGGCCGCGACAATGCCTGCCACATGGGTGCCGTGCCCGTAGGTATCGGAAGGATCCCCATCGTCTTCACCATAATCATACCAGGTATCGGCCGGTGTCAGGCGATCCTTGAGATCGGGGTGAGAAAGGTCCACGCCCGTATCCACCACGGCGACCACCACATGGCTGGCCCCTTGGGTGACATCCCAGGCCCGGGGGCTTTGAATCTTTTCATGAGCCCACTGATCCTTATAGCGGGGATCGTTGGGACGTGTTTCGAAGAGATTCACGGCCAGATCGGGCTCGATGAATCGGGCTCCCAAGATCGACTTGATGACATCTTGCGTTCCCTGGTCGGGCACACCGTTAGGGAATTCAACGCGATAAATGCCCAACTGCGGGATGATATCCTGCACTTGACCACCAAAATACTGGCTGAGGACGGCTCCTACCCACGACATGGGTGTGTCCTTGGGCACACCGATGATCAAGATATGGGCATTATCGACAGAAACATTGGCCGTGCCTCCGACGAACATCTGAGGTAGGAAGACTTTTTGTCCTTGGCTGCCACTCTCCGCACGAGAGGTGAGAGCCCCAGAAAAGAGCAAGCCTATCACCACCATAACAAAAAATGCCAGGCCAAAAAAAGAACCACGGCGTTGAGAGGGAGGATGTAAGGGCATCGTGTCGTTCTCCTTCGAAAAAATAGGGTTAAATGGTTGAAAAATAATCACGGAAGCATAAAGATCCCTGTCAAGGTCTTATGCTCCCTCCGTTCGATAGCTATCGAACCTCGAGGAATTCCATGGAGTAAGACGCCCTGAAACAAGAATCGGTTACATTTCCCTCGTGCCGCAGATAATCTTTCACCACAAAGGACACAAAGAGCACAAAGACACCAAGAAACAGCCAACCTATGGACACTGATTACTGATAACTGATCACTGATTACTCATGCTCGCGCCTAACCTCGGCCCGACAATCCCCAATCCTAATCCTAATCCTAATCCCAATCCTATCTCTCCCGTTCCAGCACGCCCGTCATGCAGCCGATGCCCCCGGCCGCTTTGAGGATTTCGTCAATTTCCACCGGCAGGCAGGTCACCCCCAGGCTTTCGTAAAAACGTTGGGTGATGGGATTCCCAGCGGGCATGAGGATGGTTCTGGGGGCCAGGGGGACCACATTCAGGGCATGGCCGCGGCGCGCTTCGGTTTCATCGGGCAGGAGATGGACCTGGATGCCGTGGGCCTGCAGGGCGCGTATCGCCGCGTAGGGGACCCGCCCGGGCCAGGCGATGGCCAGGTCCCGGTCCAGCAGACGCAGCACGCCCATCAGGTGCATCGTGCCGAAAGGCAATCCTACCGGGATGACCTCCACGCCCATTTCGGCCAGGGTGTGAGCCACCTGAGCCCGACCTTGAGCATTGGTGCGCAGGCCTTCGGCCACCAGGACATGGTCTGGGGTGATCCACATGGCATCGGCCCCTTCGAACACGCCCAGGCCGTGCACGCTGCAAAGGATGGGGATGCCCAACGCGGCCAGACGACGGGCCACCCATCGTTCTTCCCCCGCGCGCACCCGGGAGGCAGGGCGGGCCAGGATCGCGCCTTCGGGGGTCATGAAGAGGAGATCGGCCACAAAGAGCAGGTTGGGAGGCGGGGTTTGGGGCGGGTCCACCAGATGCACCCTCACGCCGGCCTCCTCATAGGCCCGGATGAGCGCGTCGTGTTGAGCTTGGGCCCGGGCCAGGTCTATCGGTGCCAGCATATTCACCCGATTGGGGTCCGGGGTTTGCAGCTCGGGGCCGGGGCGATGCAAAAGGACCTGGCGCAGACGCCCGTATTCGCTGGCTACCCCGCATCGGGCCCACAGGGTGCCCAATTCCTCCTGAGTGCTGGTGAGCCGAGGCTGCCAGCCCGGACCACCATACGCAGCCGGTAATGGGTTCGTATCCATGGCACGCGACCTTGAAAGGGGAGAAAGGGATATGATACAATCGAAACATCCAGCCCCCGTAGCTCAGTGGCCAGAGCAGCGGCCTTCTAAGCCGACGGTCGCAGGTTCGAATCCTGCCGGGGGTGCTTTGAAAATAGAGTAATCATTGATCAGTTAATCAGTAATCAGTAGAGCCCCGCGACGTCATTCCGAGAGAGCGAAGCGACCGAGGCATGTCCTGAGCGCAGCCGAAGGAAATCTAGCGAAGCGCAAAAACCACGGCATGGCGCTCCCTTCGCTCGCTAGATGCTTCGTTCCCTTCGGTCGCTCAGCATGACGAACATCTGCGGAAATCAGCGTTGCATCTGCGCAAATCTGCGTTCCTATTTTCGTCCGTATCGGCGCGGGCGAGCCAGCCGATGGACTGCTATCCGATGCCCCAATTGATAAAGCACGTCGTATGGGTCGCCCGGAAGCCGAAAGACCTGGGCAAACGCTGGTTCGGTTTTCAGGCCCGCGGCCTTGAGCTTCCGCACCGCGGCCCGGGCTTCGGGTCCGGCCTGGTCCAATAGATAGGCTTCGGCCACCATGTGGACCCAGGCCCGTTGGTGGTCCACCGGCGTCTGGGAGCCGTAAATCTGGATGGGAAACCCTTCATATTCGAATTCAGCGACCAGGATGGGCTGCCCCTCGCGGGTTTTGTGGCGCAGACGGAACCCGGGCATGGGGCCAAAATGGGTTGCCACCCTGGCGGCCAACTCGTACAGGTCCTGGGCCTGGCAGATGATGTCCAGATCACTTCCGGGCAGGTCCACGTCAATGGGGATGGTGCCCGCGAGGCGGGGACAGAAGGGGGCCAAGACCTGGAAAATCTTCAGCTCCTGGAGCACCCGGGCCGCGGCCTGTTGGGTGGGCGTGCCCTGCTGCAAAAACCGGGCCATCTTGGGCCAGGAGGCCGGAGGTGGAAAAAGAGGGCGGGTCATTTGACGCGATTTCATGGATGCCAGGCCTCTCAATGCGCCAGGGATGATAAAGATGTGGTATAATGAGATGTTACCATACTCCAACTTCCCATTCAAGACCGGCTATGTTCAAAAATTTGCTGAAAAAAGTCGTTGGTGATCCCAGCGAAAAGTTTATCAAACAGATTCAACCCCTGGTGGATGAGATCAACGCGCTGGAGCCCGAGATGCAGAGCCTCAGTGACGAGGAGCTTCGGGCCCAGACCACCCTCTTCCGCCAGAAAATCCAGGAAGAAACCCAACCCCTGCGTCAGGAACTGGAAGACCTGCGCGCGGAACTGGAAAAAGCCGAAGACCCCAGCGATATCGACCGCCTGAAGCGCCAAATCGAGCGCGTCGATGAGGACCTGCGCCAACTGGAAGAGGACATCCTCATGGAGATCCTGCCCCGGGCCTTTGCCGTGGTGCGAGAGGCCGCGGTGCGCACCCTGGGCATGCGCCATTACGATGTCCAGCTCATCGGTGGTATTGTGCTCCATAAGGGCAAAATCGCGGAGATGAAAACGGGCGAAGGGAAAACCCTGGTGGCGACCCTGCCCCTCTATCTCAACGCACTCACCGGTCGGGGCGTCCATCTGGTCACACCCAATGATTACCTTTCCAAATACGGCGTGCAGTGGATGGGCCCCATTTACCACTTTCTGGGCGTGAGCGCCGCGGTCATCCAAAGCGGCGCGGGGAACCCCGACCAGGGCTCTTTCATCTATGACCCCGATTACCCCAACGAAGATGACCGTTTCCGCAACTTGCGGCCCATTACCCGCCGCCAAGCCTACCAGGCGGACATCACCTACGGCACCAACAACGAGTTCGGCTTCGATTACCTGCGCGACAACATGGTCACGGACCTCGGCCAGATCGTGCAGCGGGAGCTGAACTTCGCCATCATCGACGAGATCGACAACATCCTCATCGACGAGGCCCGCACGCCCCTGATCATCTCGGGGCCTGCTCAGGAATCCAGCGAGCTGTATACCAAATTCGCCCGCCTGGTCCCCCGCCTGAAGCCCCAGGTCGAAGAAGACGGCCCGGGCGACTATTCGGTAGATGAAAAGGACCGGGTGGTGACCCTGACTGAAGAGGGGATCCGCAAGTTGGAGCAGTGGTTGGGCATCCCCGAAGGGGAAACCCTCTATGACCCCAAATACGCGGAATGGCTGCCCTACCTGGATAACGCGCTGCGGGCCCACGTGCTTTTCAAGCGGGACCGGGATTACATCGTCAAAGATGGCGAGATCATCATCGTGGACGAGTTCACCGGCCGTCTCATGCATGGCCGACGGTATTCCGAAGGGCTCCATCAGGCCATCGAGGCCAAGGAAGGGGTGAAGGTGCGCCGGGAAAACATGACCATGGCCACCATCACCTTCCAGAACTTCTTCCGCATGTACCGCAAGCTCGCGGGCATGACCGGTACCGCGGCCACCGAACAGGAGGAATTCCATCGCATTTACAACCTGGATGTGGTGGTGATCCCCACCAACGTGCCGGTGCAGCGCATCGACCACCCGGACGTGGTGTTCAAAACCCAGCGGGCCAAATTCAAGGCCGTGCTCGATGAGATCGAACAGGCTCACAAACGAGGCCAGCCCGTGCTGGTGGGGACCAGCGCCATCGAAACATCGGAATACCTCTCCCGCTTGCTCACCCGTCGGGGCATCCCCCATCAGGTTCTCAACGCCAAAAATCATGAGCGTGAGGCGGTGATCATCGCCCAGGCCGGCCGACCGGGCGCGGTCACCATCGCCACCAACATGGCCGGCCGTGGTGTGGACATTTTGCTGGGGGGGAACCCGGAAAACCTGGCCCGGGAAGACCTGCGCAAACAGGGCTACGACCTGAACAGCATCCGTGAGGCCGATTGGATCGAGGCCGTGGATATGCTGCGTAAGGGCAAAGACCCCCAGCAGAAATTCCATGAACCCTGGGTAGAGGTCCTCAAGAAGCGTTGGGAAGAAACCAAACGGGACGCGGAAAAGGTACGGCAACTGGGCGGCCTTTATGTGGTGGGCACCGAACGCCATGAGGCCCGCCGTATCGATAACCAGTTGCGCGGCCGCGCGGGCCGCCAGGGAGACCCTGGTCAATCCCGCTTCTTCCTCTCCTTGGAAGATGACCTGATGCGACGCTTTGGGGGCGGTTCCCTTTCCAAGATCATGGACCGGTTCGGGGTGGATGAAGATATGCCCCTGGAAGCGGGCATGGTGAGCAAGGCCATCGAACAGGCCCAGACCCGGGTGGAAGGATATAACTTCGACATGCGTAAGCATGTATTGGAATATGACGACGTGGTGAACAAGCAGCGCGAGGTCATCTATGACCAGCGCCGCAAGGTACTGGCCGAGCCTACCCTCAAGCCCACCATCCTGAAGATGGTGGACGAATATCTGGAAGAGATGGTGCAGCGGGCCACCGCGGCCAAGTATGCCGAAGATTGGGACCTGAAGTCATTGCACCAGGCGATTTTGCGCATCATGCCCCTGCCCGCGCAAGAAACCCCCGAAACCTGGGCCCGGCTCACCCGGGAGGAGATCCTGGCACGGCTCCAGCAATTGGCCCGGGAGAACTACGAAGAGAAGGAAAAGCGCCTGGGTTCCGAGGACATGCGGCGCATCGAACGCCTGCTCATGCTGCAATCCATCGATCGCCGCTGGGTGCGTCATCTCACCGACCTGGACATCCTGCGCGAGGGGATTGGCTTGCAGGCCGTGGCTCAGCAGGACCCCCTGGTGGCCTACAAACGAGAGGCCTTTGAGATGTTCGCGGATCTGCTGGCCCGGATCAAGGAGGATGTGGTCACCCAAATCTACCGGGTGGAGCTGGTGAAAGAGCAGCAGCGGGCGCCTGTGCGGGCTTTCCATCCCAGCGTGGGTGGGAATGGCGGGAGCAAGCCAGCGCCCCAACGACGACAGGCGCCCAAGCTCCGGCGCAATGACCCTTGTTGGTGCGGCAGTGGCAAAAAATACAAGGATTGCCACATGAAGAGCGATCTGGCGGGCGAGACCGCCCCACCGGCCGATGCGGTCCGCCGGGTGAAGGCCCAGCAAGGCCGGGGCAAAAAACGGACTCCGGTGCCCGCGGCCGCGGCAGCAGGCCCTTCTTCCCGCCGCAAAGCCAAAAAGCGCAAGAAAAAACGCCGTTGATCCCTGGCCCTTCCCATGTCCCCGCGAACCTTCCTTCTTTTTCTGCAGGATACTTACGCCCCTCTGGCGCCCTTTGTGCACGAAATCTTTGAGGCCCTGGCGCCTCTTTTGCCCGCGGCCCTGTACGCGTGGGGTCTGAAAATGAAACGCATGTCTCAGCACTCCCGGCAAACTCGGCGGTGACATGAAAGTAGTTCCCAACTTCTTCTACCTGACCGAGCTTGATCTTCTGGCCATCGGGGTATTGACCCTGATGGCGGGCGTGGTCTTGCTGTTGCGGCTGCGTGGGGGCTCGGCCGCGAGCGCGTCCACCGAGCTGCCTCCCCACCCCTTGCTCCAGGCAGACCCCATGCACATCCCCCTGCCCATGACTGGGCTTGGTGACGGCGGCGGGCTGGCCTACGAAGGCGCGTATGTGCCCTTGGAACTGACCCTTCTTTTGGCTTCCAAAATGGATGCGGCTTCTCTGCCGGCCGAAGCGCGGGAATTGGCTACGGCCATGCAGCCGCAGGTCCCCACAGCCTCTCAATCTCTGCCCCTGCAGGCCCAAAGCATCTTCACCGCGCTGGTCATCCTGCTGGGCCTCGCGTTTCTGCTTTTTTGGTTGATCTCGGTCTTCTAGAGCCTGCCCCGGGAAGGGAGTAATCAGTGATCAGTGATCAGTGATCAGTAGCGCCTTGCGACGTCATTCCGAGGGAGCGAAGCGACCGAGGAATCTAGCGAAGCGCAAAAACCACGGCATGGCGCTCGCTTCGCTCGCTAGATGCTTCGCTCCCTCCGGTCGCTCAGCATGACGAATATCTGCGAAAATCTGCGCTGCGAAGCATCGGCGCAAATCTGCGTTCCCATTTTCCTCGGTATTGGCGAGCCATCGCCCATATCGCCCAATCCCAATCCCAATCCTAATCCTAATCCTGATCCCAATCCTAACCCGAACAAGCCGTTGCCCAACCCGCCGGGCTGTGCTACAATGCCCTTACAATCCTCTTGATCCTCTCATAGTTCATGAAATACGACGCCGCGCTCAAGGAACTTCTCCGCCATTGTCACGCCGCCATCCTGCGCGACCTGCTGGACATCCCCGTCACCAGCAGTACCCTCATGGAGGAACGGCCCCGGGAAACCACCAGCGTGCGCAGCAGCGATTTCCAGTTGCGCGTCGTGCAAGAGGATGGCGAAGAATTCCTTGTCCTCATCGAGTTCCAGACCTACTGGCAGCGGAACGTGCCCCAGCGCCTGCTGGAATATCGAGCCCGGCACGTGCTGCGGGAGGAGCTGGACGCCATCACCGTGGTCATGCTCCTCCAGCCCTCCCCCTCGGCCACGGACCACTACCACGACCGGGAGGTGGACTACCGCTTCCGCCTGGTGAAACCGTATGAGCTGGATGCAGCCGAGGTCCTCCGCCAGAACAGGGTGTGCCTGATGCCCCTGACGCCGCTGATGCAAGGGGGCGTGGATGTGGCCGTGGAGGCGGAGCGGGCCATTGTGGACAGTGACTTGGCGGAGGAGGTCAAGGCGGATATGTTGACGAATATGACCTTAATGGCAGGGCTGGTGTCCAGGGACCTGGCCCGGCAGCTCTTGAATCGACGGAGGGACCTGATGATACAATCCTTTGGCTATGAACTGATCAAGCAGGAAGGCCTGGAAGAGGGCCTGAAGGAAGGTTTGGAGAAAGGCCTGAAGGAAGGTTTCCAGCAAGGCTTTCAGGAGGGCCTGGAAAAAGGCCTGGCGCGGGGGCGGAAAGAAGGTCGTGAAGAAGGCCGTGAAGAAGGTCGTGAAGAAGGCTATCGTGATGGTCTGTTGGCTGCTATTGCCCTGGGCCTAGAGTTGAAATTCGGGGTGGAGGGGCTGAAGCTCATGCCCGAGATCAAGGGCATTCAAGACCTGGTGATATTGGAAATCGTCGAGCAGGCCATCCGCACGGTGCGGACACCGGAAGAGTTGCGGGAGCTGTATCGCCCATGAAGCTGGCCCGCAATTAGAGTAATCAGTGATCAGTAATCAGTAATCAGTGGAAATCTGCGTCGCATCTGCGTGCATCCGCGTTCCCATTTTCGTCGTTATGTGGTGAGCCATCGCTCATGGTGACTGTTCCGAAATCCTGGCCCGAGCGGATCACCCTGGCCGTGGGCGTGCTGGCCGGCGCGTTGAGCCTGGCCAGTTATTTCTTCCCGCGCGGTCCCTGGATCGGCCCCGCCCAATTTTTACTCAAAACCACCATGCTCACCTTTGCCGGCGTCCTCCTGCTAGGGGTGGGGCACCTGCTTTGGCGTCATTGGCCCGGCGTGCGTCAGAAACAGGCGCAAAGCCTGCTGCTGTGGGGGGGCTTTCTTCTCATGTTCCTCGCGGGCATGGCCATGGGCGGTTTTCGTGTGGGCCTGGCCGGATGGCTGTATCATTGGGCCCTGGCCCCGGGCATGGCCGCGGTGTTCGCCCTGATCCCCATCTTCATGGCCTACGCGCTGTGGCGACACCTTTCGGTGCGTGATGTGGGCGGGGTCCTCTTCCTGGCCGGATTGATCCTTGTCTTGATGGGGCAGATCCCCGGTTTTCTCGCGTTCCTGCCCGGATTGGCCGTGTGGCGTCGGGCCTTGCTCGTCGGCCCGGTCGCGGCCGCGTTCCGAGGCGTGCTCCTGGGCGTGGCCCTGGGCAGCATCCTTGCTTTTTTGATCGCCATCCTCACCCCCCGCCGTTGAATGAACTCCACTTCATGGCCGTATCGCTCATCCAACCCCACGATCCAGTTCTCCTGATCAGCGAAGAAGGCAAACGTTACCTGGTTTTTGTGGAACCGGGCCAGGCCTGGTACACCAATCGGGGACGTTTGGCTTATGACGCGATCATCGGGCGCCCTTATGGCCAGGTGGCCGAAACTCATTTGGGCCAGCGCTTCCTCATCCTGCGCCCCACCCTTTCCGACCTGATCCAGCATCTCAAGCGCACCACCCAGATCATCTACCCCAAGGACGCGGCCCGTCTGGTCATGGAGCTCGACCTGATGGATGGCAAACGCATCATCGAAGCGGGCACGGGCAGTGGCGGGCTCACCCTGGCTTTTGCCCGGGCGGTCTTGCCCCATGGCAAGGTCTATAGCTACGAACTGCGGCCCGAACATCAGCGGGTGGCCCGGCGCAATCTGGAACGCCTGGGCCTGCTGCCCTATGTGGAACTCAAGCTGCGGGACATTGCCGAAGGGTTCGACGAAACCGAGGTGGATGCCGTGTTTTTGGACGCCCGGGAGGCCGCACGCTTTGTGCCCCAGGCCCAGGCCGCTTTGGCAGAAAGTGGCCTTTTCGCGGCCCTGCAACCCACCGTCAACCAGGTGAGCCAGGTGGTGGCCGCGTTGGAACAGGGGGATTTTGTGGAAATCCGGGTGGAGGAGGTGCTTATCCGCGCCTGGAAGCCTGTGCCCGAACGCTTGCGCCCCGCGGATCGCATGATCGCCCACACCGGGTTCCTGATTTTCGCACGCAAACTGGACGCGCGCTATCGTTACTTTTGGCTGGACAAGCGGGCCCGCCGCCGAGCCACCGAATTTGGCAAGATCAAAAACCTTCCTCCCATCCAAGGCCATTAGCTTATGAACAAGGAATATCTTTCCTGGCGCGATGTCGACGCGCTGGTGGACCAGCTCCTGCCTCAAATCGCGGGGAAATTTGATGTCATCCTCATGGTCACTCGAGGAGGCATCATTTTAGGGGGCATTTTGGCCGAAGCTTTGGATATCCGTGATGTGCTCACCGCGGCCGTGGCATTCCCCCAAGATCCGGAGATCGAACGTCTGGCCTGGCCCACCTTTTTGCAATTCCCCAGCGACACCCTGCTGCGCGGGCGCCGGGTGCTCATCGTGGATGATGTGTGGAAGAGCGGGCGCACCATCAACGCCGTGCGGGGTCGGGTCGAAACCGCGGGCGGGAAGCCCGCCACCTGTGTGCTGCACTACAAGCCCGGCAGTTCCCTTTTCCCCAACCGCCAGCCCGACTATTACGGCGCGGTGACCAATCGCTGGATTGTGTATCCCTGGGAAATCGACCGAGACACGGGCTTTGCCCTTCTCGCGCCCGACCCTTCGCTGCTCTAATGAGCATGCACCATGAGCAAACCCTCCTCCCCCAAACTCAACGTCCTTTTCCTCTGCACCGGCAATTCCTGCCGCAGCCAGATGGCCGAGGGCCTGACGAACCACTTCCTGGGAGATTGGTATCAGGCCTATTCCGCGGGCACGGCGCCTTCGGGCTACGTGCACCCTTTGGCCATCCGCGTCATGCAGGAACTCGGCATCGACATCTCTCAGGGGGTTTCCAAACGTCCGGATGTCTTCCGCGACATCACCTTTGACGTGGTCATCACCGTGTGCGACGATGCGGCCGAAACCTGCCCGGTGTGGCTGCGGGAAGGGCATGTGACCCACATGGGCTTTTATGATCCAGCCAGGGCTGAAGGGAGCGAGGAGGAACGGCTGGCTGTCTTCCGTCAGGTACGGGATGACATCCGCGCCCGTATCCTCCCCTATCTGAAAACATTTGCTGCGCAGGCGAATCGAGACCGATGAAAGGGACACGTGGATGGTTCCCAATGCTTGACAACGGAGCAAAGGACAGATGGAGGAAACGCAAAGGACGCAGAGCTAACAGATGGGTCAAGGGGTGTTCACATCAAAAAAATCCGCCAGGCTCACTGTTTTGTTCCAGAGGTGGTCTTCCTGGATATGACGCACGAGAGGCTCCCACAAGGCTACCGTCGAGTTAACAATGTACACAAAATCGGTGAGGAATGGCTCATATTCAGGCCAACGGCTCTGTTTTTGTAGCGCGGTCCGCAATTTAGCTTTGCCGATGTGGGGTGATTTTCGTGGCGGCATTTTTCTCAAAATAGCCACCGCGCTGTCCGCCAGCTCAGAGGCAACCTCTTGCAATTCCTCATCTGTCCACCTTTCCGCCGGGGGACCTGTTATCAACATATCATAGATTTCATTGGCAAAAAGAAATCGTAGTAACGCCTCCCCCGAAGGGGTCGTCCCTTTCTTCCAAAAACGCGTGAGGGGAATGACGGGTTCCTCATCTTCCTCATACCACTCGTCCTCCTCATCTTCCTCCATTTCCTCTTCCCCCTCGGGGCTTATGGGTTTATTCAACAACGCGAAGAAAATGGGGAGGATGGCCAGCATGGAAAGGAGCGTGGTTTCGAACCAGGTGAAGGGCAAAAATCGATGGAGCACCCATCCGAATGCCAATGCCAGTGCCAATGCGGCCAGGCCCAATAGTGAAAACAAGACAAATATAATCAAAAAGGAAGCTATAAGACCGACTGTGACTCGGATCATGGAAACGCCTCTTTGCAGTCGTGGGATAAAGGTGGGTTCTTATGAAAAAACCGGCATGGTTCATTTGTGACTACAAGGAGCTTGACAAATGTTGTCAGGCCCTTCGTAGCAAGATGGTGGTCGATATTTGGTATTGGGTATTCGATATTGGGTATTCGAATCGCCTTGAGACAGAGGGCATATCCAATGTCCAATTGCCATTCTACCACAGGTTGCTTCCAGATGTCTCACGCCAAGTCGCACCGATCACCGACTGTTCCGTAAATAGAGCCACGAAGGCACGAAGCCCCCCTCCGGCTCTCCCCGCGTGCGGGGGGAGAGGCGAAGGCACGAAGAAAGTGATCAGTGATCAGTCATCAGTAATCAGCTGCGGGGCTAGCCGGATTCATCCGGCGCCGTTTTATAGCCCGGCGACTTCATCGCCGGGCGGGCGGCGGTTGACGCACCCCCTGATGGCATGCCGTATGCCACAGGCTCGCGTCGTCACCCAACACCGGGGGATAATTCCCCCGGCTAAGAAACAGCGCCCCTTCGGGGCTAGCCGGATTATGGAGTTTTACAAATTAAACGGGTCATAGGCCTCATTCTATTACCAGATTGTTTTGTAAACATTCATCATCCGGCGCCGTTTTATAGCCCGGCGACTTCATCGCCGGGCGGGCGGCGGTTGACGCACCCCCTGACGGCATGCCGTATGCCACAGGCTCGCGTCATCACCTAACACCGGGGGATAATTCCCCCGGCTAAGAAACAGCGCCCCTTCGGGGCTAGCCGGATTATGGAGTTTTACAAATTAAACGGGTCATAGGCCTCATTCTATTACCGGATTGTTTTGTAAACGTTCATCATCCGGCGCCGTTTTATAGCCCGGCGACTTCATCGCCGGGCGGGCGGCGGTTGACGCACCCCCTGACGGCATGCCGTATGCCACAGGCTCGCGTCGTCACCCAACACCGGGGGATAATTCCCCCGGCTAAGAAACAGCGCCCCTTCGGGGCTAGCCGGATTCATCCGGCGCCGTTCTATAGCCCGGCGACTTCATCGCCGGGCGGGCGTGGTGGTCCCAGACCTCGGAGGTCTGCGCAGACCCTCCGAGGTCTCATGCTCACCTGCCACTTGCAAACCTGCAACCTGCGTCCTATTTTCGTCGTTATGCGGTGAGCTCTTGCTCATGGTGACTGTTCCCTAACCGCGGCATCCCCCAAGCCATAATCCAATCCACCAGCCAGGGAGCCAGGCGGTCCAGCCGCCAGATCCACCGGCCCGCCCAGCTTAACACGCGCAATCGCGGGCGTTGTTGTGCGGCTCGCAGAATGGCCTGGGCCACTTCCTCCGCGGTTTGGGTGCCTGGTGCTTGTTTTTGGGAACCTGAACCCTGGTGCAAACTGCCCGGCCGCAGGATCCCTTTTTGGGCCAATTGCACCCCGCTGGTGAAGTAAGGGCACACGGTGACCACACCCACGCCATAAGGCCGGAGCTCCACCCACAAGGCCCGGGCCCAGGCATTCATGGCTGCCTTGGACGCGCCGTACACCGAGGTGGTGGGGGTACCGATGAGCCCGGCCACCGAGGATACATTGACAAGGACCCCCTGGCTTTGACGCAGATAAGGCAACGCGGCCCGCGTGCAGTAGAGCGCGCCGAAGAAATTAACCTGAAACTGGGTTTCCGCGTCGCCCGGTTGCAAATGCTCAAACAGGCCGGATACCACCATCCCCGCGTTGTTCACCAAGACATCCACCCGGCCGAAATGCGCCGCGGCCTGTTCTACAAACGCCTGACACTGGGCCGGGTCCCGCACGTCCGTGGGGATGGCCAGGGCCCATGCCGGTCCTCCCAGGTCTTCCGCGAGCTGGGCCAAAACCTGCGCGGAGCGGGCCGCCAAAGCCACCCGCGCGCCGGCCTGTCGAAACGCAATCGCCGTGGCCCGGCCGATCCCTGTCGAGGCCCCTGTGATGAGCACAACCCGGTCTTGCCAAAAGGAACGGGGCATGGCTCAATGCACCTGACGAGGATCGAACCCCATAGGGCCGCGCTTGGGCAAACCCGAGCCCTGCATTTTCACTTCGCCAAACCGCTTTTCGTAATTCTGCAGGTTGTGCATCAGCGCTTGCAGAAGCAGTTTGGCATGATACGGCGTCAGCACAATGCGGGTTTGCACCTGGGCATGGGGCAGATTCGGCATCACATGCGCGAAATCAATCACGATCTCATTGTAATTGTGATGAATGATGGCGAAGTTGCTGTAGATGGGCTTCAGGTCTTTGGGGGCTTCGACCTTGAGTTCTTTGGGTTTGGCGTCGGTCATGGGGGACTCCTGTTTTGAGTAATCAGTTATCAGTGATCAGTAATCAGTGTTCAGTTGACTCTGCGTCCTCTGCGTTCTCTGCGGTGAGTAACCTCTCCGCGGGGGAGTCAGGGAGCAGGCATCCAGTATCCAGTGTTCAGTGTTCAGTGTTCAGTAGATTGGCTGTTTCTTGGTGTCTTTGTGCGCTTTGTGCCCTTTGTGGTTAAAGATTATCTGCGTCAATCTGCGTTCCTTCCACCTGCCTACCTGCGACTTGCCACTTGCAAACCTGCTTGGCGACCTTTGCGCCTTTGCGTGAGCTTCTCATCCGTATCGGCGCGCTGCCGCGCGTGGCGCCTGTTCCGTAAATAGAGCCTCGCGACGTCATTCCGAGGGAGCGAAGCGACCGAGGAATCTAGCGAAGCGCAAAAAACACGGCATGGCGCTCGCTTCGCTCGCTAGATGCTTCGCTCCCTTCGGTCGC
>JALWZT010000146.1 GCA_027002405.1 Anaerolineae bacterium | reverse complement strand
GGGCAGGGGTGGGGGCCAATCGGCCGGATCACCGCTCCTACCGGATTGCTCGGCAACCTGCTTGAGGTTTGCCAACAGCCTCATGAAGTCGCCGGACTACAGAACGGCGCCGGATAATTCCGGCTAGGCACGCAGGGGCGTTGTTTCTAGCCTCGGCGCTACTGAACACTGGATGACTGATCCCTGACTCCCCTGCGGAAAGGGTACTTACCGCAGAGAGCGCAGAGGACGCAGAGTCAACTGAACACTGATTACTGATCACTGATGACTCTATTTACGGCATTTAATCATACACCAAAGCCTATAAAATGTCGAAACTCATTTGTCCATTCCGACGGAATCTGCTAAAATGGGAACCTCAACTGCATACGGATTGGTTGCAGCATTTCCCAAAAAGCTTTGGGAACGGGGTAAGTCCGGTGCGAGTCCGGCGCTGTCCCGCAACTGTAAGGGTCTTTGCCTAAGCCAGAAAACCCGCGCTGCAACGACATCGGTCGCCTGCGAGGACAGGCCCGGTCTTGATGATCTTTGCGTTCAGGCCCCCTTGTCCCCTCAGGACGGGGGGTTTTCTTTTTCATGATACCTCTCATTCTCTCAAAGGAGTCTACCATGCGTAAACGATGGATCCCTCTCCTCGTGGTTTTCTTGCTCGTAGTGGCAGCTACGACCGCCTGGGCCCAAAACGCCCAAAAACGGGTGGCCCTGGTGATTCAGTTCCCGGATCATACCTACACCGAAATTGTGACCGTCCCCATGGACGCCACCACCGCCGATGTGCTGGAAGCCGCCACCATCCCCGTGGGTATCGCGGAACTGGGTTGGGGCAAAGCCCTTTGCAACATCGACGGCGTGGGCAACCCTGTGGACGATTGTTTCGCGGATCCCAACCATTTCTGGGCGTATTTTCATCTTAATGCCACGGGAGATGGCTGGGACGTTTCGCAAGTGGGTATTGGCGGCTACACGCCCGGGGATCGGGCCGTGGAAGGCTTTGCCTGGTCCGGCTTCGACGCCAACTACAACCCCACCACCTATCCTCCGGTCATGACCTTTGATGAGATAGAAGCAAGTTTGACTCCACCTCCGGCCGAAGTCCCCGAACCCGCGACCTTGCTTCTGTTGGGGGGTGGCCTGGTCGGCCTGGCCGGATATGTACGGCGTAAACGTCACACCCAGGACGTGTAATGCTCCGTTTTCGTCTTCTCCTCCTGGCGGGAACCTGGCTTCTCCTCCTGGCGTGGGCCGGGGGGAGAGGCCGCGCGCAGGAGGTTCATCGGGCGGGATTGGTGGTGCGCTTTGGCGATGGCCGGGTGATCACCGCGTGCGTGCAATTCACCGCCGACACCGTGTCGGGCGCGGAGTTGTTGCGGCTTTCGGGGCTGGATGTGATCATGGACCCCTCCAGCGGCTTTGGCGAGGCCGTGTGCAAAATCAGCGGCGGGGGCTCCAGCAACGGCTGCGACTTCCCCCAGGAAGACTGTTTCTGTCATTGTCAGGGGGTGCCGTGCGAATACTGGGCGTACTACCATCTGCGGGACCAGGGCTGGGAGTATTCCAACCTGGGGGCTTCCAATTATCAGGTTCATGATGGCGACGTGGAAGGATGGGCCTGGGGATCGGGCTCCCCTTACGGCGGCGGTGCGGATGCCGAACCTCCGGTGATCCCTTTGGATCAAATCTGCATCTTGCCCACACCCACTCCCACCATCACCCCTACTCCGCTTCCCACCGCCACTCCCACCCCGATGCCTTCCCCTTCGCCCACGCCCACCTTCACCC
>JALWZT010000145.1 GCA_027002405.1 Anaerolineae bacterium | reverse complement strand
TTCTGTAGCCGTTCCCGTAATTCGGCGTTCTCTTGCTTGAGTCGCCTGTTCTCTTGCAGTAAATTCATTATCACTGTATCACTATTCTACCACAGGTTGCGTACTTTTGCGTACCTGTATAGTTACGATCAGTGATCAGTTATCAGTAATCAGTGTTCAGTGTTCAGTAGCACTCCCGTGGCCAGTCCGCAGGGCTTCGTATCCGTAGCTCGGAGTCAAAGACCTTGAAGGTCTGGGAGACGCTTCAAGGTCTGAGCTGGCGTTGGCCCCGCGGGTGGTGGTGCGGGGGCCGGCCGCCTGCACCAGGGGATAATTCCCCGGCCAGAAACAGAGCGCCTGGGGGGCTAGCCGGAATTATCCGGCGCCGTTTTATGGACCGGCGACTTCATCGCCGGGCGGGCGTGGCAGACGCCACTTCGGTCGGCTAAACGACGCCAAATGTTTGAGATGCGCCCGTGACCACCTGCCACCTGCCACCTGCCACCTGCCACTTTGCTACTTGCAAACCTGCAAACTGCGCGCCATTTTCGTCGTTATGTGGTGAGCTATTGCTCATGGTGACTATTTAGCGATACGTTCATAACAGTCCAACGGCAGGCTCGCCCGCGCCGATACGGATGAAAACATCTCGCGGCCAAGTTGGCGCGGGAAGCCAGTCACGTAATGCGTAATGCGTAATGCGTGATGCGTAAAGCTCTCACGTTTCACGTTTCACGCATCACGCCCGTTGTCGCCTCGCTCAACGTTGTCCTGATGATCTCAATCCTAATCCTGATCCGAATCCTATTTACAAAGCAGGTCCTAGCTCGCTCGAATCAACACCTTCTCCTCCAACCGGGCCCGGTCCAGAATGGTCACCCGCCCGCGGCCTGTTTTCACGATCCCTTCCTCTTCCAGCTCCGCCAGGCTACGAGACACACTCTCGCGCGAAGCTCCCACCAGCCCCGCGAGCTCCTGATGGGTGATCCGCACTTCATTGAGGGAGCCGCCATAGCGCTCCTGCTTACGGCTTTCCTCCAGCAGCATACTGGCCACCCGCTCGCGCACACTACGGAAGGCATACAGTTCCATCCGCCCCAACAATCGCCTCACTTCGAACAGACATCCCTGTTGCACAATCGCCAGCAGTTGAGGATAGGCGGACGCGACGCGGCGGAAGGCATCCATCTCCGCGGAAAGCACCACCACCGGGGTCAGGGCCCAAGCCGTCCCCAATTGTCGGCCTCGGTCCAACAGAGGCACGGGGCAGAAGAAGTCACTGGGCCCGCGCAGACACAAAATGCACTGGTGCCCTTCCGTGGTCACGCGTTCGACCTTCACCCGCCCTTCGACCACCAGATGCAGGCTCTCCGCTTCCTCGTTTTGCCAGAAGATTTTTTCACCGGCTCGAAATCGTCGTTCAAAGAAAATCCCCTGAAGCTGAGAAAGACAATCCTCGGGCAGGGGGCCAAACACGTCGACCAGGGTTCTGATTGTGGGGCGAAGCAGGGCCATGGCAACACTCCTTCGTGCGTGTGAAGACAAAGGCTTGGCTTCCTATTTAACCACAGATGGCTTCATTAGGCAACATAGGCGGAGGTGGGGAATCATGGATTTGATTCCGTTCCTCTTCTCGATTACAATGGGGGCATGAATCTACAGAAATCTCCACACACACGCACCCTGGTGGTATTGGGCGATTCCATCCCCGCGGGGTACGGCCTGCCACCGGCATACGCCTGGCCCCAACAGCTCCAGCAACAGCTCCAGCAAGCCTACCCCCAATTCCATTGGCGCCTGCACAACCTGAGCATCCCCGGAGACACCGTGGCCGATGCCTACGTGCGTTTCGACGATGTGCGCCGGGCCCGTCCCGATCTGCTGCTCATCGCCTTGGGCATCAACGATTGCCGACGGGCGCCAGACCCCCTCACCCAACGGCGCATCGCCCTCTTTCGGCGCCATGAACAAACCTGGTGGGGCCGCAATCCATGGTTACGCCGCATCGGCGCCCGGGTGCACCCGCTGCCTCATGCAGAGAGGGGCTTTGGGGACGCCGAAGCCTCTCAGGTCCCCGCGGATGCCTTTGTCGACATCCTGGGATGGATGACCGACCAGGCTCGGGCCATGGGGGCCCTCCCCGCGTTGATGACCATGTCCCCTTTCGCGGCCGAAAAGGAAAAAGACCCCCACTTCGCGCCCTGCCCTGCCTACAACACCCACATCCGGGACCTGGCCCGCGAAGCCCAGGCCGCTTTGATCGAAGTCAGCTTCCCCATGCCGCCCGGTTCCTGGCAGGCGGATGGGGTGCATCTTTCTGCCCGGGGTCAGGCCGAGCTCGCCCGTCGCGTCTTCCAGAACTTCCGCCGTCCGCCCATCGCCCCTCATCTTGGCATCCCCACGAAAGAAAGCAATGCCCACATGGCCCCCTCGATGGACTGATATCAAAGACCCGGATGTATTGGCTGCCATCGAGCGCGTACCCAGGCATCGATTTGTGCCCGAGCATCTTCAGGCCTACGCGTACGATGACCGCCCCCTGCCCATTGGGTTGGGCCAGACCATCTCCCAGCCCTACATTGTGGCTCTCATGACCCAGGCTTTGGAGCTCACCCCCGATACCAAAGTCCTGGAAATCGGCACCGGGTCCGGGTATCAAACCGCAATCCTGGCTGAGCTAGCCAAAGAAGTCTATACGGTCGAAGTACGGCCCGAACTCCAGGAACGAGCGAAAAAAATCCTGGAGGAATTGGGCTACACCAACATCCATTATCGGGTAGGGGACGGTTGGGAGGGCTGGCCCGAAGAAGCCCCCTTCGACGCCATCATTGTCACCGCGGCCGCGGCCGAATGGCCCCAGGCGCTGATCAACCAATTGGCCGAAGGGGGCCGGATGGTGATCCCCATTGGCAGGGAGGATTGGAATCAAACCCTTTGGCTGGTCACCAAAATCGATGGCAACCTCATCAAAGAATCATTGGGGCCTGTGCGATTCGTGCCTTTGATCAAACCTGAAGAGTGATACTGTCCCGTAAATAGGATCAGGATTAGGATTGAGGATTATCAGGCCGAGGTTAGGCGCGAGCATGAGTAATCAGTGATCAGTTATCAGTAATCAGTTGCGGGGCTAGCCGGAATTATCCGGCGCCGTTTTATAGCCCGGCGACTTCATCGCCGGGCGGGCGGGCGTGGCAGACGCCACTTCGGTCGGCTAGAGGCTGTTATGCACTTTGCTTCCCTAAAAGCTCAGGATCGCCGCATCGGAGGTTGGAATTGGCCGCGGATAACGCGGATAAAGCAGATTTTCGCGGATTTTTCAAACAGATGCCATGCTTTTTCCCAAAAAAATCCGTGTCGATCCGTCGCATCAGCGTCATCCGTGGCGGATTGAAACGCTCGCCATCCACAGAATCGCGTGAAATTGGCGATAAGTTCATAACAGGTTCTAGCGAAGCGCAAAAACCACGGCCTGGCGCTCGCTTCGCTCGCTAGATGCTTCGCTCCCTCCGGTCGCTCAGCATGACGAACATCTGCGGAAATCTGCGCCGCGGAGCATCTGCGCAAATTAGCGTCCTATTTTTGTCGTTATGCGGTGAGCTATCGCTCATGGTAGCTGTTCAGAACGTCCACCAACGCGGCTTCATAGCGGTTGATGCCTTCTTCCAGCAGATGCTCGGGGATGTTGAGCGCGGGGATGAAGCGCACGGTGTTCTCCCCACATCCCAGCAGCAAAAGGCCGTGCTCAAAGGCTTTTTCCACGATCCGATTGCGTAATTCGGGCCAGGGTTCCTTGGTTTCGGGGTCTTTGACAAACTCCACCCCGATCATGAGACCTTTGCCGCGCACATCTCCCATCACCGGGTATCGTTCCGCCAGCTCTCGGAGGCGAGACTTGAGATAAGCGCCGCTACGCGCGGCCATCTCCACAAAGCCGCCCTCCAGCAAATCCAGCGTGGCCAAACCGGCCGCACAACTGACCGGGTTTCCACCAAAGGTGTTGGCATGCGCGCCCGGAGGCCAGGTCATGATATCGGCCCGGGCCACCATGGCGCCCAAAGGCATGCCGCTGGCGATCCCCTTGGCCAGGGCGATGATATCGGGTTCCACCCCCCAATGCTCCGCCGCGAACATCTTTCCGGTCCGGCCAAACCCGGTCTGGACTTCGTCGAAAATCAGCAGGATGCCGTATTTATCCGCCAGCTCTCGTAGCCCGGGGAGGAAATTATCAGGGGGGACCACATAGCCTCCCTCACCCTGAATGGGCTCCACAATGATGGCAGCGACTTCGTCAGGGGGGGTTGTGGTTCTAAAGAGATGATGTTCGATATAATCCAGCGCGGCCCGGCCTGGGTCCTCCCCAGGGAAGGGATTGCGGTAGGGGTTGGGGTAGAAAGCATGGGAAACCCCGGGCAATAGGGGCGCGAAGCCATCCCGCTGCACCGGTTTGGACGCGGTCAGCGAAAGCGCGCCAAAGGTCCGGCCATGGAAGGCCTTGTAAAACGCGATAAAACGAGGTCGGCGGGTGTGCCATCGGGCCAGTTTGAGAGCTGCTTCCACCGATTCGGCCCCGGAGTTGGTAAAAAACACCTTGGTAGGGCCGGAGATGGGCACCAGATTGTTCAAACGCTCTGCCAATTCGATTTGCGGCGCGTAATAAAAATCCGTGCCCGACATGTGCAGGAAGCGCTCTGCCTGGGCCTTGATCGCTTCCACCACATGGGGGTGGCTATGCCCTGTATTCGTCACGGCAATGCCTGTGGCGAAATCAATGTAACGTCGACCATCCACATCCCAAACTTCTGATCCCTGACCTCGGGCCATTACAAAGGGGTAGCTGCGCGTGTAGGACGGGGAAAGGTTCGCAGCATCCCGGGTAATAAGCTCTTCTGAAAGGGGACGATGGGTCATCATTGACAAAATCCTCCGTTGGATAGAAATGTACGGATATGTCCGCGCCCCTCCATTGTACCCCTAATCCCCGGGAAGAGAAAGAAACTCCCTCCACCAAAGCATTCGGCGCCAACCTGCTACGCGTGACGAGCGTCGACCGGATAGGGGGCACCAAGTAACCGTCTAAAAATTAGTTTCCGTTTTTGTGCTCATCGACTGAAGTCGAACACTTAAGGCCTACGGCCAGACCCCCTCTTTCATCTCCCCCGCAAACGGGGGAGAACAGCGGAAGGGGATCAGATGACGGCCTCCGCCGTCCAAAACGGCGACAAAAGGGGTCGCCGAAGGGCGACCATTGGCGCCATCGAATCCGCCTTCCCTACTTCCTCCCCCGCCCGTCCCGGAGTGGGGGAGGAATCAAAGGAGGGGGCCTGCGCCTCCATAGGCACGAGTTTACTCGGCAAGTGTTGCGGCAAAAAAGGGAAGTTATTTCTGGACGCTCACCAAGAGCCCAAAGGCACCAAGAAACAGCCAACCTACTGAACACTGAACACTGGATGACTGCTCCCTGACCCCCTGCGGAAAGGTGACTCACCGCAGAGGACGCAGAGAACGCAGAGTCAACTGAACACTGATTACTGATAACTGATCACTGATTACTCCTCCGGCGGATGCTGGCGATGAAAATCCGTGACTTGCTGAAAAGCATGGCCCAGGGCCAGGATGAGCGACTCATCGTACAAGCGGCCTATCAGCGTGATGCTGGTGGGCAAGCCATCTTCGGCCAGGCCCGTGGGCAGAACCAAGGCAGGATGCCCGGTGAGGTTGGTCAGCAGCAAGTTGTCCCCTTCCAACGAGGGCGCCACATAGGCATCCACTCCCTGGAAAAGGGATGCCATGGCCTCTATAAGCTGAGTTCGCACCCGTTGCGCCTGCACATACATAACCGCAGGAACAAAGTGAGCCATGCGGAAGAAGTTGGGCCATCCTTCGGCCCCCTGCCGCACCAGCAAAGCATCTTGATGGCTTAGGACAAGGCTCTGAAACGCGGCCGCAGCTTCGACGAACAGGATGATCTGCAAAGCTTCGATGGGATACCCAGGCAGCCGGATAGGCACCAGCTCCACCCCCATGGCCCGAAAAACCTGCAATGCCTGCTGATCCTTTTCCCATCCTCGATAAGTGCCCCCGAAATCATCGACAAGATATCCCAGCCGCACCTCTTTCAGATTCACCTCCCTGGGCCAGGCAAAGGGGCGTTGCACCGTGGTGGGATCATGAGGGTCTGAGCCCTGAATCGCGGCAAAAACCCAGGCGCAATCCTCGGCCGTACGACACAAAGGCCCGATCTTATCCATGGTCCAGCTCAACGCCATGGCCCCGTGTCGGCTCACCCGGCCGAAAGTGGGCCGCAGGCCGGTGATGCCATTGCGGGTGGCCGGCGAAACAATGGACCCCCAGGTTTCGGAGCCGATACTGAAGCTCACCAACCCCGCGGCCACCGCGGCCGCCGACCCTGCCGAAGACCCGCTGGACCCGATGTCGGGATTCCAGGGGGTGCGGGTCTGGCCACCGAACCACACATCGCCCCAGGCCAGTTCGCCCATGCTGAGCTTGGCCAGGAGCACAGCCCCGGCCTGGTGCAAGCGAGTCACCACCGTGGCCTCGATATCAAACCGCTGCTCGCGATAGGGCGCGGCCCCCCAGGTGGTGGGGTAATCGGGCGTGGCCAGCAGGTCTTTGGCTCCCCAGGGCATGCCATGCAAGGGCCCCCAATCTTCACCCCTTTGAAGCGCCTCATCCGCCCGTTGGGCTTCTTCCAAAGCCCGTTCCGGTGTCAGGGTAATGACACAATGCAGCAAGGGATCGTAACGCTTTAATCGTTCCAGATAGTATTCGGTTAATTGCACCGAAGAAATGCGGCCCGCTCGTAGCCATCCGGCCAACTCGCGCAGAGACGCGTAGGCCAACTCCTCCTCTCCGTCAGGCTCTTGGGCCAGGGGAGAGAGGGGCAGCGATGGGGATGAAGGGGTTGGGTCAGGAAGGGACGGCCGGCCCAGGAGCTCGGGATCAAACCGAAAAGCCGGGGGGATGGCATTGTCGGGAGGATTTTGCAAAAGCGCGCGGTAAAACTGCTGCCATTGCGTCAATCCTTCCAGCATCAAAGCCCGTTCCTCTTCGGTGAAATGCCATCCGAGCACCCGGGCCGCGCGTTCCAAATCCTCAGGGGTCATTCAAACCTGGTTTCTTGAAAAATCGTAACCACGGAGACACAGAGGGCACGGAGAAGGAAAAGATAAGATTTGGAGAGGATTTTCTCTGTGAAACCCTTATTTTTCTGTGTCCTCCGTGCCTCCGTGTTGAAAAAACCTTTTATGCCCGTAACTATACAGGTATCCCACCCAACGCTTTGCCACGAAGGCTCGAAGCTTTTCGAAGACACGAAGAAAACCTTTTATTTTTTCCTTCGTGCCTTTGTGCCTTCGTGTCTTCGTGGTTTTTGCCTTGCTATGAAAGGGTAGGTGTATAGTTACTTGTGCACCCTCGTTTTTCAAGACAGGCGTTGGGCGATGAGTTCTGCGATCTCCTCGGGATGGCTGGCCACGGGCACGCCCGCGGCTTCCAGGGCTTTGATTTTTTCGGCCGCGGTGCCTTTGCCGCCGCTGATAATCGCGCCCGCGTGGCCCATGCGCTTGCCCGGAGGCGCGGTGCGTCCCGCGATAAAGCCGACCACGGGCTTGGTGACGTATTCCTTGATGAATGCCGCGGCCATTTCTTCATCATTGCCGCCGATTTCACCGATCATGACAATCGCCTCGGTGTTCGGGTCATCCTGGAACAGTTTGAGCACATCGATGAATTTGGTGCCGATGATGGGATCGCCTCCAATCCCTACCACGGTGCTCTGGCCAATGCCCCTATGGGTGAGCGCGAAGACTGCCTCGTAAGTCAAAGTCCCGGAGCGAGAAACCACTCCCACTGGGCCCGGAATGTGGATGTTCCCTGGCATGATCCCAACCTTGGCCTGGCCGGGAGAGATGAGCCCCGGGCAGTTGGGGCCGATGAGACGGGTGGGATGCTGGTCCACAAAGGCTTTCACCGTGACCATATCCAGCACAGGGATGCCTTCGGTGATGCACACCACCAGGTCCAGGCCCGCGGCGGTGGCTTCCAGGATCGCGTCGCCGGCGAAACGAGCGGGCACATAGATAATGGAAGCATTGGCCTGGGTAGCTTCTTTGGCTTCTTTGACGGTATCAAAAACAGGAACGCCCAGGACCTCTTGGCCGCCTTTACCTGGGGTCACGCCCGCCACAATGTTGGTGCCATAGGCCAACATCTGCTCGGCATGAAAACGACCTTCGCGGCCGGTAATGCCCTGGACAATCAAACGGGTGTCGTTGTTTACAAGGATGCTCATGGATCACCTCTCACTGAAGCTCGCCGCGGGCGGCTGCCACGGCCATTTGGGCGGCTTCCGCCAGGGTTCGGGCGGTGGGGAAGTTGGCTTCGGCCAGCAGGGCCCGACCTTCTTCTTCGTTGGTGCCTACCAGACGAATGACAAAGGGGATGTTCGGCTGGACTTGCTCGATGGCTTGCAGCAAGCCTCGGGCCACCTCGTCGCAGCGGGTGATGCCGCCGAAGATATTGACCAGCACGGCCTTGACATGGGGATCACTGAGGATGATCTCCAGAGCCGCCGCGACCTTGGCCGCATTGGCCCCGCCGCCAATGTCCAGGAAGTTGGCCGGTTCACCACCGTAATGTTTGACGATATCCATGGTGGCCATGGCCAGGCCCGCGCCATTGACCATGCAGCCGATTTCGCCATCCAGCTTGATGTAGCTGAGGCCGGCTTCCCGGGCTTTGGTCTCGGCTGGGTCTTCTTCATCCAGGTCGCGCATCGCGGCCAGGTCTGGATGGCGGAAAAGCCCATTATCATCCAAAACCATCTTGCCATCCACGGCCAGCAGGCTGCCATCGCCTTGAACAACCAGGGGGTTGATCTCGGCCAGTTCCGCGTCCGAAGCCATGAACGCCTGATAAAGCCCTGTGGCGATCTTGGTGAAGGGGCGGAATTGACTCTTTTCCAGGCCGATGCCCGAGGCGATCTCAATAGCCTGATAGGTGCGCATCCCCAGGAAAGGATCGATGAAAACCTTCTTGATGGCTTCGGGCTTGGTGGCAGCGACCTCTTCGATGTCCATCCCGCCTTCGCTGGAAGCCATCATCACCACCCGTTGGCGGGCCCGGTCGAGGATCATGCCCAGGTAGATCTCGTCCTGGATATCCGCGGCAGGGTCGATGAGCACTTTTTTCACGGTCAGCCCTTTGATATCCATCCCCAAGATCTCTCGGGCCTTTTCCTCGGCCTCTGCGGGCGTTTTGGCCAGTTTCACACCGCCGGCCTTCCCACGACCGCCCACCAACACTTGCGCCTTCACCACCACCGGCCCGCCGATGCGTTCCGCGATGGCTCGGGCCTCCTCCGGTGTGGACGCCACATCCCCTTCTGGAATGGGCACGCCGTACTTGGCAAAAATCCGTTTAGCTTGGAATTCGTGGAGTTTCAATGTTCCCTCCTTTGGGAATCATGAGAAAATATGACGTCGATAGTAAGAGAACGCAGATTGACGCAGATGCGACGCAGATTTCCACTGATGACTGATCATTGATTACTCTATTTTCAAAGCAGTCGCCATGAGCGGCGGCTCGCCGATACCGAGGAAAACGCCTCGCGGCCACGTTGGCGCGGGAAGCCGAGCCCGGGATGCGTAATGCGTAAGGCTCTCACGTTTTACGTTTCACGCATCACGCCCGTTGTCGCCTCGCTCAACGTTGTCCTGACGATCCTCAATCCTAATCCTGATCCGAATCCTATTTACAAAGCAGGTTTCTTTATCGGCTTCATTATAGGGGAAAAGGAAAATCCATCCCAAATCAGGCATATCGTCGCGGGGGCCAATGCCGTTGCAAGCGCCACACGCCCTCCTGGGGGTCAACCCGCAAGGCCGCGCGGCCTCCATCTGCAAGCTCCACCATCAGGGTCCATACCCCTTCGGGGGTGCGTTCCTGGCGCCCCACCCCCACCACGGGCTTGCGTTGGCCTTCCAACCACACGGCCCGAGGCCGCCATGTCCCCCCTTCCCAGGTGGCTTCCACCAGGATGGGGCGGGCCGTGGCTTCCCCTTTGGGGAGGGTGGGGTCTACTCGAACACTTTGCTCCTTCACATAGCGCAGGGCCAGGCGCAGAGCCGCGGCCGCGGAGGCATGTTTGTTGCCCAAACGATCGTAGGGCCAGATATGCATCTCGCCCCAGTCCACCTCTTCGGCCGCCAAATGCAGGTAGACCAGGCCCACCGGCTTTTCGGGCGAGCCTCCGCCAGGGCCCGCAATGCCTGTGATCGAGATGGCCACATGGGTTTGAAACAAACGTTTGGCCCCCTGGGCCATCTCCCGCGCGGTTTCCGGGCTCACCGCACCGTGGGTTTCCAGGGTGCTGGTTTGCACGCCCAAAAGATGCATTTTGGCAAAATTGCTGTAAGACACCACACCGCCCATGAAATAATGGGAACTGCCGGGGATGTCGGTCACCAGGCTGGCCACCAGGCCCCCGGTGCAGCTTTCGGCCAGGGCCAGGGTGAGATGGCGTTGTTGCAATTGTTGGCCCAGCTCCCGGCTGAGCTCTCGAAGTTGGGTGAGGGTGGGATAGGATGGATGGGACATGGGTAGGATTGGGATTGGGATTAGGATTGGGATTAGGATTAGGATTAGGATTGGGATTAGGCAGGTGGAGGGGACGCAGATTTCTACTGATTACTGATGACTGATCACTGATTACTCGTGCTCGCGCCTAATCTCGGCCTAACAATCCTCAATCCTAATCCTGATCCTATTTACGGAACAGAGGAATACCCAGCAGTTCCACCTGCCAGGTTTGGTCATCAAAAAGCACGCAACGGATGGCGTTCCCGTCTCGGGGCACGCCCACCGACCCTACGCCAACGAGGGTCAAGGCCTGGGGATAGAGATGGATGAGGGGGCCGGTGAGGCGTCGATAACGATTGTCTGGGTCGAGTTGTTGGACCGCTTGCACATGGGTGTGGCCGTGGAAGAAGACCCGACGCCCCTGCTCGGCCAGGGCCGCGAACGCGTCCCAGATGGCCTTTTCGTTGTGGAGCAAGCTGGGGAAGAGCTGCATCCAGCGGGGGTGATGTTCAGCCATGTAGCGTTGGGTCGCGGCCAGGTCGGTGCATTCCCGGGGGAACACAGGGCTGGCATGGGCCGCGAGCCAGCCTTCGCCCGCCCATTGGGCAGGCCAGGCCGCGATCTCGGCCTGACGCTCAGGAGGAAAGCGATGCAGTTGGCTGACCTCCCAATTGCCGAAGACATGCCGAACGGGCAGGGCGTCCAAAAGCGGCAGGGGCTTCGGGCCTAGATCCCCTAATTGCAGATAGAGGTCCACGCCCCGGCTTTCCAAATACGCCAGGGCCCGTTCAAGACGGTCTGCACGGTTGTGGACATCGGAGAAAATCGCGTAGAGAGACATGGGAACAGAAAACCGGAGCAAATTATGATGAAAATCTAATGAAAAGGGGATATACTGAAAACTGAAAGTCAAAGACGAGACATCCCCCTTTTGGAGGTCCTATGTTCAACAAAGTGGTTTGTGCTATCGACGGCACCGCGTTGACTGAACGTATTTTGCTCTATGCCATGCACTTTGGCAAGAAAGAAGGCGTGGTTATTCATGTGGTGCACGCCTATCAGCTTCCGGAAAACTACACCACCCTGGATGGCTTTGAATCTCTGGCTGAAGCCTACCGCTCGGTGGCTCAAGCTTTGGTCGAGGACGCCCGCTCCTTTTTGGAGGATGTGGGCTTGCAGGTCACGGGCGAAGCCATCGAAGGCCCGGCAGCCCAAGTGGTCCTGGAAGAAGCCGACCGCGTGGGCGCAGACTTGATCCTGGTGGGCCACCGGAACCCCAAAGACGTGACCGAGATGCTTTTGGGCAGCGTCAGCCAGCAGATCCTCAATCAATCTCGCGTCCCTGTGTTGGTCATTCCTTAATCTGCATGCCTTCGACAGCTTGCCAATACGGATGCATGGGAAACGCTGATTTGCACCGATACTCCACAGCGCTGATTCACACTGATGACTGATCACAGATTACTGATGACTCCTGATCACGCCCAATCTCGGCCTGGCAATCCTCAATCCTGATCCTACTTACCAGGAGGTGACATGATGTCCTGGTTCAACCCCTATCATGTCCCCACGGCTTCGACCAAGACGGTGCGCCGGCCCGCGGTAGCAGGAGCTTTTTATCCTGCGCGACCGGCCCAGCTGCAAGCCATGGTGACGCAATTTTTAGAAGATGCCCAGGTACCCCCCTTGCCCGGCCCCGTACGCGCGGTGATCGCGCCCCATGCCGGATACATCTACTCGGGGCCCATTGCCGGGTACAGCTTTCGGGCCCTGGCGCCCCTGCCCCAAGATGCCACCGTGTTCCTGATGGGCCCGGCTCATTACGTACCCGTCCCCGACGTGGCGTTGGGGTATTTCCGGGCCATGGAAACCCCTCTGGGAACCGTGACCGTGGATGATGCTCTGGTGCAGCAACTGGCCGAACATGGCACCTGCCTGGCGATTCAGAACGATGCGCATCTGCCCGAACACAGCCTGGAAGTGGAACTCCCCTTCTTGCAGATGATCGCGTCGGATCGGTTCCAGGTGGTGCCCATGCTTTTCGGACACCCCAACCCTGAATGCGTAGCCGAAGCCCTGACTCCCATCTTGGCCCAACATCCCCGGGCCCGGGTGGTGGTGAGCTCCGATTTAAGCCACTACCATCCTTATGCCACGGCCCGCCGCTTGGATACCACGTTCATCGATGCGGTTTTGCGCGGGGATGTGGCCGCGGTGGCCCAGGGCGAAGCGTGCGGCCGCTATCCCATCCTCACCCTCATGTTCATGGCCCAGGCTTTAGGCTGGACCCCTCATCTGCTGGATTACCGCAATTCGGGCGACACCGCGGGCGATAAACGCCAGGTGGTGGGTTACGCAGCCATTGCCTATACGGAGGTGTGAGCGATGAAAACCCAAGGCAAAACCCTCCCCTATGGCCTCACCCAGGCCCATATCCCACTCCTTTTTGACATCGCGCGCGAGGCCTTACGCCGCAGCACCCTGCACCGGGAGATGCAATGGCTCCCTGATCTGAAACCCCTGCCCGAACCGCTGCATCAGCCCGCGGCCACCTTTGTGACCTTGCACACCGATGGTCAGCTCCACGGTTGCATTGGGTCGGTGGAACCGCGGCTGCCCCTGGCCTGGGATGTGGCCAAAAATGCCATTGCCGCGGCCCATCACGACCCCCGTTTTCCCCCTCTCCGTCCCGAAGAATTGGACCGCACCGAGGTGGAGATCTCCCTGCTTTCCCCTTTGCAGATACTCCCTTATAAGGATTTCCAGGACCTGGCCCACAAAGTGCGGCCCGGGATCGATGGTGTGATGGTGGAGCGAGGCTGGCAGCGAGGGCTGCTCCTGCCCCAGGTATGGGAAGACCTGCCCGACCCGGTGCGTTTTCTGGAGCATGTGGCGTTGAAGGCCGGCGCGGGGCCAGAAATTTATACAGACCCCAAGACGCGGGTCTATATCTTCCAGGTGCATAGCTTCACCCAGCCCGCCCCCGTCGCGCGGCACTGATGCCACCCACGGGGGCGGGGTTGGTGTTTTTAGAGGGCCTGGATTTTGGTAAAGGACACCCCCAGGGCCGCGCTGGCTTCATCCACCCGAGCTTCGGAACCCAGCACCACCACGTGGCCCGCCCGATTCAAGGCCTCCAAGGCCTGAGCAAAGGCCCGGAAGTCCTTGGCACGGGTCTCCAGAAGTTGGTCGTGCAGGCGTTGGCGATAAGCATCCTCTTCGCCGGTCAGATAACGCTGCATGGAGGTCCAGCCCTTGGCATCGGGCAGGAGATAGGGGTCCTTGCGGCCTACTGCACCGATAATGCTCTTGACCACTTCCTCGCGCGGCAGCGCGGCCCGTCGCAGAAACGCGGGGGTTTCGTCGTAAACTCGGAGGGTATTCAGTAGATTGGGGTCCCGGTACGAGAGGTAATCAAAAAGCCCGGTCCGATGATCGAAGGTGACAAAACCGCCGTACGCACCCCCTTTCATGCGCACCTGTTCCCACAGCCAGGTGGTGCGGAGAAACGCAGCAATGGCAAAAACCGACCCATCCAGGGTGTATCCCAAAGGATAGAGGGATGCGCCCTTGCCCACATAATTCACCTGCGCAGGGATGAGCAAGGCTTCCTGTTCGGGTAGGGGATCGGGCTGCCAGGTAGCGGAAGTGGAGGGATGTTCGTGCATGGCCGCGATGCAGGCCGCGACGGCGTCCTGTTGCGCGGCCCAGTTGGTTTCATCCAGGGTCACATTCCACAGCATGCGGTCGCGGTTCACCAGCAAACTCTTCACCTGCTGAAGTTCGGCCAAAACCTGAGGCCAGTCCTGGTCCAGCCGTTGGGCGAGATCGCGCAGGAAGAAGAGATAACTGAGCCCATACATCTGCTCGTTGGCCCATCCGGCCAGGCTCACCCTGGCGGCCAGGCGCCGATGGACCACCATATGCCCCGAAGGAATGAGCGCTGCTTCCTGCCGGGCCTTTTCTTCCAGCACGATTTGGCGGAAGCGCTCGCGATCATCCAATTGGGTTTTGAGGAGGATATCTTGCAGGATGCTGGTGAGGTCCGCCACCTGATGCATCATGCCTTTGCCTCGCAGGAAGAGCCAGGCCTGGGGCGTGCCTTCCAGCGTGCTCACGATCAAAGGCTCGGTGGTGATCCCCCCTGTTTTGGCGCCGATGCGCTGGCGCAGAGAGACAAAATCCTCATCCTCGTTCCCCATATCCACCAAAGCCCGGGCGAAGAGGGGCACATACGGGAGCAAGTCCTGGGGCAGCACCCGCAGGTCCAGGCCTACATCCAGATAAAGGATGCCGTTGGTGGCGAGATCATGGTAAAGCACCGTGCCTCCGGCCAGGGTGCTTTTTTCCAGAGGGATGGTGGGGACCTGTTTGTCCAGGTCCCGGAGCTTGAGGCGAGGGATCGCGGCCAGGGCTTCGGGATCGTCTGGGGTTTCTTGCAGGCGATGAAGGGCCTCCATCTCTTCCCGGATGCGTTGCCATGCTTGCTCGGTTAGGCGAGCTTTTTCCTGGGCCAGTCGTTCCGCTTCTTGCGCGTCCCATTGGTCTTTGAGGGTGGGGTCCGGGTAAAAGATGAGGCGGGTACGATGGGGATTGTCTAGAAGCAGGCGCTGGATCATGGTTTCGAAATAGCCAGGGCCTGCCAGGGCCTGGGTTTTGATCCGGGCCAGGGGGGCTTCAAAGGCCAGGGCCGCGAAGGGATCGGCATCGTAAATCCAGAAGGGGAGGGTGCGGATGTAGAGGAAGAGCCCGCGAGGATAACGCCCGGTGTTCATCTCCCGCAGCAGAAACTCGATGGTGTTGATGGAGGCCTCCACGGTTTTGCGGTCGATGCCTTCCCGGACCAGATGGGTGAGGGTATCGAAAATGATCTGTTCGATGGCCTCGGCATGGGCTTCCTCGATACCTTTCAGCCCCGCGGCAAAGAAGTTCTGGCGCAGGCTATCTTCCAGGCCCCCACCGACCACATCTTCGCCCAGACCCGAATCAATCAAAGCCTTACGCAGGGGAGAGGCCGGGGTGCCCATGAGGATATGGCTGAGGATCTCCTGGGCCAGGGCTTCTTCGGGATCGGTGACTTCATCCCACAGCCAGTTGACCGTGACAAAGGTCTTGCTATCTTCGCCCGCCATGAAGGGCTTGCGCACCAGGCGGGGTTGGGACCAACGGGGCTGCAAGGGGATGTGCGAATCCACCTTCTCCGGGCCGAAGTCCCGCAACCATCGGTCCATCAAACGCAGGCGCTGGTCCGGATCATCGTCGCCGTAGAAGAAAATCCAGGCATTGGCCGGGTGATAGTACGCGTCATGGAAGGCCTTGAATTGTTCGTAGGTGAGGTCGGGGATATGGAGAGGATGCCCGCCGGAATCCAGGCCATAGGTGATGTCCGGGAACAGGCTTTGTTGGATGGCTTCGTAAAGGGCCATGTCGGGGGAAGCATAAACCCCTTTCATTTCATTGAAAACGACCCCCTTGTAGCTCAAATTTCCCTGGTCATCAATCTCATAGTGCCATCCTTCCTGCTTGAAAGTGAGCGGACGCAAAAGGGGGTAAAAGACCGCGTCCATGTACACGTCGATCAGGTTGTAAAAATCCTTGAGGTTGGTGCTGGCCACCGGGTAAATGGTGCGGTCCGGGAAGGTCATGGCGTTGAGGAAGGTGTTGAGGGAGCCTTTGATCAGTTCCACAAAGGGTTCTTTCACCCGGTATTTGCGAGAGCCAGCCAGGACCACATGCTCCAGAATGTGGGCGATGCCGGTATTATCTCGGGGCGGGGTACGAAAACCAATGCCGAAGACCTTGTTTTCATCCTGATTTTCCACAGAAACAAGACGAGCATGGGTTTTTTTATGCACGTAAAGCCGGGCGTGGCTGTTGATTTCGGGGATATCACGGGATGCGATCAATGCAAAGCCATGTTTTGATGAGGGCATAGGGGACTCCTGGTATGTGAGATAGGTCATTTCAGCGTGGGATTATAGCACATTTTCCTGGTCGGGTGTATTTTGAGCCATCTTGAGCTATCTCACCCTTTGATTTTATTTGTAACTTTTATCTTGCCAAAATCGCGTTTTTATGGTAAAAAAACTCGCTACACGCCATGGCCTAACATCGCCGATTTGGGCATGATTCAATGTCGGTAGGCGTGTTTCTCCGGTGGCTTATCGAAGCTTCCCTCACCCCCGCGCTGTCTTTTCAACCGGAGGCTATCCCCTATGCTCGATCCCCAATTCATCGAACGTAACAAACAACAACTTTTAGAGGAACGACAACGCTTGCTAGAAGACATCATGGTGCAGAAGCAGACCCTGAAAGGGGAAGTGGATGTGGATGTCGAAGAAGCGGACCCTGATATCATTGAGCGAGAGAAAAGCGCCACATTGATCGAGGCCCTGGAATCCAAGCTGGCCGATGTGGAGCACGCGCTCAAGATGATCGAGGCGGGCCAATATGGCATTTGCGAACGTTGCGGCGCCGAGATCCCCCAGGAACGGTTGGAAGTAAAACCGGAAGCCACGTTATGTATCCGCTGCCAGGCCGAGGTGGAGCGCTTGCTTCGTCGAGGTCAGAATCCCCAACGGGGGCGTTGGCATTTCCCTGTGGCGTGATTCTCATGGACGTTGATTTTTCCCCAGGCTGACGTTACAATACCTGTAGCGTCAGCTTTTTTTGTGAAAATGAGGACGCAGATTCCACTGATTACTGATCACTGATCACTGATTACTCTATTTGCCACCTGCCAACTTGCCAACCTGCATACTTGAAGGAGTTTCCTATCATGGCTAAGGTCCATGTCTCGACCCATCCCCTGATTCAACATAAAGTCACCATTCTGCGTAACAAGGATACCGATTCCTTGCAGTTTCGCAATCTTGTGCGCGAAATCACGATTCTTTTGGCTTATGAAGCCACCGCGGACTTGAAGCTACGGCCCGTGAAGGTGCAAACGCCCCTGGCCGAGGCCGATGGCTACGAGCTGGAAGAGCGCATTGGCCTGGTGCCGATTTTGCGGGCCGGGCTGGGCATGGTGAACGGCATCTGGGAATTGATGCCCCAGGCCGAGGTATGGCACATCGGGCTCTATCGCGATGAGCGCACCCTGAAACCGGTGGAGTATTACAACAAGCTGCCCGTGGCCCCTACGGTTCAGGTGGTGTTGGTGTTGGACCCCATGCTGGCCACCGGGGGCTCGGCCGTGGCGACCGTGGATATCCTCAAGCGCTGGGGCGCGCAACGGATCAAGTACATGGGCATCATTGGCGCGCCCGAAGGGGTAAAACACCTGGCCGAAAGCCATCCCGATGTGGATATCTACCTGGCCGCGCTGGATAAGCATCTGACGCCCGAGCCGCAAAAGCCCGGGGATCCCCCGGCAGGGTTCATTGTGCCGGGCCTGGGCGATGCAGGGGATCGTCAATTCGGTACAGGGTGAGGTGACTCATGAGCAAACGTCCTTCCTGGGATGAGTATTTCATGGGCATTGCCCTGAAGGTAGCCGAGCGGAGTACGTGCGATCGGGCCCATGTGGGCGCGATCATCGTACGCGATCGGCGGATTCTTACTACTGGCTACAACGGTGCGCCCTCGGGCCTGCCCCATTGTGATGATGTGGGGCACCTGATAGTGGATGGGCATTGTGTGCGCACCCTGCACGCGGAACAGAACGCGATCATCCAGGCCGCGTACCATGGTGTTTCGGTGCGGGGTGGCACCATCTATGTCACCCATCAGCCTTGTCTCACCTGCGCCAAGATGATTATTAACGCGGGAATCAAGCGGGTGGTCTACGCGGGCGAATACCCGGATAACCTGGCCCGACAATTCCTGGCCGAAGCCGGCGTGAGCTTGCAGCGCATGATCCTGCCCGAAGAAAAACAAAAGGCCGTGGCTCATCATCCCACGGCCGGATGCGAGAGGGACACGTGCTGACCCATGGCCCTGGGGGCAACGCGGCGATGCCGAGGAAAATCGGAACGCAGATTCACGCAGATGCAACGCAGATTTCCGCAGATAATCTTTCACCACAAAGGACACAAAGAGCACAAAGACACAGTCAACCTACTCATTGAACACTGAACACTGAACACTGAACACTGGATGACTGATCCCTGACTCCCCTGCGGAAAGGTTACTCACCGCAGAGAACGCAGAGGACGCAGAGTCAACTGAACACTGAACACTGAACACTGAACACTGAACACTGATTACTGATAACTGATCACTGATTACTCCCGCTCGCGCCTAACCTCGGCCTAACAATCCTCAATCCTAATCCTGATCCTATTTACGGAACAGTGGCATCACTACGGGCCCGTGGACCCGCAAAAGCTCCTGCACCGGGATGCGCAACATGGTCCGGGCATCCCCGCCGCCCCCAAACACCACTTCATAATCCAGAAGCGATGCCGCCATGATCACGGGATGCGGATGAAGATGCCCTATGGGAGGCACCCCACCCACCGGGTAACCGAGTTCAGCCAGGACTTGTTCCGGCCGGGCCAGCTTGACCTGCCGCTTGCCAACCCCAAAATGCCGGGCCAATGCCCGGACCGAAACCGGCTCCACCCCATGACTGATGACCACATAAGGCTGGCGGCGGATGTAAAATAGCAGGGTCTTGAGTATCTGGTCCGGCGAAACGCCCAAGGCAGCCGCGGCCGCGGGCACGGTCGGGGTGTCCCCCAAATCGGTGATAAGCTGGGCGTGGATCCGATGTTCCTGAATGTAACGGGCGAGGTCTTCGGGTTTGAACATGGGACGAGCACAGGTAGGCCAGGTTGCCCGTTGAGGCCCCTGGCCTACGCAGTTTTATGGTCGTGGGTGGCCGATGGCGTTTAGCCGTAATCGACCGCGCTGTAACGTTGCAGTTTCTCCAGACGATGACGGGAGTTAATCAGCCGAATGGTGCCCGACCGGGAACGCATCACCAGGCTTTGGGTGGAGGCTCCGCCGCCAAAGTAACGCACCCCGCGCAATAACGCGCCCGAGGTGATGCCCGTGGCCGCGAAAAAGATGTTATCCCCCTTTACCAGATCATCAATGGTGAGGACCTGGTCCAAATCCAGCCCATCGGCCAGGGCCTGCTGCCGTTCCTCTTCGTTCCGGGGCCACAACTTACACTGCATGTCGCCGCCCATGCATTTGAGCGCGGCCGCGGAGATAACCGCTTCGGGGGAGCCGCCGATGCCCATCAACATATCCACCCCCGAATCCTCCTGGGCTGTGGCAATCGCGCCGGCCACATCCCCATCGGAAATAAGCAAAATACGAGCTCCGGTCGCGCGGATATCCGCAATAAGCTGGGCGTGCCGGGGGCGGTCCAACACCATGACGGTGATGTCTCGGGGCTCCTTGCGCAGCGCCCGGGCCACCCGCCGGATATTGATGGCCACCGGCGCGTTGATGTCGATCATGTCGCGCGCTTCGGGCCCGACCGCGATTTTATTCATATAGACCACATGAGAAGGATTGTACATGGACCCTCGTTCTGCCAAGGCCACCACGCTGAGCGCGCCAGGCAGCCCTTTGGCCGTGAGGGTGGTGCCATCAATGGGGTCCACCGCAATATCGACTTCCGGGGGCACCCCCGTGCCCAGACGTTCGCCATTGAAGAGCATGGGGGCTTCGTCCTTTTCCCCCTCGCCAATGACCACAATACCGTCCATGTCGATATTGTTCAGGACCAGGCGCATGGCATCCACAGCCGCTTGATCCGCGGCCTCTTTATCGCCACGCCCCACCCAGCGCCCTGCAGCCAATGCAGCGGCTTCGGTCACACGGGCCAGATCGAAGGCCAGATTTCGATCGGGTAACACCTTTTTCATCATAGCATGGGCTCCTTGGGAATTAGAAAGTGGGATGGTAACTACTAAGGTGTCGCCGCCACTTTTTGCCACGAAGACACGAAGAAAAGCGAAGGCACGACGTATTTTTCTTTATTTTTCCTTCGTGTCTTCGAAAAACTTCGAGCCTTCGTGGCTTTTGGCGGCCTAAAGTCAAGTACGT
>JALWZT010000144.1 GCA_027002405.1 Anaerolineae bacterium | reverse complement strand
GGGCTGGGGTTGAAAAATGCGAGGGGGTTGAGGCGGCCCATAGGCCAGGGTCCATGGGGCCATCAGCAACCAGCCCCCCAACCACAACCAGACGATCAAAGCATAACGGCGCATGGGCTTATCTCATCTTAGCAGATTCCCCCCGGATTTTCAATAACACCTTCTGGTGATTTTGCATCTTGACACCCTCATCAGATTTTGTTATCCTTGGAACACCTCGTCCTCCCGTGTGGAGGATTTTTTGATGCTATTTTTCGGAGTCATGATCATGTCTACCCCCACCAAACGCATCCTGACCGGTGACCGGCCCACGGGCCGGTTGCATCTCGGCCACTATGTTGGCTCCATTCGTGCCCGGGTGGCCTTGCAGCATGAATACGAGACCTTTCTGCTCATCGCGGATCTGCACATGCTCACCACCAAAAACACCCGGGAGGATATCCAGCAGATCGATGAGAACGCACGCCAGATGGTGATCGATTATCTGGCTTGTGGCATTGATCCCTCTCTGGTGACTATTTACCTGCAATCCGCGGTCCATGAAACGTACGAACTCAACACCTTGTTCCAAAATCTGGTGACGGTGCCCAGGCTGGAGCGCTTACCCAGCCTGAAAGACATGGCCCGGGCCGCGCACAAGGAGGAAATGCCCTACGGCCTGCTGGGGTATCCGGTGCTTCAGGCCGCGGATATCCTGTTGCCCCGGGCGCATTTGGTGCCGGTGGGGAAGGATAATCTGGCGCACGTGGAGATCACCCGCGAGATCGCGCGGCGGTTCAACCGCATGTACGATGAGGTCTTCCCTATCCCCGAAGCTCTGGTGCCCGAAACCGGCACCCTGGTGGGGATTGATGGGCAGGCGAAAATGAGTAAAAGCCTGGGCAATGCCATCTTGCTCAGCGATGACGCCAAAACCGTGCGCAAAAAGGTCTTCCGCATGTACACCGACCCCAACCGCATCCACGCCCACATTCCGGGGCGGGTGGAAGGCAACCCGGTGTTCATTTATCATGACGTCTTCAACCCCAACAAGGCCGAAGTGGAGGACCTGAAGGCCCGTTATCGCGCGGGCAAAGTGGGGGATGTGGAGGTGAAGGAAAAGCTGGCAAAAGCCCTGAATGATTTCCTGGACCCCATCCGGGAGCGTCGCGCGGCCATTGAAGCGGATTCGGGGTTTGTGGATGAGGTGATTTATCAAGGCACCCTGCGCACCCGAGAAGAGGCGCGGCAGACGTTGATCCTGGTGAAAAAGGCCATGGGCCTGACCGGGGTGTGGAATCGCATTTCGCGGCGGGCGGAACGCCGCCGCAAGCGCCTGGCCAAGGCCGCGGGATGATTCATTTAGTAATCAGTGATCAGTTATCAGTAATCAGTAGGAATCTGCGTTGCATCTGCGTCCCCATTTCCCTCGGTATCGGCGAGCCATCGCCCATAACGCCCAACCCCAATCCTAATCCTAATCCTAATCCTGATCCTGATCCTGATCCTAACCCGAACAAGCCGTTGCCCAACTCACCGTTCTATGCTACAATGCCCCTACAACACCCCTTGCTCCTCTCATAGTTCATGAAATACGACGCCGCGCTCAAGGAACTTCTCCGCCACTGTCACGCGTCCATCCTGCGCGACCTGCTGGACATCCCCGTGACCAGCAGCACCCCGGCCCCGGGAAACCACCAGCGTGCGCAGCAGCGATTTCCTGTTGCGCGTCGTGCAAGAGGATGGGGAAGAATTCCTTGTCCTCATCGAGTTCCAGACCTACTGGCAGCGGAACGTGCCCCAGCGCCTGCTGGAATATCGAGCCCGGCACGTGCTGCGGGAGGAGCTGGACGCCATCACCGTGGTCATGCTCCTCCAGCCCTCCCCCTCGGCCACGGACCACTACCACGACCGGGAGGTGGACTATCGCTTCCGCCTGGTCAAACCGTATGAGCTGGATGCGGCCGAGGTCCTCCGGGAGAACAGGGTGTGTCTCATGCCCCTGACGCCGCTGATGCAAGGGGGCGTGGATGTGGCCGTGGAGGCGGAGCGGGCCATCGTGGATAGCGGTCTGGCGGAGGAGGTCAAGGCGGATATGTTGACGAATATGACTCTCATGGCAGGGCTGATATCCAAGGACCTGGCCCGGCACCTCTGAAGAGACGGAGGGACCTGATGATACAATCCTTTGGCTATGAACTGATCAAGCAGGAAGGCCTGGAAGAGGGCCTGAAAGAGGGCCTGGAAAAAGGCCTGAAAGAAGGCTTCAAGCAAGGTTTCCAGGAAGGCCTGGAGGAAGGCCTTTCGAAGGGGATAGAGCGCGGTCGTGAAGAGGGACTCATGGAGGGCTTAGAACGGGGACATGAGCAGGGCTATCGCGAGGGCGTGTTGGAAGCCATCGCCCTGGGCCTGGAGCTGAAATTCGGGGTGGAGGGATTGATGCTCATGCCCGAGATTGAAACCATCACCGATCTGGGCATCTTGCGCATCCTGGAAAAAGCCATCCGCACGGTGCAGACACCGGAAGAGTTGCGCCGGTTGTATCGCCGATGAAGCTGCTATGTAAATAGGATTCGGATCAGGATTAGGATTAAGAGCGCCAGACCCACGTTGGGCGAGGCGGCAAAGGTTCGTATTGCGTATTCCGTATTCCGTCCAGTCGTTACGCAATACGCAATACGGAATACGAGTCACGCCGCCCTGGCCGCGAGGCATTTTCGTCGGTATCGGCGCGGGCGAGCCAGCCGTTGGACTGCTTTGTAAATAGGATTCGGATCAGGATTAGGATTGAGATCGTCAGGACAACGTTGAGCGCGGCATCAACGAACGTCAAACGTAAAACGTGAAACGTCAGGTCATGACGCATGACGTTTGACGCTTGACGAACTCGGCTTCCCGCGCCAACGTGGCCGCGAGATGTTTTCCTCGGTATCGGTGAGCCATCGCCCATGGTGACTGTTCCGAATACCCAATATCCAATATCGACCTGACCCCTGCCCGCGAAAAAGCCCTGGAGAACAGAGCTCCAGGGCTTCGTTGGTGGCATGGGAGGGAAAGGGCTTAGGGCTGGTTTTCGGCCAGGATCTGGTTGGCTTCTTCTTCCAGCGCAGCCAGGGTTTCCTCTACATCCGCGCCTTCCAGGATCGCGTTGTAGGCTTCGGAGATCTTCTTGCGCACGACATCGTAACCGGCCACGGGCGGTTCGACTTTGCCGTACTTCAGCAGGCCGAACGCGGTGGCGTAAGCGGGGTTCTGAGCGAAGTAGTCACCCAGTTCGGCCGCGGTGGACTTGCGCACGGGGAAGTAATTGCTGATCTTGGCCCATTCCGCCTGTTGTTCGGGTTCGGTGAACCACTTGACGAACAACCAGGCCGCAAGTTGCTCTTCCTCGGTGGTCTTGGGGATGCTGAGGCTGGCGCCGTAGATGTCCACCACGGGGTCCGGGGTGGTGTGGGGCAGCGCGGCCACGGACCAGTTGAATTGGGCGCCGTCGTTGACCGCATCCTTGTAATAGGGCAGACCAGAAGAGGAGCCGATGGTGAACATCAGCTTGCCCACGCCGAAGTCCGCCTGGTCGCCATACTTCTCGGCAATGATGTCCGCACAGCCATCCTGATACAGCTTCTGCATGAAGCTCATGGCATCGCGGGCCTCGGGCGTGTTCAGGGTGAAGGCAGTCCGATCCTCATTCATCAGGTCGCCGCCACGGCTGAAGACCATGGACGCGAAGCGAGAGGCATCGGTGGAGATTTCATAGCCCATGCCTTCGCCCGGGCCCTTGGAGAAGGGCTGTTCCTTGGCCTTGCACGCGATCTCGCGGAATTCCTCCCAGGTCTGGGGAGGCGCATCGTAGCCCAGTTCCTTCAGCCAGTCCATGTTGTAGTACATGACCTCAATGGAGCGGTTGGGCGGGAAGCCCAGGCGCATGCCGTTGAACTGGCTGCTGATGTCGGCCTGGAGGAAGGCGGGGAAGAAGTCTTGCAGTTCCTCATCGCTGTAACCCCACTTGGGGCTGTGGACGTAGATGTTCATGTCCACCAGCGCGTCGGAAAGCTGCCAGGCCGCGGCCTGGTTCTGGTAGGCCACCACCAGGCTGGGCACCTCGCCCGAAGCAATGGCCGCCAGCATCTTCTTGTAGATCTCGCCATAATGGCCCTGATACTCGCCCTTGACCGTGATGCCCCATTCGTTGGTTTCATTGAAGCGCTGGATCATCTTTTGCAGACCCTCTTCGCGCTTGCGGCTGTGCTGATACCAGTAAGTCACGGTCTGGCCGCTGGGGTCCACATTGGCCAGCGGATCCATCTCTTCGGGGCTGGGCGTGGGCGTAGCCACCACTTCTTTCTCGACGACTTTGGTCACCTCTTTCTCGACCTCGACGACCTTGGTCACCTCTTTTTCCACCACGACAGTCTCTTTGATGACCTGAGGCGTGGGCTGGGAGCAGGCCGACAGAACGAAGGCTGCCGCCAGCAACAGAGCGAGTAAGATGAGAATGCGTTTGTTCATGAGTGATTTCTCCTCCTTTAAGAGAGACGGATTGAAATGGGAACGCAAAGGGTCGATTGATGTATGCCAGCACCTCACAAGAGGCGCTTTGCATCCGAATTATACGTTAACCATGGGCAATTAGCAATTGGCCATGAACCATTGCATCAGCCTTTCAAACCCGTGGTGGCGATGCCTTCGGTGAATTGCTTCTGGGTGAAGAAGTAGAGGATCAAGACCGGGGCTGTGGTGATCACCGCCCCCGCGAGCATGAGGTGGAGTTCAGGCCCGGCTTCGGAAATGAACCCATACAACCCCACGGCAATGGGGCGCCAATCGGGCCGGCTGGTAACCACCAAAGGCCATACCAGGGCATTCCACGACCCGATGAATTGGAAAATAATGACCGTAAAGAGAACCGCCTTGGAAAGGGGTAACACCACCTGCACCAAAAAACGGACGTGCCCGGCCCCATCGATGCGGGCCGCATCCCACAATTCATAAGGGATGGTGGTGAAGGATTGACGCATCAGGAAGATGGCAAAGACACTGGCCATGAAGGGGATGGTGAGGGAGGGCCAGTTGTTTAACCAGGGCAAGACCGGGCTCATCATTTTGTCCAGGCGGTTGACGATGAGGAAATTAGGAATGAGCAAAATAGTTTCCGGGATCATCATGGTGGCCAGGAAGATGCCAAAGATCAGATCCCGGCCCGGGAACCGCATGCGTGCGAACGCGTACGCGGCCAGCACACACACCAAAAGCATGCCCACAATGGTGATGGTGGTGATGATCACACTGTTGACAAAATATTCGTTGAAATTCGCTTCATTCCAGGCCTGGACGTAATTCTGCAACCCCGCGACGGGGTCCTTGGGGAAGAGCTTGCGATTCATCATTTCCCCGCGGGTGAGCAGGGAGCCCAAAATCATGTAGACAAAAGGCGTTAATGCAATCAGGGCGCCGAAAGTCAGAACGACATAGAGGAGGATGCGTCCGACTTTGTAACGATACCAAAAGGAAACCGGTTGTTTTTCGGCCACGCGAGCGCCGGCCTTGGCAGGGATGGAAGGGGCGGTACTAGCCATAGAACACTCTCCGTTGGGCGAAGCGGTTCTGGACGAAGGTGAGAGTCAGGATCACAGCGAACAACACCATGGCAATGGCCGAGGCATAGCCGAACCGGGTGGAAAGATAAAATTGGTCGAAGATGTACAGGCTGGCGGTATCCACCGTGCCCTGAGCCGCGGGCTCTCGCATGACCAACACATGGTTGATGGCTTTGAACACCCCCATCACCGTGATCACGGTCAGGAAGTAGATGGTGGGGGAAAGCAAAGGCAGGGTGACATGCCGGAACAGTTGCCAGCGATTGGCTCCATCGATCTCCGCAGCCTCGTACAGGTCCGAAGGAATCGCTCCCAATCCGGCCAGGAAGATCACGGCGTCATACCCGATAAACACCCACAAGTTGTAAAGCATAATGGAGATCAACGCCAGGGAAGGCCCCAACAGAACAAACACCAGGAAGGAGTCCAATCCCGCCCCCAGAAGAACCTGCTTGAGATGAATGCCAAAATGCCCGAAAATCAGTTCCCAGATGCCATGGGGTTCTTGCAACCATTTCTGAGGCGGGACCCCGATCAGGCCAAAGATGCGATTGGCAATGGATTCGGGCCGACGGGAAAAGATGGCCCGGAACACGCCCGCGGAGGCCACGGTAATGGTCACATAGGGCATGAAATAGATCATGCGATACCAATCTTTCCCTTTGATGTTCTGATACAGCATCACGGCCAACAGCAAGGCTCCCGCCAACTGGACCGGTACCACCCCTACCGCATAGAAGATGGTGATGACAAAGGATTCGAACATCTGGCGATCTCCACTTTTGATCATCTTCCCCAGGCCCATGATAGCTGCCCACGCGCCCACCAATAGGACGATCACCGCCAAAAACTTCAGGGCCATGGCCCAGGCCCGCTGTTCCTGCACCATGTTTCGCCAGATGAACCAGGCCAGGAAGATCAACACCACCCCCACCACAAACCAAAGGATGTCTTGAGGGTCCCCCAAGGCCTTGGTGTAATTTTTCAGTCCCAAAAATGGGCCTTTTTTGATCCGCCAACGGTGCAGGCTGATGTAAAAGGCGTAGAGGAGGGGAAAGAGTCCAAAAACGGTTAGCAGGATGGAGGCCGGAGCAATAAACAGATACCCCGTGATGGCCTCCTGAACGGCTCGTTTGCGCGCGCCTGTCATTCGCCCAGAGGGGGCGTACGCAGAGGATTGTTGCGCCATGTCGTTCTCCTCATCGAGTGCGAGCTGCTTTGTAGATAGGATTCGGATCGGGATTAGGATTGAGGATCGCCAGGTCCACGTTGAGCGAGGCGGCAACGGGTGTCAAACGTAAAACGTGAAACGTGATAACCTTACGCATCACGCATTACGCATCCCGGGCTCGGCTTCCCGCACCAGCCTGGCCGCGAGGCGTTTTCCTCGGTATCGGCGCGGGGTGGCCCGCCGTTGGACTGCTTTGTAGATAGAGTAATCAGTGATCAGTTATCAGTAATCAGTTGCGGGGCTAGCCGGAATTATCCGGCGCCGTTTTATAGCCCGGCGACTTCATCGCCGGGCGGGCGTGGTGGACGCCACTTCGCTCGGCTAAACCACGCCAAATGTCTGAGACGCACACCGTGATCACTTGCCACTTGCCACTTGCCACTTGCCACTTGCGACTTGCAAACTTGCAAACCTGCTTGGCGCTCTTTGCGTCTTTGCGTGAGCTTTTCATCCGTATTGGTGAGCCATCGCTCATGGCGACTGTTCCGTAAACCGGCGGTAAGGCTCCTTCTGGATGATAAAGACTCCGGGCGAGATTGTCAAGAATGGGAAAGGCTGCCAGGGGTTGTGCTCCCCGGCGTAAGAATTCGTACAAAAAGGGGATTTAATGGTATGGTAAAGAAGCGGACAATGACGTTTCCCATCCTTTTTCACTTTGGAGGCTCCTATGAACGGACCCATACAACTTGACCTGGTCGATGAGGTTTTGGAGCTGGTGCGTAGGGCGGCAACCGTGTTGCCCGAAGATATGGTGCAGGCTTTGGAACGAGGGCGGGCCCAGGAAGAGCCGGGGTCGGCCGCAGAACAGGCTCTGGCCACCATCCTCAAGAATGTCGCCATGGCCCGGGAAAAAAGTACCCCCATTTGTCAGGATACAGGCACGCCCATCTTCGAAGTCCACCATCCCTTCGGTGTCTCGACGCGCATGCTCACCGAACAGATTCACGAAGCCGTCGCCCAGGCCACGGCCAAGGCTTATCTCCGCCCCAACGCGGTGGATAGCCTGACAGGCAAAAATAGTGGCAACAACCTGGGGCTTGATTTCCCCACCATTCATTTCCATGAGTGGGACGAAGACCGGATCTTCATCACCCTCCAACTCAAGGGGGGCGGCAGCGAGAACGTTTCCACCCAGTATAAATTGCCCGATGCCCGGCTTGGCGCAGGTCGCGACCTGGAAGGGGTGCGTCGGGCCGTGTTGGACGCGGTGGTCAAGGCCCAGGGCAAAGGCTGCGCGCCAGGGGTGCTGGGTGTGGCTATTGGGGGCGACCGGGGCACCGGTTACATCGTGGCCAAAAGGCAGTTGCTCCGCAAGATCGATGATGTGAACCCCGATCCCCAACTGGCCGCGCTGGAAGCACGGATCCTGGAAGAAGCCAACGAGTTAGGGATCGGGCCCATGGGCTTTGGCGGTAAGACCACGGTCCTGGGCGTTAAAGTCGGTGTGGCCCATCGCCTGCCTGCCTGCTATTTCGTCACCGTAGCCTACATGTGTTGGGCCAATCGCCGGGCCGAAATGAACGTTTCCCTGCAAGACGGCCAAGTCACGGAGGTGAGTTATGCATAGGTTAACAACCCCTATCTCCGATGAGGAGATTCGCGCGCTGCATGTGGGCGACACCGTTTACCTGAATGGGATCGTGGTCACCGGTCGCGATGCCGCCCACAAGTACATGATCGAGCATTTCATCCGCAATGAACCCACGGACCCCGAAGATGTCGCGCTGCTGGAAAAGCTGCGGGTGCTTCTGAACGGCGGGGTGCTTTACCATTGCGGGCCGGTAGTCAAAAAGAATGAGGACGGCTCATGGACTTTTGTCGCGGCCGGGCCCACCACCAGCATTCGGGAAGAGGTGTATGAAGCCGATGTCATCCGCTTTTTCAATCTGAAAGGGGTCATCGGCAAGGGGGGCATGGGCCCCAACACCCTGAAAGCCTGCATGGAGCAGCCCGCGGTTTATTTCCACGCCATCGGCGGCGCGGCCACCCTCATCGCCCAGTCGGTGAAGGAAGTGGTGGATGTGTTCAAGCTGGATTTCGGCGTGCCCGAAGCCATGTGGGTTATCCGGGTGGAGGATTTCCCCGTGGTGGTGACCATGGATAGCCACGGCCAGAGCATCCACGAGAAAATCCAGCAGGAATCGGAAGAGCGATTTAAGGAGCTGCTGCTCCGTTAGATGCCTCACGCAAAGGTGCGGAGGGCGCGAAGTATAGTAATCAGTAATCAGTAATCAGTAATCAGTGTTCAGTCGTTGGTTGATCGTCCTCCTTGGGCTGGCAGGCCTGGCCCTGGCGCCCCTGGTGACCCATGCCGCGATGCCGGTGGAACCAGGCACGCGCTTCGCGCCAGGCCTGACCGCGATGGTGGAAGCGCCTCTCACCCTGGATGGCCCCCTTCCGGTCTATGGCTATCGGGTGGTGGCCACTTATCCTCATGATCCTCAAGCTTTCACCCAGGGGTTGGTTTACTTTCAGGGGGATTTCTACGAAAGCACCGGGCTGTGGGGGCGCTCCTCGGTACGCCATGTGGACTTGGAAACCGGGCAGGTGCTCCAGCAGCGCGCCCTGGATGACGCGTATTTTGGCGAGGGGCTGACCCTGTTCGAAGATAAGCTCTATCAACTCACCTGGAAGTCCCATCGGGGGTTCATCTACGACCGGGCCAGTTTAGACCTGATGGCAACCTTTCAGTACCCCACCGAAGGCTGGGGCCTGACCCACGACGGCCAAAGCCTGATCATGAGTGATGGCACCCCGCATCTCTATTTTCTCGACCCTCACACCTTGCAACTTCAGCGCCAGGTCATGGTCAGGGATGACCACGGGCCTGTGTGGCGCTTGAATGAGCTGGAGTACATCGACGGGGAAGTCTATGCCAATGTATGGATGACGGACCGGATCGCCCGGGTAGACCCTGCCACGGGCCGGGTCATGGCCTGGATCGATCTGAGCGGGTTGCTTTCTGCGGAGGAACGGGCCCAGGCCGATGTGCTCAATGGGATTGCCTGGGATGCCGAACAGGGACGGCTCTTTGTCACCGGCAAGTTATGGCCCAAGCTTTTCCAAATCGAGCTGGTGCCCCCCACCTACACCCTTTATCTCAATCGGGTGGTGAATCGAGCAGGCGCGTTGGCTAAAAGAGGGACGGTTGAGCGGGCGGGGGTTCCTGGCTCGGATAGGGGATGTTCAAATGCTGATACGCCCGACGGGTTGCGACCCGACCCCGCGGGGTGCGCTCCAAAAACCCCAATTGGAGAAGATAGGGCTCCACCACATCCATAATCGTGTCCGCTTCTTCGCTGACCGATGCGGCCAGGGTCTCCAGGCCCACCGGTCCGCCTCCGAATTTGGTGATAATGGCCTCTAGCACCGTCCGATCCAGGCTATCCAGTCCCAGGGAATCAATTTCCAGCATGGCCAGGGCATCTTCGGCCACCGGTTGGGTGATCACCCCTTCGGCCCGTACCTGGGCGTAGTCGCGCACCCGACGGAAAAGGCGCAACGCCACTCGGGGCGTGCCCCGGGCCCGCTGCGCGATCACCCGGATACCCTCTTCGGTATAAGGGGTTTGGGTAAGCTCACACGCCCGGCGAATGATACGGACCAGCGCGGGCACGTCGTAGAAGTCGAAACGGAGGATGACCCCAAACCGGGCCCGCAATGGCGCGGTCAACAGGGCCAGGCGGGTGGTCGCACCAATGACGGTGAACCTGGGCAATTTCAAACGGATGTTGCGAGCGCTGGGCCCCTTGCCGATGACGATATCCAGGGCGAAATCCTCCATGGCCGGATACAGGATCTCCTCCACGGCCCGGCCCAAACGATGGATTTCGTCGATAAAGAGGATGTCGCCCCGCCGCAAGTTGGTGAGGATCGCGGCCAGATCCCCTGCGCGCTCAATCGCGGGCCCCGCGGTCACCTTCAGGTTGACCCCCATTTCATTGGCCACAATATGCGCGATGGTGGTCTTCCCCAGGCCCGGAGGGCCGTAGAGCAAGATGTGATCCAATGTTTCCCCGCGGCCGCGGGCCGCTTCGATCAAAATTTCCAGATTGTTGCGCACCTTATCCTGGCCATAGAGCTCGTCCAGGCGCTTAATGCGCAGGGCCGCATCCAGGCTATCCGTGGGCTGGGCTTGGGGATCCACAGGGCGTTGGTTCATCGGCTTATTATAACACAACGCCCGTTATTTCCCTGTTCCGAAAATAGGATCAGGATTAGGATTGAGGATTGTCAGGCCGAGGCCAGGCGTGAGCAGGAGTAATCAGTGATCAGTAATCAGTAATCAGTGTTCAGTTGACCCTGCGTCCTCTGCGTTCCCTGCGGTAGGTACCCTTTCCGCAGGGGAGTCAGGGATCAGGCATCCAGTGTTCAGTGTTCAGTGTTCAGTAGCGCTCCCATGGCCAGCCTGGAGGGCTTCGTATCCGTAGCTCGGAGGTTTAGCTCCGAGCTGAAGAAACAACGCCCCTGGGGGAGTAGTCGGAATTATCCGGCGCCGTTTTATAGCCCGGCGACTTCATCGCCGGGCGGGCGTGGTGGACGCTACTTCGGTCGGCTAAACGACGCCAAATGTCTGAGACGCACACCGTGACCACTTGCCACTTGCTACTTGCAAACCTGCAAACTGCATCCCCATTCCCGAACATTACCCACCGATTTGATTCATCAGCCGGGATTGGGGGATGATGCCTTCGGGCAGGCCGTGGCCCCAGGGTTTGGTGTAAGCCGCATCCCAGACCGCTTGTTTGAGCTCATCCAGAGGCATGCCCGCGCGTAAGGGGGTGAGGATATCGAATTCGCCATCTCGCAGAAGACATAATCGCAATTTGCCATCCGCGGTCAACCGCAATCGGTTACACGCGCTGCAAAAAGGCTCGGAAATGGAGTTGATAAATCCCAACGTGCCCCGGGCCCCCATCAGACGATAGGGCCGGGCGGGGTCTCGCGGGTCATGTCCGGGCACAGGGTGCATGGGGCCCAGGGCTGCTTCGATGCGCTCGCGGATCTCCGCGGCCCGCACCACCGCGGTCTGAGCAAACTCGGCTTCGCTGCCAAAGGGCATCAGCTCGATAAAACGGACATCCCAATCCCGATCCAGCGTGAGTTTGGCCAGGTCGACCACCTCCCCATCATTGAAGCCCCGAGTCACCACCACATTGAGTTTCAAGGGCTTCAGGCCCGCGGCTTCGGCGGCTTCAATACCGGCCCACACCTGGCTGAGATCGCCCCGACGGGTGATGAAGCGGAATTTCTTGGGGTCCAGGGTGTCCAGGGAAATGTTCACCCGCTGCAATCCGGCTCGGGCCAAAGGCTCGGCCAATTGGGCCAGCAGGATGGCATTGGTGGTCATGGCGAGGTCGCGAATGCCGGGAATGCGGGCGATCTGCCGCACGATTTCCACGATGCGCGGGCGAATGGTGGGCTCCCCGCCTGTGAGACGCACCTTGGTGATCCCAAGTTCCGCCATGAGCCGCACGATGGTCATGATCTCCTCGTCCGTCATCAGCTCATGCCGGGGACGAAAGGTCATGTCTTCGGGCATGCAATAAACGCATCGCAGATTGCACGCGTCGGTGACCGAAACCCGCAGATAGGTCAAACGCCTGCCAAATTGATCGATGATAGCGCGGGGGGGCGTGGGCGCGAGTGAGGTCATGGTGGGCCATCCCAGGGGAGAGAGTAACTGACTGCCATGAAAATAGAGTAATCAGTGACCAGTTATCAGTAATCAGTTGCGGGGCTAGCCGGATTCATCCGGCGCCGTTCTATAGCCCGGCGACTTCATCGCCGGGCGGGCGTGGCAGACGCCACTTGGGTCGGCTGCTTTGTAAATAGGATTCGGATCAGGATTAGGATTGAGATCATCAGGACAACGTTGAGCGAGGCACCAACGAACGTCAAACGTAAAACGTGAAACGTCAGCTCATGACGCATGACGTTTGACGCTTGACGAAATCGGCTTCCCGCGCCAACGTGGCCGCGAGATGTTTTCATCCGTATCGGCGAACTGCCGTTCGTGGCGACTGCTATGTAAATAGGATTCGGATCAGGATTAGGATTGCGGATCGCCAGGTCCACGTTGAGCGAGACGGCAACGGGCGTGATGCGTGAAACGTAAAACGTGAGAGCCTTACGCATCACGCATTACGCATCACGTTTCAGGGCCGCCAGCCTAGCCGCGAGGCGTTTTCCTCGGTATCGGCGAGCCGCCGCTCGTGGCGACTGCTTTGTAGATGGAGTGATCAGTTATCAGTAATCAGTAATCAGTAATCAGTAGGCATCTGCGTTGCATCGGCGTAAATCTGCGTTCTATTTTCAACGTTATGTGGTGAGCTATCGTTCGAAGATTCCGCAGCCGGGATAAGGCGGTAGGTGCAGCGGGTTTCGCCATGGACGATACGAGTAAGTCGGAGGGGCCTCATGCCCGTGAGGCGGCTCATGAGCACATCATCCACGACACACAACTCCGGATGCGTGGCCGCCAGCTCTCGGTAGGGGCAATGGGTGGTATGGAGGACCCAAGACCCGGCCTGGCATTCGCAAAAAGCCATGTACCCAGCCTGGTTGAGAAACGCTACCGCGGCTTCAAGGCGTGCTTCTCCCGAGAGATCGTCGAGATGGGCTGGCGCCGAACGCAGGAGCTCCTCGGCCAGTTCTTCCATCATCCGGCGCAGGTCTTCGGGGGCCAGTATGCGTTTGAGCACATCCAGGCTCAAGCGGGCCAGTTGTTGGTAATTGTTGGGGAAAAGCGCGTCCGCGTGGGGGGTGAGGGTATAAAGGCGTTTGGGCCGGCCCGCGCCTTCGCTCCGTCGCACGCGCGACGTTTCTACCAGGTTATCGCCGATGAGCAGGTCCAAATGGTGGCGCACCGAGACCGGGGCCATGTCCAGATGTTGGGCCAGCTCATCCACGGTAGCCTGACCATGACGTTTGAGAAACTCCAGGATTTTCTGTCGGGCAGGGTGCACGGATTTTTCCGGCGGGGGAATGAAGTTTACGGAACAGTCGCCACGGACGACTGTCCACCGATACGGGTGAAAACGCCTCGCGGCCAGGCTGGCGGACCGTGAAACGTGATGCGTGATGCGTAAGTTGCTCACGTTTCACGTTTCACGCATCACGCCCGCTGGGGCCTTACTCAACGTGGGCCTAGCGATTCCTTCGCAATCGACGACTACTTCTATTTTCAAAGCAGATGCGTTATTCTAACATGACGCAACGGAAAAGGCCAATTTTTATCAAATCTTTCATAGAAATTGGGCAGGCATGGTATAATGGGTTACCATGTCCGAGATTCTCGAACTCAAACTCACAGGCATTGCCCATGGCGGAGAAGCTTTGGGCCATATGCAGGACCGGGTGGTTTTTGTGGGCTACGCGCTGCCCGGCGAACGGGTGAGGGTGGAGCTGACCGAGGTGCATGCCCGGTGGGCCCGCGCCCGCTTGCTGGAGGTGCTGGAGCCCAGCCCGGCCCGCGTCGCGGCGGCATGCCCTCATTTTGGGCCGGAAGAATGCGGTGGATGCCAGTGGCAACATGTCGCCCGAGAGGCGCAATTGGATTATAAAGCCCGTATTTTACGGGATCAGTTGCAACGTCTGGGAGGCTTGAAGAAACCCCGCATTCTGCCCACCCGAAGCACGCCCGAAGCCTGGCATTATCGCACGCAAATGGTGTTTTACCCCACAGACCAGGGCATGCTGGGGCTCCGGCGGACCCACGGCTTTCAGACCATCCCCCTGAAGCATTGCCCCATCCTTCATCCAGAGCTCGAAGCCCTCTACCGGGATGTGAATGTCGCCTGGGAGGGGCTACGCAGTGTGGACCTGAGTGTGAGCCGCAGCACCGGAGAAAAGCTGGTGGCCCTCCGGACGCGGGGGGATGAGGCCCCCTATATCGAGGTGGATTTTCCGGTTTCGATTGTGCTGGAGCGCCGAGACGGGCAGGTGCAGCCCCTGGTGGGGCAGCCCTGGTATATGGAAACCATCGCGGGGCAAAGTTACCGCCTGAGCGCGGGCACCCGTCGGCCATTCCACATCCCGGCCACGGAACAATGGATCCGCACGGTTTTGGAAATGCTCCAGGTCGGGCCCGGGCATGCGGTCATGGATGTGTACGCGGGCTCCGGGCTTTTGACCCTGGCTCTGGCCCAGCATGCCAGCCTGGTCATTGGCGTGGAAGAACACCCTTATGCCATGGAGGACGCGGCCTTTAATTGTGGGCCCATGGACAACGTGGCCCTGCACGAAGGCCCGCCCGCCAAAGTCCTGCGCAAGTTGCAAGACCCCATTGATCTGGCGGTGGTGAGCCCCCCCGAGGCCGGATTGGGGCATCGCATCCCCCAGAACCTGGCCCGCCTGGGGGCCCGACGCCTGGTCTATATGGCTTCCAATCCCGCCACCTTGGCCCGAGACCTCCCGAAATTGCGCCAGGCCAACTATCGCTTTGTCGAAGCCGTGGCCATCGATATCGCGCCCCAGACCTATTATTTCATCACCGTGGCTCTTTTCGCTCGTTAAAAGAGAAAAAGGGGCATGGTTCCCATGGACGTTTTGGAGATTGGATATTGGGTATTCGATATTGGGTATTCCTGTTCTCGCTGTGAATCTCCTGATTTTTTCTGTGGCCTCCGTGTCTCCGGCATGAAAAACGTTTTTACAGGGGAGCCAATCCTGCCTATGGATTCCTGACCACTGATTTATGTCTGGCTAACCGTAACTATGCCTACGCTCCTCATGCCCGCCCTGTTTTTGCAGCAGGGATATGGGGATAAAATGGCCTTATAGTAATTTTCGTTCGTATCGGTGCAGGCACGCCTGCCGTCGGACTCACTCCGGAGGTATGCCATGATGATTCGGCGTTTTCTTTTTCTCGTTGTATGGGTTGGCCTCCTAAGCCTCGTAGCCGCATGCCGTGGCGGCACAGGCTATGAAGCGCCTCCTGCCAATGCGGATGTGAATGTGGTGGTAAGCATTCTCCCGCAACAGTATTTTGTCAAAAAAATCGGGGGAGAGCATGTCTCGGTTTTGGTCATGGCCGGGCCAGGGGAAAACCCCTTGCAATATCAGCCGCCCAAGGCGCAGCTCCAGGCCCTCAAACAACGAGACATCTACTTTCTTATGGGGATTCCCCCGGAAAAAGAATGGCTGGCCCAGATCGCCGAACAGGCCCCTGATATCAAGATTGTGGATATCAGCCAGGGAATCCCTAAGCAAGAGGGGGATCCTCATATCTGGCTCTCTCCTCGCCTGGTCAAAACCCAGGCCCAGACCATCGCTCAAGCCCTCATTACCATCGATCCAGCCCACGAAGCCGACTATCGGGCGAATCTGGATGCCTTTCTCACCGAACTGGATAAGCTGGAGCAGGAAATCCAGCAGATCATGGCAGCCAATGAGGCGGAAGGAAAAACCTTCATTGTGACCCATCCCGCCTGGGGGTATTTTGCCCGGGATTACGGCCTGACCATGGTCTCGATTCCCGAAAATGCGACCGACGCGGAGCTGAGCTCATTGGCTGAGCTGGCAAAGTCTAAAGGCATCACCACCATTTTTTATCAGCGGGGGTTTGATGATACCGGTGCGAAGAAGCTGGCGAGCATGATTCCCGACGGACGAGTGATGCCCTTGGAACCGCTGAACCCCAACTGGGAGCCCAATCTGCGCAGTGTGGCCATGATGTTGGCGAAAAGTAGCAAATAGAGCCTATGAAAAAACTCCCCGCCCGAAAAGGTCCGGGAACGGGGAGTTGGGAGCAGCATGGGATGGGGTGGGAGTTATTTGATCTCCACCACCGCGCCTTCGGCTTCCAGCTTGGCTTTGGCTTCTTCGGCGACCTCTTTGCTGACGGCTTCCAGGATGACCGAAGGGGTGTCTTCCACCACGGCCTTGGCTTCCTTGAGGCCCAGGCTGGTGAGGGAGCGCACTGCCTTGATAACCTGGATCTTCTTGGGGCCGTGGTCCTTGAGCACCACGTCGAATTCGGTTTTTTCTTCTTGTTCCTCTTCGGCCGCGGCACCTGCACCGGGCATCATGCCGGCCACAGCCACCGGAGCCGCCGCGGTGACGCCCCAGCGGTCTTCCAGCATCTTCTTCAGCTCCGCGGCTTCCAGCAAGGTCAGGGAGCTCAGTTCTTCGTACAGTTTTTCCAGATCAGCCATGGTTAAAAAACTCCTTTATAAAGAATGGATGTTGCGTGGTGAGGGTCAGGCCGCTTCGGCCTCGCCCCCTTCTTTGTCGATACGAGCTTGCAAAATGCCCACGATATCCCGTTGTGGCGCGGAGATCGCGGCCAGCAGCGAGGTCATGGGCGCCACAATGGTGCCGATGAGCGAGGCGCGCATGACATCCTTGGTGGGCAGGTCGGCCAGGGCCGCGGCCGCGGCTTCATCCAGGATGGTATCGCCCAGGATGCCGCCCGTGAGCTGAAAACGATCCTTCCCGACTTCTTTAATAAAGGCTTTGATGGCTTTGGCACCGGCTCCGATATCTTCGCCCAGGAAGACGAAGCCAATAGGGCCATCGAATGCATCCTCGGGAATGGGCCGATTCAGCTCCTGCAGCGCCCGTTTCATCAGCGTCTTCTTTGCCACGACGATGCGCGCGTCCGATTCTCGCAGACCCCGGCGCAGTTTTTCCATTTCCTGCACCGTGATCTTTGTATAACGGCCCAGCACCACCGCGTGACTCTGTTCGATCATCTCCTTGTAGGATGCGATCAGTTCCGCTTTACGTGCTCTTGTGATTGGCAAGTGAAATCACCTCCTTCGAGTAAGAATATCGCCATCGCAACGCGGAGGGCGTGACGATTCAAGAAAAAAGCCTTCGCATCAGACCGACGCGAAGGCAGAAGGGACGGGAATCCGTTTATCTGACTTCGCCTCGGCAGGGAATTAAGTCTTTCTACAAAGACACCTGCTGTCTTCAGCGAAATGTGTTTTTTGAGAATGAGCTACATCGATAGTGGGGTCAGGCGTACCTGGTGCGCAAGGCCTGGAGCGCGGGGATATCGATCTTGGCGCCCGGGCCCATGGTGGGGGCAATGACCGCCTTGCGAATGTACGCACCCTTGGCGGCCGGGGGCCGAGCCCGCAACACCGAATCGATCACCGCGGCCAGGTTTTCCAAAAGCGCGTCCAATTCGAAGCTGCGCTTGCCAAAGGGGATGTGCAGATTCCCGGTGCGGTCCACCCGGTAGCTGACACGACCTTTGCGGGCTTCATCGATGACCCGTTTCAGTTCGTTGGGTTGGACAATGGTGCCTGCTTTGGGGCTGGGCATGAGCCCGCGCGGGCCCAAAATACGGCCCAAACGCCCCACTTTGCTCATCACCTGAGGCACGGCAATGGCCATATCGAAATCCAACCAGCCGCCTTGAATCTTCTGGACCAGCTCATCCAGGCCCACATAGTCGGCCCCTGCTTCTTCGGCGATCCGGGCGGCTTCGCCGTCCGCGAACACCAGAATGCGGGTCTTTTTCCCGGTACCCCGGGGGAGCACCACCACCCCTCGCACCATCTGATCAGCATGACGAGGGTCCACCCCTAAGCGCAGGTGGAGCTCCATGGTTTCATCGAATTTAGCAGTGGGATGCTCTTTGAAAAAGGTCAGGGCTTCGTCGGGGGTGTACAGCTTGTCTTCCAGTTGGGATGCAACAATGCGGTAATTCTTTCCGTGTTTAGGCATAAGAACCTCCGTGGTCAAGCAGGCGTGCGAGACGCCCTCCCACAATAGATTGAAATGGATGTGAAAATCGCGGATGAAAGAGCGAGAGGATGGTATGAGTAGGATGTTTGGATTTAGGATTGGGATTGGGACCAGAATCCTACTCCTGATCCTAATCCACGACTAATCCACGACTTCGATGCCCATGCTGCGGGCGGTTCCTTCGATCTGGCGCATGGCGCCTTCGATGTCAACCGCGTTGAGGTCGGGCATTTTGGTTTCCGCGATCTCTCGGATTTGGGCCCGGGTGACCTTGCCCACCTTGTCGCGCAAGGGATTGCCGGAGCCGGAGGCAACCCCCGCGGCCTTCTTCAACAGGTCCGAAGCGGGTGGGGTTTTGGTGATGAAGGTAAAGGACCCATCGGTATAAACTGTAATCTGAGCGGGGACGATGTTCCCCATCATGCTGCTGGTGCGCGCGTTGTATTCTTTACAAAAGCCCACGATATTGATGCCATGCTGACCCAACGCCGGCCCCACAGGAGGCGCGGGGGTCGCTTTGCCCGCGGGCAATTGCAAGGTAATCACTGCTTTCACTTTCTTAGCCATGAATTGCTCCAGGATAAAAATTGATTAAAAGACTTTTCGTTACGACTTCTCGACTTGCAGGAAGTCTACTTCCACCGGGGTTTCGCGGCCGAAGATGGAAACCAGGATGCGTACTTTACCTCGTTCCAGATCGATATCCTCTACGGTGCCATGAAAATCGGCAAACGCGCCTTCGGTGATGCGCACCTTATCCCCTGGCCGGAAGTCCACCTGCACCCGGGGTTGGCTGGTTTCGAGCCGACTCATGATTCGGTCGACTTCGGCTTGACTAAGGGGGGTGGGGCGATTGCCAATGCCCACAAACCCGGTGACCCCGGGCGTGTTGCGCACCACGGACCAGCTTTCATCATCCAGGATCATTTGCACCAGGATGTAGCCGGGGAAGACGCGGCGTTCCACCACCCGACGTTCGCCATCCCTGAGTTCAATCTGTTCTTCGGTGGGGACCACCACCGAAAAGATGCGGTTCTCCATATTCATGGATTCGATGCGATATTCCAGGTTGCGCTTGACGCGCGCTTCCATGCCCGAATAGCAATGAACCACATACCACTGACGGCCATCGCTGGGCTCCTGGCTGGCCGACACCTCGTCGGGGGTTGCTTCACCCTGGTACAACGGCGCGTCGTCATCATCGAAGGGCGCCAGCTCTTCGATTTCATCGTCCTCGGGGATGGGGGTGGACCGGGTTGGATCTGTCACGATCTTTTCAGGAAAGGGGGGCGAATCGACGCCGGGATCATGGGCTAACGGTAGAGAATGAAATTCATGATCTGAGCGGCCACCGCGTCGGTCACCCCTAAGATCAACGCCATGATCAGAGTGACTGCCAACACGATGCCGCTGAGACGGAGCCATTCATCACGCGTAGGCCAGGTCACCTTGCTGATTTCGGCTCGGGTCTCGCGCAGATACTTAACAACAGGGTTTACGGATTTGGCAGAAGCCTCGTTTTTCGATTTGGCCATGGAAGCCTGGCTCCTTATAACGAGGGAAATGGGGACGCAGATTGACACAGCCTGCGGACACAGATTTTTATAAATTATCCGTGTCATCTGTGTGCATCCGTGAGCTGTTTACGGAACAGACACCGCCCGGAACCCCGAGCGGTGTCTTGGTGAAGAGCAGGCGAGGCAGGACTCGAACCCGCAACCTGCGGTTTTGGAGACCGCTGCTCTGCCAAATTGAGCTACTCGCCTTCGCAGGGGGCTCACGATAAATCCCGCGAGCCCACCTTATAGGATACCTTATTTCGTCTCACGATGCAAGGTATGACGCCGACACCGGGGGCAGTACTTCTTCAGCTCCATCCGCCCGGTGTATGTGCGGCGATTCTTGCTGGTCACATAATTGCGTTCTTTGCATTCGGTGCAGGCCAGGGTGACCAACACACGATTTCCTTTCTTAGCCATAACGTTCTTTTACTCCAGGATTTCGGTGATGACGCCAGCGCCCACGGTGCGGCCACCTTCGCGAATCGCAAACCGGGAGCCAACTTCCAGCGCCACCGGCGCAATCAGCTCCACTTCCAGATTCACATTATCGCCA
>JALWZT010000143.1 GCA_027002405.1 Anaerolineae bacterium | reverse complement strand
CGGAAAGATGAATCTCCCCAAAGGTTAGCATAAGTGTCAACTATGTCTTGAGACTTTTTGAGCCGTACTTGTCAACTATGTCTTGAGACTTTAGTTGTAAACGATGTGTTGAGACTTTACAAATACGCACTACGGACGCCATCATCAGCATTTTACTTCGACGCGGCCTGACGTGCAGATTGGTACCGAGTCATCGAATCAACCTCATACCTTCAGGTTCATCAGCGCCTGGACCCAATCCTCTGCAGTGACGCCGGGGGATTGGACGTTCAGGGCCCGGTAGAATTCCTGCACCTTGCGGCGCAGCGCGTCCTCTTCGATGGGCATGCCGCGCAGGGCCTGTTCCAGCGCGCCCACCGCGAACGCGGGGATCATGGTGAAGTCGCCCGAGAGGGTGAGATCGTCGATGCGGCCCTCCCGCAGCCGCGCGGTGGCCCGGATGAGCCCACCGGGCGCCTTGTGCGCGCTCTCCACCAGATAGACATCCGCGTGGATCTTCACCGCCGCGGTCTGGCGCAGGCCGCCTTTCTGATACAGCCATTCATCGGAGGCCAGGCGCGCCTCCACCTCCTCGGTGATGGCCATCTCCTCGGGGGTGGGCTCGCCGAAAATAAGCTCCCGGCTCAGGGCCCTGGCGCATTGTTCCAGATAAAGCTGTTTGACCTCCTCGTAGTCGGGGGTGTAACCCAACTCTTTGGTCATGGTGGTCATGTATTCCTGCAGGGACTGGTAGATTTTGTCCCGCATTTTCTCCGAGGGCACTTTCAGCACCCGGGCCATGAGCTCGAAATTGAAATCGAACATGAGGCTGCCCACGACCACGTCCGCGTTCCCGATCTGCGCGGCGCCCGTGCCCCCGATCTTCTTCCCCCGCACGTGGATATCGTTGATGGGCCGCAGGGTGGCATCGATGCCCAGGGCCTGGTAGGTGTCCACCAGGGGTTTGATGTAGAGCGCGAAGCGGTCCTCCAGGGTGGCGGGCAAGTGGCCGCGTTGGAAGATCCATTGGGTAAATACCTGGCCTTTGTCCAGATAGACCGCACCCCCGCCCACTTCCCTGCGGTAGATGGGCAGATTGTGTTCCCGACAGAAATCCACGTCCACCTCTTTCACCAGCTCCTGATGATAGCCGATGCAGACGTAAGGGTCGGTGGGCCCGACCAGCAGGATCGTGTCGGGCGTGTCGGGCGTCAGGGCATAGGCCAGGCCGTGATAGATGGATTGGGAGCGCAGGGGCGAGACCAGGCCCAAATCGATGACGCGTATGGGATCGTTCATAGAATTGCCTCGAAACATAGAGGAACACAGAGCACGCCGAGAAGCCACAGAGGGCGTAGAGTAAAGACTAAAGATTAATGGCATGGTTCTTTTGGCTTACAAGGAACTTGACAAATGCTGCCAGGTCTTTCGTAGCATAGTCGGTATTTGATATTTGGTATTCGATATTGGGTATTCGAATCGTCTTGAGACAGGGGAATATCCAATATCCAGTATCTACAAAGCGTCCATGTGAGCCACGCCGATGGAACATTTGACGAAAAATATGATTATGGGTATCCTAAAAAGGCCAATTATCCGGTCTCGAAACAAGAAAGATGCCCACGATCTACATTGCAGGCTACAAATTCCGCTTTTATTCTTCTGATCGATTTGAACCGCCACACGTTCATGTCATCAAAGCGGAAAAGGTAGCCAAAATTTGGCTTCTTCCGGTCCGCGTTCAATCCAATCGCGGATTTCATCGAGCTGAATTGAACCGTATCCTGAAGCTTACCGAAGCTAACCAGGAAAAATTGTTGAAGGCTTGGTATGACTACTTTGGCAGATAACGTGTTATCTCAGGTCCAGGCTGTGGACGTTCGATTCGAAAAGGATACCCTTCTGATTGCACTTTCAGATGGGCGGGAATTGCGCGTGCCTTTGGACCGGATTCCGTGGCTGCGATGGTTGTTGGAAGCGACGCCCGAGCAACGGGCGCATTGGGAGATCGAACCCGGGGGATTCGCCATCTACTGGCCCGAACTGGATGACGGCCTGGAAATCGAGCATCTGCTCAGCATCCACGTGCTGGCGTAATCCATCCGGGCGTTCATTATTCGATACAACGGAAGCAGCGGATGCCGCTTTCTTCGATCTTCTTCTTGAAGAACGCAACCGCATCCTCGCCCGTAATCAACTCCTCCTTCGCCCGGGCCGGGTCCAGCACCCGCACCCGGACGAGCCAGCCCTCGCCGTAGGGGTCTTTGTTGGCGATGAGGGGGTCACGACGGAAGGTCTCTTCGTTGGTGGCGAGGATTTCCGCGTCGAAGGGGACGACGAACGGGCCGATCCATTTGCCGCTTTCGATGGTGGCCGCGAACTTGCCCGCCTTGATGCGCCGGCCCGGTTTTTTGAAGCGGATGTGGATGATCTTGCCCGCCTGGGTCTGGGCGATGTCGGTCATGCCCATGGTGGCGGTATCGTCCGCGTCGAATCGCACCCACGAATCATACTTGGGGTGATAATACAGGTCTTCGGGGATGTCGCAGCCGTAGTAAACAACCATGGGAGTCCAATGGCCATGAGCGATGGCTCACCATTACAGATGAAAACCTTACGCCAAGTCGCAAAGAGCGCCAAGCGGGTTTGCAAGTGGCAAGTCGCAAGTGGCAAGTTTCCTTGGTGGCGATGTTTTTCACTTGCTACTTGCCACCTGCCACCTGCATACTTTTCTTTAGCGCGACGCGCAGTCGATGCCCTTTTCGTCCAGGAAGGCCTGGTAGTCCTTCATGGCCTGTTCGCCTTCCACCAGCACGCCGCTGTCGGCCTCCCAGTCGTCGGGCTGGATGCGCACGAACCAGCCCTCGCCGTAGGGGTCCTCGTTGAGGATGCTGGGGTTGGCCTTGACCTTGTCGTTGGCTGCGACGACCACGCCGTTGACGGGCGATTTGATGGGCCCGACCCATTTGCCGCTTTCCACCGTGCCCGCGCTGCGGCCTTTCTTCACCTTGCGGCCCGGCTTTTTGGGATTCGCGTTCACGATCATCCCGGCCAGGTGCTGCGCGGCGTCGGTCATGCCGATGGTGATGGTGCCGTCATCATTTTTGATGACCCACACATGTTCTCGGACCCAATACATGCGGTCCTCGGGGATGTTGCAATTGTTGAGGGTGGCCATGCTTGTGCTCCTTGGGTTTTTAGATGATGGGTAACTATACATGTATCCATGCAAAAACCACTAAGGACTCTAAGGACACCAAGGCACAAAGGGAAAGATAAGAATTTTCTTCGTGTCTTTGTGACGTTGTGCCTTCGTGGTAAAATCGTCTTGCAAAAGGAGCTGTATAGTTACAAATTAGTTTCCGTTTTTGTGCTCATCGACTGAAAGCCCCGGAGGGGCGCTGTTTCTTCCGCTCGGAGCTGAACTGATTAATGATGACTGATCACTGATTACTCCTGCTCGCGCCTGGCCTCGACCTGACAATCCTAATCCTAATCCTAATCCTAATCATTGCCCGGCCGCGCGGTAGCCCTGGGCCACGGCCTCGACCAACTCATCCACCCACGCGGCCATGGCCTGGCCCGCGGGGGTGATCTGGGCGTGGTCGGTGTCGATGTTGCGGGTGGCCAGGCCCACCTGGATGAGGTCGTTGAGGTGCTCGGTCAGGACCAGTCGGCCCAGGCCCGTGGCTTCCATGATCTGGCTCAGGGCCAGGGATTCGGCCCGGGCCAGGGTGCGCAGCACCGCGAGATGGCTGGGGCTGGCGGCCAGGCGCAGCGCGCGCAGGGTGAGTTCTTGCGCGGCTTCGCCCAACTCATCCTCCTCGAACCGACCGAGCCACCGGCCCGTGCCCGATTCCAGCCGGTCCAGCCGGTCGATGCTTCGCACCAGCAGGCGCAACCGGTCGGCAATGCCCGCGGCGATTTGGGTGATGGCGTCGATGTCAGTGGTCATAGCAAGTTGTGTGTCTGGGCTACGTGGCGTGGGAAGATGGAGGATGTAGTTCGTATTGCGTATTGCGTGAGGGCTTTACGAAATACGGAATACGCAATACGCCCATTTCTCACGCAGCCAACGAGGCAGTCTCGCTCATCCACGCACTTCTGTTTTCATATCGCAACGGCTTCCGCAGGCGCTTCCGCGGCCACGGGCGGCTGGATCGCCTCTTCCACCAACTGGATGATGTCGCGCACTTCGATGACGCCCTCGTTGCCCGTGGTCTTGACCGCGTCGCCGTACATGATCATGTCTTTGGGGCAGGTGACGATGAAGAGCAACTGTTTTTCCGACACGCCATTGGACGAAGGCTGAAGCACGCTCAGGGCCTCGCGGATGCGGTTTTCCGCGGGGCGTTCACCGGGCGGGGTCGTGCCCAGCCAGATCTGGCCACCGCCCGCGCCGCAGCAATAGGAATTCTCGCAATTGCGGGGCATCTCGTGGAATTCCACACCCAGGATTTCCAGCAGACGACGGGGGGCGTCGAATTCACCGTTGTAGCGGCCCAGATAGCAGGGATCATGATAGGTGACTTTGTATTGGGTAAGGGGCTTTTGCACCGTGAGTTTGCCATCTTCAAACAATGCCAGCAGGAGCTTCGTGTAATGGAGCACTTCCAATTGATCCTGCACGAAAGGCCCGTATTCGTTGCGCAGCGCGTTGAGGGAGTGGGGATCGGTGGTGACGATCTTCTTGAATTTCGCCTTCTTCAGGGCCGCGGCATTGTCCTCGGCCAGTTGTTCGAACAGGCCTTCTTCGCCCACCCGCCGCACATCATTGCCCGAATTGCGCTCGGCCCGGCCCAGGATGCCGAAATCCACCCCGGCCTGGTGGAAGATGCGGGCCACGGCCTGGGTGTTGGGGATGACCCGGGCGTCGAAGGACGCCGTATCCCCCACGAACCACAGGTATTCGGCCTCCTGCTTGCTTACATCTTTCACCTTGAAATCCAGCCCTTTGGTCCAGCGGGCCCGGGCGCGGGAGCCTTTGTTGAACCAGTTCCCCTTCTTGGCCAGGGACTCCAGCGCGGTCTGGATGCCCGAATCCAGCTCCTCGCCTTCGATGATCATGCGGCGGCGGATGTCTACGATGTCGGCCATGGGCTCGTTGCCCACGGGGCAGACCCGCACGCACGCGTAGCAGGTGGTGCAGGACCACACCGCCTCGGGGCTGATGTTCCATTGCAGCAAGGGGGCCTCGGGGAACTGGTTGCGGAAGGCCATGTCCACAAAGTGGTCGTTGATGAACCAGCGCTTGTTCACCTCCACCGCCGCGGGGGAAAGCACCAACCCCTGGGAATGGGCGGGACACACATCGTTGCAGCGGTTGCACATGATGCACGCGTACGCGTCCATGAGCCGAGGCCAGGACAGGTCTTGCAGGTATTTCACCCCCGGCTCCGCGTCCTCGGGCAGGCCCGGCGGGATGGCCGGGTCCAGTTCCCCGCGCGGGTTCTGTTTGCCCAGGCCGATGTTCAGGGGCGCCACCATCAGGTGGATGTGCTTGCTGCGCGCGAAGTAGGGGGTGAAGATGAGGATGAGCCCGATGGCCAGCCACCAGGTGATGTGGATGCCCGCGGTCAGTGCGCTTTCGGAAAGCCCGGTGAAGGGGATGGACACCAGGCTAGCGAAGGGCATGAAGGGATCGGGCTGGCCATGTTCGGCCAGCCGCAACGCCTGGCCCATGAAGCGAGACCCCACATGGATGAGGATGAACGTGCCCACAATCAACGAATCGTAGTTCACCCATCCTTTCTTCACCGGCTCATAAAGCAGCACGCCCTCGTTGAACTTGAGGCGCTTATCCTTCATGATAAAACGCCGCACCAGGAACGCGACCATGCCCGTCAACGTGAGCACGCTGAGTACATCGGCAACCAGGTTGAAGAGGTTGATGGGCCAATTGGGCAGGGGCTCCAGAATCCCTTGTCCGCCATAGATGAGGGCGAAGCCGGGGATGAACCCTTCCAGCACGTCGGTGATGTTGACCAGGAAGTAGAAACTGAAGCCGAAGAAGATGAAGGCATGGAAGGTGCTGAGGAGGGGGCGGCTGCGGAACATGGGCTTTTGCAGCAGCACGTCGATGAGGGCCTGGCCGATGTTCAGGATGATGTTTTCCCGGACCGGCGCGGGGTTGCCCGCCCGGATGATGCGGTAGATCCCATAGAACAGAACCGTGGTCAGACCACCCAGGCCCAGGAACATGAGGATGAAGATGATGCGTTCGGGAATGGTGAGCACGCTAGCCTCCGGTCGCTAAAGTGGGCGCTTATATGAAGAAGCCGACACAGAAACGTCATTCCGAGGGAGCGTAGCGACCGAGGAATCTAGCGAAGCGCAAAAACCCACGGCATGGCGCTCGCTTCGCTCGCTAGATGCTTCGCTCCCTCTGGTCCCTCAGCATGACGTAATCAAAGTGTTGTGAATTCCAAAACTACTGGACACTGGCGTTTTCTGATCTTGACACGAATGAACGCGAATTTCACGAAAAAGAATAAGGGTGCGTCCTATTTCGGTTGAGGCTGTACTCACCGACTGAAGTCGGACACTTAAGGCCTATGGCCAGCCCCCCTCTTCATCTCCCCCGCAAGCGGGGGAGAACATCGGAAGGGAATCAGATGACGGCCTTCGCCGTCCAGTCGTCCGGTCGACGGAGGTCGACCGTCGGCGCCATCTAATGCAGTTTCCTTATCTCCTCCCCCGCCCGTGTCGGAGTGGGGGAGGAACCAAAGGAGGGGGCTTGCGCCTAAAGAGTCCGAGTTCACTCGGATAGGAGGCTGGCGCCAACTCATTTAGGACGCACCCAAAGAATAAGGAAAATTCGCCAAATTCGTTTAATTCGTGTCGAAAAATGGTGTGAAAAGCGACCGAAATAAGTTTCGCCAGGCTCCAGTAGAAGTTGTAGGGTGCCTGTTATTCCAGCGCCTCCAGCATGGCCTCGGCCACGTCGAAGAGGTCTTGGGCCACGCCGTAGTGGGCCACGTCGAAGATGGGCGCGTTGGGGTCGGTATTGACTGCGATGATCAATTCCGCGTCCTTCATGCCTTCCAGGTGTTCGGGTGCGCCCGAGATGCCCAGCATGAGATAGAGCTTGGGCTTGACGGTAAGGCCCGATTTGCCCACCTGGCGGGTCTTGGGCAGCCAGCCCGCGTCGATGATAGGGCGGGACGCGGCCACCTCCGCGCCCAGGGCCTCGGCCAGTTCCTGAGCCAGTTCGATGTTGTCTTCGCTGCCGATGCCGCGGCCGATGGCCACCAGCTTGTCCACCGCGGTGATGTCTACATCGCCCGCTTCGGGCCGGATGAGCTGCACGAAGCGCACCTTCAGGTCGTCCAGGGACGCGGGCGGGGCCGCCGATTCCGCCACGGTGGAGCCCATGCCATCCTCTGCGGGGAACGCGCCCGCCATGACCGAGACCACCGCGGGGCCGTCCATCGCGCATGCCGCGGCCATCTTGCCCCCGTAGAGCTGGGCCGTGGCCACCAGCGTGTCCCCCTCGGCCTCCAGGCCGTTCACATAGGCCACACAGGCCGCGCCCAGCTTCACCGAAAGCCACGCGGCCAGGTCCATACCCACCGAGGTGTTCCCCACCATGATCAGGCGGGGGGAGCGTTCCTGGGCCAGGGCCAGGGCCACCCGACCGTAGGCTTCGGGGTTGAATTCGGCCAGCGCGGGATGGTCGATGTAGAGGGTGGCGTCGGAGTCGAACCCGTTGGCCTGGTCCGCCATGCCATCTCCCATCATCACGGCCACAGCCTGGCCGTCCCAGGTTCCGGCCAGCTCTTTGGCCTTGCCCACCATTTCATAGGAAATATCCGCCACCTTGCCGTCGAGATGCTCGGTGATGACGAGAATGTCGTTGCTCATGGAGAATCCTCCTGCTATGAAAATAGAATGATCGCTGGTTGCTGAGGAATCGCCAGGCCGACGTTGGGCGAGTCGGCAAAGGTTCGTATTGCGTATTCCGTATTCCGTCCAGTCGTTACGCAATACGCAATACGCAATACGGAATACGAGTCACGCCGCCCTGGCCGCGAGGCATTTTCGTCGGTATCGGCGCGGGGTGGCCCGCCGTCGGACTGCTATGTAAATAGGATTCGGATCAGGATTAGGATTGAGATCATCAGGACAACGTTGAGCGAGTCTGCACCGGGCGTGATGCGTGATGCGTGAAACGTAAGGGCTTTACGCATCACGTTTCACGTATCACGGGCTTGGCCTCCTACGCCCGCAAGGCCTGAATCGAAACGAGATTTACAGTAATCCGCGTTCTTCGAGAATGGCGATAATCTTCTCCGCCACCTCTTCGGGGTCGCCTTCGATCATCTCGGCATGGCCCGCGGATTCGGGCTTGGCCATCTTGCGCAGCTCGCAGCCCTCGTATTCGAAGTCCTCATCCACCTCGAATTCCTCGATCTCCGCGGATTTGGCCATCTGGCGGATCTTGCTGATGGGCGCGTAGCGGGGCGGTTTCTCCGCGGCCTGGATGCCCAACACCGCGGGCAGGGTCACTTCGTATTCGGCCATGACGCCGCCCGCGAATTCCTTGTGGGCCAGCACGGAGCCGTTCTGGGAGCTCACACCCGTGACCACGCCCACGTAGGGCAGGTCGAGATACGCGGCCAGCATGGGCCCGATCTGGCCGTCCAAGTCATCCACGGCCTGCACGCCCGTGAGCACCAGGTCGGGGTTCATCTCCGCGATGGCGTCGGCCAGCCATTTGGCCTGGGTGTGGGAGCTGACCGGGGGTTCGATATCCCCCACGATCTTGGCGGCCTTGTCCGCGCCCTTGGCCAGCGCGGTGTGCAGCACGCCATCCAGCTCTTCGATCACGTCTACCCCTATCACCGTGACTTCACCGCCCGCGGCCTCCTTCAGCAGCACGGCCTGCTCGATGGCGTGTTCATCGAACTCATTGAGCAGGAAATCGATCTCGTCGAAATCAAGATTGGTGCCATCCTCGTTCAGTTCCAGCTCGTCCGTGGTGCTGGGCACATGCTTGATGGCGACAACGATGTTCATAGCATCCTCCTGAAAATCAACCGTTTCGGTTGATGGGAAATGGATTTCAAGCCAATTCAGCGCGGAAAGCGCATCTCGTAATGCGTGATGCGTAAGGGCTTTACGAATTACGCATTACGGAGTACGCATGATGTCATGGGCCGGGCATTTGCGGGGGTGATGACGTCAGCAAGGGCGCTTGGGGATCACCCAGCGGGAAATTCAGGCGGCCAGGCCCACGCCGCGCATGGACATATCCAGCAGTTCCAGGATGTCCAGAACCTTGAGCTGGTCGTTGCCCGTGCTCTTGGCCGCGTCCTCGAAGCGAGACACCTCGAAGGGGCAGCTCACGGCCAGGACGTCCGCGCCATAGGCCACGGCCTCCAGCACGCGGCGCTCGGAAAGGCGCATGGTCGTGTGGTTGATGGTGAAGGAATCGAGCCACATGCCGCCGCCGCCACCGCCGCAGCAGTAGCCATTTTCCCGGCAGCGGCCCATCTCCACCAGCTCCAGGCCCGGGATGGCCTGCAACAAAGCCCGGGGCGCGTCGTATTCCCCGTGATGCCGACCCAGGTAGCAGGGGTCATGGAAGGTCACCTTCAGGGGGATTTCATGCTTGAGCATGGGCTTGAGCTGATCCAGACGGTCGGCCAGGAACTGGGTGTAGTGCTGGATAGGACGATCAAAGCCGAAGCGTTCTTTGTATTCCTTCTTGAACGCATTGTATTCGTGCGGCCCGGTGACCACCATCAAATCCCAGTCGTATTTCTCGAAGACCTTGATGTTGTGCTCGGCCAGCATTTCAAAGAGGCCCAACTCCCCGGCCAGCCGCTGCGAATCCCCGTCGTCCTTCTCCTCCCGGCCCAGGATGGCGAAGTCCACGTTCAGCGCGTTGAAGATGCGGGCCGCGGCCAGGGACGCGTCGATGCCCCGGGGATGGTATGAAGGATAGGAGCCCACGTACCACAGCACCTCGGCCCGTTTCACGTCCTTCATGATGGGCACGGGCACATCCGATTTCTTGGTCCAGGCCGCGCGCTTGCGCTGGGATTGGCCCAGGGGGTTGCCGTATTTGGCCGTGTTTTCAAACGCGGTTTGCAATTCTTCGGGCACAAAGCCGTTGAGCACGGCCTGTTCCCGGGCCGCGGGCATGATTTTGACCATGTCCACCACTTTCTTGCACACCCGCACGCAGTTACGGCAGGTGGTGCAGAGCCACAACGCGTCGTGGTTGAGCAGGTCCACGCCCGTTTGGGCCATGCGATAAAGCTTGCGGGGGCCGTAATCCCCCACCTGGTCCACCGGGCACACGGGCACACACTTGGCACACTGATAGCACCAGGCAAAGGATTCCGCGCCCGGCAGGGAGGCCACCTTCTCGATGAGCTCGGGGGTGTAATCCCAGATGACCCGCTGTTCGAACATGCGGTTCCAGGGGCCGGAGATATCGATGCCATCGACGATGGCCACTTCTTTTTCGAGAATGCCTTCGACTTTGTCCAGTCCAGCGTCCATAGAGTCACTCCTGAAATGGGTTCACGGTTCGGGGTTCACAGTTCACGGTTCACAGTTCACCGTTCACCGTTTACTGTTTCCCTCAAACCGCAACTGATTACTGATTACTGATCACTGATTACTGATCACTCACCTTCGGTAGGCCCAGCAGCTTGCGCATCAGGTTGGGCATGGTGGGCAGCAGCCGGTTGTATTCCCGGCTCAGGCGCCAACTGGTGATGCCGTAGAGGTAGATGCTGTAGGCGCAGGCCAGAAAGACATCGTTGGCAAAGGCCGAGCGCCGGGGGTGTTCCATCAGGTCGGGGGTGAGCAGGCCCGTGCCTTCGCCGAAACGCATGGCCATGGCCATGACCGAACCCACGTTGATGTAGCCCATGGCCACGCCGTCCGCCACCAGGTTGTGCACGCTGCCCGCCAGCAAGGGAAGGATGCCCGTTTGCGTGCTCCGGTCCCACATCCATCGGGTCCACAGCCAGTATTCCTTGGGCGCGAGGTTGTGGAGCACGCCCGTAGCCAGCTCCAGCCGCAGCCGCACATCCACGCCCTCCAGGCCGTTGACAAACGCGGCGATGCGGGTGGCCGCGGGCCGGGAGGCATCCAGCAGCCCGGGGAAGAGCCCGTCCGCCTGGCCGGCGGTGAGGACGGCCTCCATCTCTCGGGCCTTTTTGCGGGAATGGGTGACCGCTCGGGCCAGCCAGGCCGCGTCCTCGGGCGACCCGCTGAGCTTGCCCCCCATCAGCCAGGGGCTCAACTCCTGAAAGCGGGGCTGTCGGGCCAGCAGATCATCGGCCACGGCCACCAGGTCGTCGGGGCTGGCGTAGGTCAGGGCCTCTTCCAGAGATTCCAGCAGTTCGGGGTCATCGGGCCCGGCCGTCTTATCCTTGATGATGTGGCTGGGGCCTTCGCGGCGTAGGACCATGAGAGAAAGTCACTTGAAAACGAGATTTCCGGTAAAATCATGGAGCGCAGCGAGCCAAGCTGCGTAATCCGTAATGCGTAATGCGTGACGAACTTACGGATTACTTACGGATTACGAATTACGCATTACGCTCACGGCAAGCTCGTCCAACGTTTATTCGGTCGCCTTGGTCGCCATGTCGGAAATTCACCAGTGTCGTCATGCCATCACCGGCTGACGCAGGGTGGCGACGGCCCGGGCTGCGGCCAGGCCCGCGGTGGCAAAGGTGTCGTCCAGGTCCGAAGGACGAGCTGCCGCGCCGGCCACGAAGATGCCCGGCCGAGAGGTCGCTACCGGATCGATGTGGGTGGGCCCGCCCGCCTGGATGTAACCGTACTTGTTCTGTTCCAGGCCCAGGATCTCGGCCACCTGGCGGGTGCCCTGGCTGGGCTCCATGCCCACCGAAAGCACCACCAGGTCCATGACCACTTCCATGGGCCGGCCCATGGTGGTGTCTTCGCCCCGGATTAACAGGCGGTCGTCCTTGGCCAGGATTTCACTGACCAGGCCCTTGACATAATTGACATGGTGTTGTTCCTGCGCGGGCCAGTAGAGTTCGTTCTCCCAGTAGCCGTACATGCGCATGTCGATGTAGAAAATGAACACCCGGCTGTTGGGGAGCTGCTGCTTGACCTCGATAGCCTGCTTGCTGGCGATGCCGCAGCAGACCTTGGAGCAGTATTCATTGCCGATCTGGCGGTCGCGGGAGCCCACACACTGGATGAAGGCCACCCGCTCCGGGGGCTGGCCGTTGGAAGGGCGCACCACCTGATGGGCCTTGAGCATGCCTTCCATGTCGGCGATGGTGATCACGTCGGAGAAGGAATAGTAATTGTAGTATTGAGTCTCACGGCCCGGGTCGAAGTGCTGAAAGCCCGTGGCCACGATGATGGCCCCCGCGTGCACGGTCTTCGCGCCCGCGCCATTCTGAATGCCCACGCGGAAATCGCCCGCCTCGCCCGCGACGCTCACCACCTGACTGTTGGTCAACACCTGAACGTGGGGATGGCTGGTCGCGGCCTCGGCCAGCTCGCCGATGGCCTCATCCGCATCCCGGAAATGGTGGGTGAGCTTGGCATAGTTGGACTCGTCGGGCGTGCCCCCCACGCGGTCGCGCTTTTCCACCAACACGACGTTGGCGCCGAGTTGAGCGGCTGTGCGCGCGGCCTCGAGGCCCGCTGGGCCCGCGCCAATGATGAGTACTGTGCCTTCGGACATGAACCTCCTCCTGGAGTGAAGTTATGGCTTTCCTGAAAAAACCTTAACCACGGAGACACAGAGAGCACGGAGAAGAAAAAAGATAAGGTTTGGAGAGGATTTTCTCCGTGAACCCCCATATTTTTTCTCTGTGTCCTCCGTGTCTCCGTGTTGAAAAACCTTTTTGCAGTGGAGCCAGTTATAGGTGTTGGGGGATAGAAGACTAGGACTAGGATTAAGATTAGGATTAGGATTAGGATTGGGGCTGGAGTTAAGAACTGAGATGAGGAATTGCAAATCCTGATCCTAATCCTGATCCTCAATTAGGCTGGATGGCCACGCCGTCCGCTTTCTCCCAGGTCATCAGGGCTTCGCCGCGGCGGATGGCCTCCAGGTCTTCCTGGAATTCATTCCAGTAGTATTCCCAGTCGATGCCCAGCTTTTCCATAAGCGGGCGCCAGTCGGTGGAATGCCAGTGGAGCTGCACCACCCGGAAGGGATGCGCGCCCATGGCCAGGGCTGCAATCTGGGCGTCGGAAAGCACCGGCACGCCCACCCGGCGTTCGTGGGCCTTGGCCGCAAATTGGCTCTTATCCAGGGTGGTGACGCAGCCCGTGTCGTGAGTGATGGTGACGTCGGGCTGGGCTTCGTCGATCATCACCTCGATCTTGCGCATCACCGCGAAGGATCGGGTGAAGTCTCGCTGCACCAGCACGTGGCGGAAGCCAAAGCCGCAGCAGTCGAACCAGGTGGAATAATCGGCCACCTCGATGCCCAGGGCCTGGAGCAAGCCCGTGATGGTGGCCGTGCGCTGGCCCCCGTAGATCTCCTTGTCGTAGATGGCATCTTCTGCCACGATCTTGTGGTAGTGGCAAGCAGGATGGACGCAGGCCTTGATATGGCTCATGTCCACCACCTGGCGTTCGGCGATGCGATGCCGCATCACATGGATCCACTCGCTGTAGTGGACGATCTCTTCGGGGATGACCAGGGGCTTGCCCAGTTTTTCCAGCACGCGACGGGTCTGGTCCCGCAGGTCTTTGTGATGGATAAGCTGTTCCCGCACCTCTTTGTAATGCCCGAAGCTGGTGCCGCAGTGGATCAGGGGATAGTAGCCTTCCTCGTAGGCCGCGGCGAAGTTGCGGCTCATCACGGCCATCTGCGCCACCGCGTTGGACGTGCCCGATGCGTAGTAATTCCAACCCGTGCAAGACGTTTGATCGATGGGGTCTGTGTAGTCGAGCCCGAACTGGCGGTGCAGCCAGAAGATGGATGAGGTGTAGCCGGGGATGTGGCCACATTGGCCGCAGGATTTGTGGTGCCAGGTGTGTTCGATGGGGATTTTCTTCTTACGTCCGAACCTGGTTTCAACCTCCACATAGGGTTCGGGCACCCGATGGACGATGATCTCGCCCTTGGCCTCCAGCTCGAATAGCTCCTCGCGGATATCGTGCGCGTGGGCCTGGTCCGGGGGACGATGAACGGGACGGCGTTTCTTTTGCAGGATGTCTTCAATGGGGATAAAACCTGTGGCTGTCATTCCCAATCCTCCAGTTCTTCTTCCATGACGTCGAGAAGCAGCTCGTAGAGCCCCTCATCGACTTCTTCGATAATGTCCAGGTTCCCCGTCTCGAACCAGATGGTGTAGAGTTCACGCAGGGTGTTGTCTGCGGTACGCCAGGCCGCGTCGGTGACGCCCCGCAGGGTGTCCACCGGGATGGCCTGGCGCCAGATTTCCATATTCCCGCGGAAACTCGCCACCCAGGGGCCCCAGTCGGGGAAGAAGTCGGGCTGCAACATGTCGGGCGACACCTGATTCCCCTTGAGCATGACCTTGTAGATCACCCGGGTGTAGCCCTGGAGTACGTCTCGGGTCTCCTGGATGCCGTTGCGCACGGCCACCTCGCGGATGAGGGTGACCAGCCCGCCCGGGTTGTTCTGGCGGGGACAACGCACGCAGGAAAAGCATTGGGCGCAGTTCCAGATGTCTTCGGCCAGGATTTCGTAGAAGCGATCCACGTCCTCGCGGGCCATGGTTTGGGCGATGACCCGGGGGCTGTAGTCGTAGAAGCGGGCCGAAGGACAGGCGGAGACGCAGATGCCGCATTCGTAGCAGCCATAGAGAAAATCTTCGTAGCGAGGGTCCTCCTTGACCTCGCGAAAGAGCCGCTCCTTTTCCTCATAAGGCACGTCCGGGTAGGACGCGGTGGCTTTACCGAAGGTGTATTGTTGGGGCAAAACGCACCTCCTTGAATGGGGGGAAGGATAACTGATTACTGATAACTGATAACTGATTACTTTCTCCGCGCCTTCGTGGTGCTCCGTGCGTCGTCAATAACGAGGGGGCTATCCCCGCGCCTGGCGTCGCTGCTGAATGGCTTCCAGCAGGGCCTCCCGGGAGGGGACGCCCACGAAACGGATGTCGTCCACGAACAGGGTGGGCACGGAAAGGACCTGGTGCTCTCGGGCGATAGCCCGGCCCTTGGCGCTGCCCAGGCTGATGACCCGGAAATCGATGTCGGGTTGGCCTTCCGCGATTTCGGAGGCCAGGCGGATGGCCTGGGGACAGGTGGTGCAGGTGGGGTGGGTGAAGACGCGTAAGCGGATCATTCGGGGAATTCGTACCCTTCGCAGTGGACGCAGTCATCCAGGTGGCGTTCTTCCATGAGCCGTTCGTACGCGGCGATGGCTTCCTCGCCCGTGAGCAGGTGGGCCAGGTCCCGGTCCGCGTCCTCCGGCTCGATGCGGACCACCCAGCCCTGACCATAAGGGCTGCGGTTGATGAGCCCGGCATCGGTGCGCAGGGCCTCGTTCACCTGGACCAAGGTGCCGGCCAGGGGGGTGCGCAGGGGGCCCAGCCATTTGCCACTTTCCACCAGGGCCACGATCTTGTTCCGGGCGTAGAATTTGCCCAGGGGGCGGTAGCTGACCATGAGCATACCGCCCGCGGTGGTCTGGGCCACGTCGGTGTAGCCCAGGGTGACCCGGCCATCGGGTTCCTTCCGGGCCCAGATGTGGTCCTCGATCTTATAGTAGAGGTCCCGGGGCAGGACGCAGTTGCGGACAATAGCAAAAGAGGTCATGGGGAAAGGTCAGAAGGAAATCACCGCGTCCGCGTCGATGGCCATATCGATGAACGCGGCGCCGCCGATCATCTCCACGCCTTCGATCATGTCGTCCATGGTGTAGCCGTGCAGGTCCAGGGAGGGCTGACACACCAGCAGGCGCACATCCATATCCAGGGCCATGTCGATGAAGTAGCGCAGTTCCTTGCCCCCGCCGCCCGCTTTGGGCACGATGATCTCTTCGGCCGCGCCCTTGGCCAGCAGTTGGGGGCCGTTCATGGTGAAGTAGATCGCGACCTCGTTGTCCATGGCGGCCGCGGCCGTGGCCAGGAAGAAGGGGGTGGCGCTGCGCTCGGGCTCGTTGCGGCCATGGGTCTGGACAAAGAGCACCTTTTTTCCTTCGTGCATGGTGGTTTACCTCGTGGAAGGGATGGGATGGTTGGAGTTTTCAAATAAACAACTGCACATCCGCGTCGCTGGCGAATTCGAGGAAGGTGGCGGCACCGCCGATCTCACATTCCTCGATAAAATCTTCCTTAGTGAAGCCAAACACGTCCATGGTCATCTGGCATCCGATCAACTTCACATCCAGATCAACGCACATTTCCCTTAGGTCTTCCACCGTGGCCACGCCTTTGTTGGCAAAGGTCTTTTTCATCAGGCTGGTGGAAAGGGCCTGGAAGCCGGGGAAGCCCATGAGAAAGACAGGGATGGGCCAGTCGATGTTCTGGAAGCCTTCGGGCCCGAAGGGCATCTTCATGGGCATGGCGGGGTTGCCCAGGGGCGATACCGCGGCATCCAGTTTGGGTTTGAGCAGGATAAGACCGTAGAAGGTGAAGAAGATCTGCACCTCCCAGCCCATGGCCGCGGCCGCGGAGGCCAGGATAAAGGGGGGGTAAGCCCAATCCAGCGTGCCCTTGGACGCGATGATCGCCAACTTCTTGGGGGCATCGGGATCTGACCGAGACATGCGCACCTCCAGAGAAAGAAAAAAGCGCGTTCGGTACTACTTGACGCGCTTGATGTAGAAAATAAATTTGCCGTCTTTTTCTTCCTGGGCGATGATCTCATTGCCCGTTTGACGGGCCCAGGCGGCCATGTCGGGCGGCGCGCCGGGGTCGGTTGCGATCATCTTCAAAACCTGGCCAACCTGGATTTTCTTGATGGCCCGGGTGGTTTTGACTACGGGCATGGGGCAAAGCAGCCCGGAATTGTCCAAAACTTCATCGAATGGAATGCCAGACATGGGAAGCCTCCTGGTGGGATGAAAGGTGCGTTCACAGCTTGTTTCCATTGTAGCCTCCCAACCCCCCTTTCGTCTTCCCCCAATCGGGGGATTCTGCTATGTAAATAGGATTCGGATCAGGATTAGGATTGAGGTCGTCAGGCCGACGTTGAGCGAGGCGACAACGGGCGTGATGCGTGAAACGTGAAACGTGAGAGCCTTACGCATCACGCATTACGCATCACGTGCTTGGCTTCCCGCGCCAACGTCCCAATCAATGATCCCGTGACTCTAAATCCCCATTTCCCCCAAATCTCCCCCTCAATCGATGGAAATCAATCCCCGCCGAATGCCCTCGAACACGGCCTGGGTGCGGGTGGGTTGATTCAGCTTGCGCAGGATGTTTTTGACATGGGTGCGCACGGTTTCTTCGCTGACTTGCAATTGTTCGGCAATGGCTTTGTTGGTGGCACTGGTGGCGATGAGCTGGAGCACCGCCAGTTCTCGGGCTGTGAGTCGGGCTTCCAGGGCCGCGGGCTGTTTCCCCCCTCCCCCATAATGGTTGATGGCCCGGGTGATCAGAGGGTGATAATAACATTGTCCCTGGGCCACGATACGGATCGCTTCCACCAATTCCTGGGTCGAGGCATCCTTGACAATGTAGCCATCCACCCCCGCTTCCACCGTGGCAAACACTTTGGCATCGGCATGAATGCCCGAAAGGACCAGGACTTTCACGTCGGGCGCGCGCTCACGAATGCGCAGGAAGACCTCCCTCCCATCCAGATCAGGCATGTTCAAGTCCAACAACACCACCGAAGGATGCAGGCATTGGGCCAGTTCAATGCCTTCTCGCCCAGAGCCGGTCTCGCCCACGACCAACATATCGGGGTGTAAATTCAAAGCCAGGCGCAGGCTTTGGCGCACCATGGCATGGTCATCAATCAGCAAAATTCGGATTCGGGTGCGTGCATTCATCTTGCCCCTCGCTGAAAAATCGGCTTGGGGGGTAGTTTAACCGAATAAACCGGGATGCTGGCCATGACGACGGTGCCCCCACGGGGCTTGCTTTCGATGTGGAACTTGCCCCCCAGGCGATGGACCCGGGCGGCCATGCTACGAATCCCCAGATGCCCCTCCTCTTCCACCTCATCCAGCTCAAAACCGCGGCCGTTATCTTCCACCTGGACCCCCACTCGATCTTTGCCCGCGATCACGGTCACCACAATGCGGCTGGCATCCGCGTGTCGGGCGGCGTTGGTCATAGCTTCTTGAGCCACGCGGAAAAGTTCATGACGAATCTCTGGCTGCCACCGATCAAATTCCCCCGGCACCTCGATCCGCAAGGTCATATCCCGAGTCGGGCAAAGCACCCGAAGATGACGATGCAAACTGGCCGAAAAGGTTTCGGAGGTGATCTCCACCGCGTGCATGGCAAAGATGGCCTGGCGCATCAAGGCTTGGGCCTCGGTCACCACAGGTTGCAGTCGCTGCAATTCTCGCAGCACCGCTTGGGGATGCTGGGGCAAAAGCTGAATGCACGCGTCCAGCCCATAAGCCAGGCCGTAGAGCATCTGGCTGATGCTATCGTGGAGGTCCGTCGCAATACGATGGCGTTCCGCCAACACCGCTTGCTGTTGGGCCCGATTGATGCACAAGCGCACACTGCCCAAGGCCACACTTCCGTGTGCAGTCAGACATTCCAGGGAATGCCGTTCCGCGACGGGCAAGGGTTCCCGCTCTGGTAAATGGTCCACAATGAGCACCCCAAGGGGGCTTTCGCGCAGCGTTAGGGGGAAGATGATATAATGTTGCCCGGTTACCAAACGGGAGGCCAGATGTGGCTCGTTCACAGGAGGGGTCCCATCCAGGATTTCCATCCACCGTTGGGTACACATGACTGTGCTAATGGGGCCGCTTTCATTGTGGAGGTACAGAGTGGTGGCATGGCGCAAGGGTTCCGGGCTAGGCTGCATGGTTTTATCTTCCAGACAAAGCCACCCCGTCAGCGCGTCTTGCTCTTCATTGTACAGCCCAATCACCGCGCGAGGGAATCCCATTTCGGTCACAATCCCTTGCAAGATGTATTCCTGGAGCTCCGCCGGGTCCGCGGAAGATTGGAGAAGCAAGGTTAATTCCTGGAGTACATGTAAATCCCGGTTTTGGCGGGCCAATATCCGATTGTTCTCAGCCAGGGCATCATGAGCCTGTTGCAATTCATCCAGGAGCAAAGCCACATATCCCATCATCGCGGCCAAAAGAAAGAAACCAATCACCTGCATGCTGACCAGAGAAAACATAATCTCGGCCGTAGGGGGCCTCGGGAGCAGGAAAACCAATGAAAGATAGCATAAGGCATAAAAGGACGCGGCCGTCATTCCCCCTTGGATGCCGAAGAAAAAGGCTGTGGCCAGGATGGGCATGAGCGCATAGAAGAAAAATGGACTTGCCTCCGCGCCGGTGTATCCTACCAACGCGGCCGCAAACAGCAGGTCCAGCGCCATCAGCCAGGGGTAGCGGAAGATGATGTCATGAATCGGGCGTCTGAACAAAGCAATGGCCAGATTCAGGGCGATGGCAAAAAGCAGGGCTGGCCAGAGAAACCCGAAATCATGGGAGGAGGGAGGCAGGAGGATCGTCAATCCTGCCGGGAGCAACGCAACCCAACGGGCCAGCACCAAAAAGCGAAACATCTGTTTTTGCCGCGTCAAATGAATAGGATCGGCATGATCTGAAAAGCGTACCATGGCATCATCTCCAGCTCGCGAGGGTGACATGATTATAACCATAGTAAAGCGTCAAAGCAAGGCGTTTTCGCACTATCAAAAACTGTCATTGGAGGTTCTTGATAGGATTTGATGGTTTTTGATAGTGTCTATGCGCGATACTAAGACCATCGGAAGTCTGGCAAAATGGCAAGAGATTTTTTCATGCTCTTTACGCGTGGCCCCTTTTGGGGAGGATGATAGCCTCTGGCTCAGGCTTCTGGACACCGTCCCCCGAATCTTTGCAAAGTCTGCGGGGTTATCTTGAGCAAGAGGGATACGCTCATAGGGTAACCCTGCAGCACCCCTATCTCCCCTATCTGGTGCAGGTATCGCTATCTGGCGTCTCAACGCGTCGAGGCAGGGAGGGGACGGACGGTACAAATGCACATTTTTGATCGATAAGGAGAATTCACTGTTATGCACATCGCACGCAACTGGCGCATCAAAAAACAACGCTACAGTCTCCACGGTGAAATCTGCCATCATTGCGGTGCCCATGTCTTCCCGCCTCGGGATGTTTGCCCCGAATGTTCCAAGCCCGCGTATGACCCTGCACAATTGAGTGGGGTGGGAGAAGTTTACAGTTTCACCACCGTTTACAACGCAGCCGAAGGATTCCAGGCTCAGGCTCCTTACCCTTTGGCCCTGATCAAACTGGAAGAAGGCCCCATGCTGACGGCCCAGCTCACGGATGTGGATCCGCAGGAGATCCAGATCGGGATGAAAGTGGAGATGGTCACTCGCAAACTCAGCGTGGAAGGTGATGAAGGCCTGATCAACTACGGTTACAAATTTCGACCGCGGATTGCTGCTATGAAAATAGAATGATCGCTGGTTGCTGAGGAATCGCCAGGCCGACGTTGGGCGAGTCGGCAAAGGTTCGTATTGCGTATTCCGTATTCCGTCCAGTCGTTACGCAATACGCAATACGGA
>JALWZT010000142.1 GCA_027002405.1 Anaerolineae bacterium | reverse complement strand
GCCAGCGGGTCTCCTGGGCGGTGGGAGGGGTGACGTGATCGGGCGCGGAGCGAAGGCCGAAGCGGGGGAAATCGCCCGTTTCGATGCGCACCTGGCATTTGCCGCAGAGGAGATGGCCGCCGCAGGTGCTTTCGATGGGCTCGCCCAGGGTGCGGGCGGCCTCGAGGATGGAAGTGCCCAGGGGGACGCGTCCCCGCCGGCCGGAGGGGAGGAAGATGAGGGTGGCGTGGGATTTGCTCGACATAAAATTAAGGGGTTGGTATTGACCAACGGGGTGGAGGAGGTGCGGGAGTCGCTGGCGTGTTCTGTGGCGTGCCCCGTTGATTATGTCAAAATGTGGTGGGTGTGCGGATTTCAGGATTGTAGCAGGGACTGGATGAGAGAGCAAGGATGGAGGCGGGGCGGGGTGATGGGGAAATCCAACATTTTTCCACATTATCCCACATTATCCCACAGGTTTCCCACACATTTCCCACATGTTGACCTGTTTCTATTATTTATGTCAAGAAAATGGCTTGAACACCCCTTTAGATAACATAACATACCTAGTGATCACCAATCGAGCAGCTGTATATTTGACATAATCGAATCGAATGGGCAACCCCTGGATAGGCACCTCGCCTTTGGCATGGCTTCCTCCTTCATGATGTCTCTCCTCATGCTGGCGGTAACGCCAACGCCCGGGCGCTGCGCGAGGCCAGGGGCCCGGGCAAGGCCACTCCCTTGCCCTCCTCCCTCTTCTGTCAGCTCACAGGCTCAAGCTTGTTGCTTATGTCCGGAGTCGGCAAGCTAAGTAACCGTCTAAAAATTAGTTTCCGTTTTTGTGCTCATCGACCGAAGTCGAACACTTAAGGCCTACGGCCAATGGACGGCCTCCGCCGTCCAAATTTCTGGACGCTCACTAAAGTTAGTCCCTTCGCTCCTCAAGCATTGTCAGAGCCTCTTCAGGAGCAAGCACTACTAACGGCGCTTTGGAAAAACCAGATGCATCGCGAGTGACCAGAACGTCGATTCCATGGATGATGCCGCTGCTGGCTTGAACAGCATCCTCGAAATCTTCCCAATCGCTAAATTCAAGGGCTCTTTCGATGACATCCCTGTCAACTCCCGCCACTTCGACGAAATCCATCAGATGAGTGACGAACCCCCACGCACTTTCCCTTCCTTTTGTCTTCCTGATGATGTAGTAAATGTCGGTAATGGTCGTTGCTGTGATGAAGAGGGCAACTTCCCTTTTTAATGCAGCTAGTACGAGTTGATGCGCCCGATCGTAAAATGGCTGGCGCTCCAGAGCAATGTCCAGGATAATGTTGGTGTCCAACAGAATGCTATCCATATTTCTCCAGCAAGTATTGCAACTTAATTGTCTCTGGATCTTCTTCCACGTCTTTCAAGATGCCGCCCCATTTTGCAAAAAAGGCTTCCGCCGCCCGCAATGTCTCCTGCTGGTCTTTTTCTAAAGGGCGAATCAGAATTTGCACGCGTTGCCGCGCGAATTCCCTCACGCGAGGCATGCGAATCGTCCCATTCTCTTCCACGATGGTTTCATAAGTGATGGTTTTTTCCATGGGATCGCTCCTTTACGGATACGGACATCGTCCACAAACTTACTCGCATTATAGCCGATTCTCGAACAATTCCCAACGCCAGCCATCTCGATGACGCAACCCCTATTACTGATGACTGATTACTGATGACTGATCACTGATTACTGATGACTGATTACTGATGACTGATCACTGATTACTCTCTATGCTCCCGGTATTCGTACGGCTCGAAGCGCCCGACCAGGGTGGCGGGTAGCCGCCCCCGCAGGTGAACGCCATCGGGCCGGTGTTCGATGGCCTCGACCACGCCATAGGTGTGGAACATGTCCACCAGGTCGCCCTGGTCGTAGGGGATGAAAACGTCGACAGGGGTCATGCGGGCGATGAGTTCGGCTTCGATGCGGGCCAGGAGCGCGTCCAGGCCCCAGCCTTTGAGCGCCGAGATGGGAACCGCGTCCGGGTAGTCCTCCCGCAGTTGAGGGGGAATCTGATGGTCGGGTAGAAGGTCCATTTTGTTGAACGCGACAACCACAGGAATATGCCCGGCTCCCAGGTCGTCCAGGACCTCTTCCACGGTCAGGGCCTGTTCCAACGCGTTGGGATGGGATGCGTCCACCACGTGCAGGATAAGGTCGGCTTCCAGGATCTCCTCCAGCGTGGCACGGAACGCGGCCACCAGGTCGGTGGGCAGCTTCTGGATAAAGCCCACGGTGTCGGTGATCAAGGCCTCCCTGCCCGAGGGCAGGGCCATGCGCCGGGTAGTCGGGTCCAGGGTGGCGAAGAGCTTGTCCTCGGCCCGCACCTGGGCCGGCGTGAGCGCGTTGATCAGGGTGGATTTCCCCGCGTTGGTATACCCCACCAGGGCCACCAGGGGCAGATGAGCCTGGCGGCGTCGGGCCCGATAGCGCTCCCGATGGGCCCGCACCTCCTCCAGCTCCCTTTTGAGCTGTGCGATCTTGCGACCGATCTCCCGGCGGTCGATCTCGAGCTGGGTCTCGCCCGGCCCGCGCACGCCCACGCCGCCCGTGGCCCCGCCCGCGCGGCCGCCCGCCTGCCGGGCCAGATGGGTCCAGGCGCGAGTGAGCCGAGGCAGCCGGTATTCGTATTGGGCCAGCTCCACTTGCAACGCGCCCTCTCGGGTGTGCGCGTGTTGGGCGAAGATGTCGAGGATGAGCGCGGTGCGGTCGAGCACCTTGACGTTCTCATCGTCGATAGCTTTTTCGATCTCCCGCTGCTGCCGCGGGCTGAGCTCTTCATCGAAGATGACCACCTGGATGTTTTCGGTCTTTACCCGCTGCACCAGCTCCTCCAGCTTGCCCTTGCCAATGAGGGTGGCGGGATTGGGTTTATCCAGGGTCTGGGTCATGCGGCCGACGACCGTGACGCCCGCGGTCTCGGCCAGACGTTCCAGCTCATCCAGGCTGTCTTTCAGGGAAAAGAGCGCGGGCTGGCCCTTGAACGCGACACCCACCAGCAGCCCCCGTTCGATGATCGGTTGGAGTTGGATAGGGGATCGGGTCATCGAGCCGTCTTGATGTCGTATTTGACCAAAATCAGTGTTCAGTTGACTCTACGTCCTCTGCGCTCTCTGCGGTAAGTAGCCTTTCCGTAGGGGGGCAGGAATCAGTCATCCAGTGTTCAGTGTTCAGTGTTCAGTGTTCAATAGAGCTGTGCGACGTCATTCCGAGGGAGCGTAGCGACCGAGGCATGTCCTGAGCGCAGCCGAAGGAAATCTAGCAAAGCGCAAAAACCACGGCATGGCGCTCGCTTCCCTCGCAAGATGCTTCGCTCCCTTCGATCGCTCAGCATGACGAACATCTGCGGAAATCTGCGTTGCATCTGCGTGCATCTGCGTTCCCATTTTCCTCGGTATCGGCGCGGGCGAGCCTGCCGTTGGACTGCTATCGAAATACAAAAATGCCATCTCACCGTCGTTCCTTGATGACAATGTCGCTCACCATCGGGCCTTCTGATAAGGCATTTAGTTCCGATTGAATGGCTTCGCGCTCCTGGCGGGATAATGTGCGCCATCGTTCCCGTTGTTCAAAAGCCAAAGGAGAAGGAGAAACGATATGTCCGGCCTCTTTGAGCCAGGCGACGATCTCTTCATCGGTCATTTTCCGAAGATCGTCTTTGGTCGTTTTTTTGCCCAACACCGAACGCTCGACCAGGAGCTCCAGTTGGTCGAGTCGGATTTTAATCTCTCGAATTTCTCGTTCAATCGTGTTCATGCAAATTTGATTCTCTCTGCAAAGTGTTCACGCAGATAATCAACGAACGCCTGCAATGCTTGCTGTTCAAACGGGGTTAGTCCTTCATCCATGAGCGAATGCTATCATAACTGTCGGGCCCGTGTCAACAGGCTTGTTATTTCAACGCCGGCGCGATGGTGAGAAACCGCCCTGTCTCCAGATAGGATTCCAGGAGCGTGCCCACAGCCTCCAGCGTGGCCGGGTCCAGATGCTTGCACGTGTCTTCGGTGGTGCGGAGGTAGGGGTAGTCGGGTTGAAGAATCTCGGCAGTGGGAATTTCTTGTGCCAAAAACAGGGTATGGGCATCCTGGACCTGGGGCCCGGTGTCATCGGGGAAGACCGTGTCCATTTCCAGGGTGCGCGCCAGGCGCCACAGTTGTTTTTGCAAAAGCGGGGTCGCGTCCGGCGAGCGGGGGAAGCGGGCCTGAGCTGCACCCACCAGATTCAGGTAGATAATGGCCTTAGGATGGACGGCTTGGGCGAATGCCTGGGCGCCCAGGCCCGTCTCCCAGCCGGGCAGCCCCACGTTGGCCTCGCCATCGAGAAACACCAGCCACACAGGATGCTCGACCCGCCCGAAATCCAGCGAGCGGGCCAATTCCAAAAGGATGCTCACCCCCGAAGCGCCGTCATTCGCGCCCAGGGTGGGCTGATCCCGCTTCTGCGGATCCGGATCGGCATCGGCCCGGAGACGGGTGTCGTAATGGGTGACCAGCGCCAGCACAGGGCTGCCCTCCCCTTTCATGCCCACGATATTGCGCAATTGCACGCTGTCGTGGTCAAAGGCCTGGGCCCGCACCTTCCATCCCTGGTCTTCCAATTGACGCACAATGAGATCGCCGGTTTGGAAGGCTTCGGGCGAGCCCGCGGGCCGGGGCCCCAGATCGCATTGAGCCTGGGCCCAGGTCAGGGCCCGCTCGCCATTGAACGTCCGCTCCGTGTGATGATTGCGGGGCAGAAGTCCCCATCCCAGCCAGGCCAGATAGCCGAGAGCGAAAAATAGCGTCGCCAGGGTGGCCCATTGGGCCCAACCCACGCGCGATATCCGCGAAACCATGCGTGACCCCCATCGGCTCATGAAGCCTTGCCTCTGAATTTCAGACGGATGGGGGTGCCTTCGTAGGGATAGCGCTCACGGATTTTGTTTTCCAGATAGCGCTCGTAGGTGAAATGCACAGCCCGGGGGTCATTGACGAAAAAGACAAAGGTTGGGGGATTGGTGCTGGTTTGGGTGACGTAGTAGAACCGGGCCTGACGGCCTTTGAAGGCCTTGGGCGGGTTGGCAGCCACAGCGTCTTGCACCAGCCGATTGAGCTCGCTGGTGGGGATGCGCAACTCCCGCTGCTCCCGCACCCGCAACGCCGCGGGGATGATCTGGTTCACCCGTTGGCGGGTCAGGGCCGAGACATAGAGCACAGGCACATAATCCAGAAATTTGAGCTCCTGCCGCAATGTTTTGTTGTAGGCGGCCATGGTGTGGGTATCTTTCTCAATGGCATCCCATTTGTTTACCACGATGATGAGGCTGCGGCCCTCCTCCAGGATGTAGCCGCCGATGTGCGCGTCCTGCGCGGTCACGCCCTCGGTCGCGTCCAGCACCAACAGCACCACGTCGGCCCGGCCGATGGCCCGCAACGCCCGCATGACGCTGTATTTCTCGATGCCGCGTTCGATGCGCCCGCGGCGGCGGATGCCTGCGGAATCCACCAGGATGATCTTCTGACCATCCCAGGTGAGATGGGTGTCGACCGCGTCCCGGGTGGTGCCTGCGATATCGCTGACAATGGCCCGTTCCTGGCCCAGCAGCGCGTTGAGCAGAGAAGATTTGCCCACGTTGGGGCGGCCCACAATGGCGATGCGCAGGGCCTCCTCGTCCTCCTCATCCTCCAGAGGAGACTCGGGCAGGTGGGCCACGATGACATCCAGCAGGTCGCCCGTGCCCGTACCATGATAGGCGGAGATGGGGTGAGGGTCCCCCAGGCCCAGGGCGTAGAATTCCAGCGCGTTCATGCGGCGCTCGGCATTGTCCGCCTTGTTCGCCGCCAGGATGACCGGTTTGTCGGTCTGGCGCAGCATCGCGGCCACCTCTTCATCGGCCGCGGTCAACCCCTCCTTCGCGTCCACCAGGAAAACGATGACATCGGCCTCCTCGATGGCCAGCTCGGCCTGGCTGCGGATCTCGGCCACGAAGCCCTTGGAAGCCGCGGCCAGGGGGTCGTAGGAGGCGGAGACGACCTGGCCTCCCCGCTCTTTCAGGGGCTCAATCCCCCCTGTATCGACCACAATGAAGTGATGGCCGGCCCACTCCGCTTCGCCATAGAGTCGGTCGCGCGTGGTGCCGGGCAGGTCCTCCACGATAGCCTGGCGTCGGCCGATGAGGCGGTTATAGAGGGTGGATTTCCCCACATTCGGGCGGCCTACCAGGGCCACAATGGGCTTTTGTTTATGTCGACTAATCATGGAACTGATTACTGATTACTGAACACTGATTACTGGTCACTGACCCCCCCCGCCCGGCGTTGCGGTCCGGGTGGGCCGGACGGTGCGGGTCGCCGCGGGGGTGCCCGGGGGCGTCACCGTGACCGTTACCGAGGGGGTCGGGGTG
>JALWZT010000141.1 GCA_027002405.1 Anaerolineae bacterium | reverse complement strand
GCGACCGGAAGGCTGGACGGCGTAGGCCGTCCATTGGCCATAGGCCCAAAAAGGGTGACTTTAGTCAGCAACCCAGCGGGCGGCGATGAAGAAAAGGCCTGGCCGCGAGCCTGGAGGGGTCTCCGAGTGAACTCGGACTTTCGCAGGCGCTTCGCGCCAGTGGTCGGCCTACGCCGACCAAAAGGAAGGACTGGACGGCGAAGGCCGTCCATTGGCCGCAGGCCTAAAGAGGGTGACTTTAGTCAGCAACCCAGCGGGCGGCGATGAAGAAAAGGCCTGGCCGCGAGCCTGGAGGGGTCTCCGAGCTTCGCGCCAGTGGTCGGCCTACGTCGACCAAAAGGAAGGACTGGACGGCGGAGGCCGTCATCTGATCCTCTTCCGATGTTCTCCCCCGCTTGCGGGGGAGACGAAGAGGGGGTGTGGCCATAGGCCCAAAAAGGGTGACTTTAGTCAGCAACCCAGCGGGCGGCGATGAAGAAAAGGCCTGGCCGCGGGCCTGGAGGGGTCTCCGAGCTTCGCGCCAGTGGTCGGCCTACGCCGACCAAAAGGAAGGACTGGACGGCGTAGGCCGTCCATTGGCCGCAGGCCCAAAAAGGGTGACTTTAGTCAGCAACCCGACGGACGGCGGAGGAAATAAGGAAGACGATTCGATGGCGCCAATGGTCGACCTGCGCGACCGGAAGGCTGGACGGCGAAGGCCGTCCATTGGCCATAGGCCCAAAAAGGGTGACTTTAGTCAGCAACTCGACGGACGGCGGAGGAAATAAGGAAGACGATTCGATGGCGCCAATGGTCGACCTGCGCGACCGGAAGGCTGGACGGCGGAGGCCGTCCATTGGCCGCAGGCCTAAAGAGGGTGACTTTAGTCAGCAACCCAGCGGGCGGCGATGAAGAAAAGGCCTGGCCGCGGGCCTGGAGGGGTCTCCGAGCTTCGCGCCAGTGGTCGGCCTACGCCGACCAAAAGGAAGGACTGGACGGCGGAGGCCGTCATCTGATCCTCTTCCGATGTTCCCCCCGCTTGCGGGGGAGACAAAGAGGGGGTGTGACCGTAGGACTGAATAGGGTGACTTTAGTCAGCAACCCAGCGGGCGGGAGATCCGCTGAGTGACTTCGCGCTCTGAAGGGGGATCCGAGTGAACTCGGACTTTCGCAGGCGCTTCGCGCCAGTGGTCGCCCTGCGGCGACCGAAAAACTGGACGGCGTAGGCCGTCCATTGGCCGCAGGCCTAAAGAGGGTGACTTTAGTCAGCAACCCCACGGGCGGGCTCATTCGCAGGAGCGTCCGACTTCAGCCGGCCAGATGCCCCCACATTTCCGAGCCCCCTGCCCCCAATCGAGTTGACGAAATCCCGCCAAAATGCTACACTTGGGGCGAGTTCAATGCCGAACTTTTCACGAAACCATATATCGGCTGGTTGACGCGTGCGAGAGAGCGTTGGTCCATGAAACCAACCGCCGAAGGGGCAAGTGGCTGGGTTGCCGGAGCCCGGTCGCCAATCTCTCAGGCAAAAGGATCGCACGCTGACAGCACTCTGGAGAGCGAGGCTGTGTGGTCGCAGCCTCCACCGAAGGGGAAAGCCGTCAGGCCAAACTCTCAGGCGCCAGGACAGAGTCTCTTCCCGGTCCATCTTTTCACGCGCCCCCTTGGGTGCACCCTGGCAACCGGAGGCGAAGCATGTCTGAACTGAAACGAACCGCTCTTTATGATGTCCATGTGGCTATGGGCGCCCGCATGGTCCCCTTCGCTGGATGGGAAATGCCCGTCCAATACCCTACTGGACCGATGGCGGAACACCACGCGGTCCGCCAGGCAGCCGGTCTTTTCGACATCGATCACATGGGGCAATTGAAGCTGGTAGGACCCGACGCGGAGGCGTTTCTGCAATATGTGCAGCCGCGCGATGTGAGCCAGATGAAGGTGTGGGACGCGGCCTACAGTTATCTCTGCTATCAGGATGGAACCTTCGTAGACGACATCTTCATCTATCGTCTGCCCGAAGAAGAATGGCTGATTGTTGTCAATGCAGCCAACCGGGAAAAGGACCTCTTCTGGCTGGATACTCACATCGTGGGGTTTGACGCGGACCTCCTTGATATGTCGGACCCCACTTACATGCTGGCTCTGCAAGGACCGAAAGCCCAAGCCATCCTGCAAAAGCTGACGGACTTTGATCTGGACCAGATGGCCTTCCACACCGCGGCCCGGGTCCAGGTTGGGGGCATCGAAGCCCTGATCGGAGCCACAGGCTACACGGGCGAGTATGGGTATGAGCTTTTCTTCCCCCAAGAAAAAGCCATCGCCATGTGGGAGCTTTTGCTGGACGCGGGAAAGGAGGAGGGCCTGCTGGCTTGCGGCCTGGCCGCTCGGGATTCCTTGCGTTTCGAAGCCTGCCTCCCCCTCTATGGACACGAGATCCACGCCGAGGTCGAGCCCATCGGCGCCCGCCTGGGCTGGGTTTGTGATTGGGACAAAGGCCCGTGGATCGGGCGAGATGCCGTGCTGAAACATAAGTTGGAAAAGCCGAAAATGCTGCTGGTGGGCCTGGAAATGGTGGAAAAAGGGGTGCCCCGAGAGCATTATCCCGTGGCCAGGGATGGCGAGGTCATCGGTTGGGTGACCACGGGCATGAAATCCCCCACCCTGAATAAATTCCTGGCCCTGGCCTATGTGCCTCGAGGCTATAACAAACTGGGCACCGAACTCCAGGTCATCATCCGCGACAAACCGAAAAAGGCCGTCGTGGTCAGGCGTCCCTTCTACATCCCGGCCTACCGGCGGTAGGTTCGGTATTTGATATTTGATAATTCATCCTCCCTCAATACCCAATATCCAGTACCCAGTACCCAATACCCAATATCCCCCCCAAGGAGCACGAGCCATGACCTTGAAATATGATCCCAACGTCAAATACGCCAAAACCGATGAATGGGCCCGCGTCGAGGGCGACCTGGTTGTCGTGGGCATCAGCGATTACGCCCAAGACCAGCTTTCCGATATCGTCTATGTGGAGCTGCCCGAAGTCGGCGCGCAGGTGAGCGCGGGCGACGTAGTAGGCACCGTGGAATCGGTGAAAGCCGCGGCAGACTTGATGACCCCGGTCTCGGGCGAGATCGTGGAGGTGAACGAAGCTTTGGACGATTCCCCCGAACTGCTGAACGAGGACCCTTACGGTGCCTGGATCTTCAAGGTGAAGCCCAGCGATCTCGCCGAGCTGGATGACTTGATGACCGCGGCGGAGTACGAAGCCTATAACGCCACCCGGGAGCATTGACCATGCGATACATCCCCCTAACCGACGATGACCGTCGGGCCATGCTGGAGACCATCGGCGTGGAAAGCGTGGATGATCTTTTCCAGGATGTGCCCGCGGCCTTCAGGTACCCCGAACTCCAGTTACCCAAGCCCATGACCGAAATGGAGATCATGCGGGAACTGGACATGATCGCCGCGGAAAACGCGAACCTGCGGGAATTCGCCAGCTTTCTGGGCGCGGGCGCTTATAATCACTTCGTCCCCGCGATTGTGGATACCATCATCAGCCGGGGGGAGTTCTACACCGCCTACACCCCCTATCAGCCGGAGATCAGCCAGGGCACACTGCAAGCCGCCTTCGAATACCAAAGCATGGTGGCCGCGCTCACGGGCATGGAGGTGGTGAACGCCTCTCACTACGACGGGGCTACCGCTGTGGCCGAAGCCGCGATCATGGCTGTGAACATCCAGCGCCACAAGCGCCGCACCATCGTGGTTTCCCCCACCCTGCATCCTCAGTATCGGGAGGTCCTTCGCACCTATGTGCAGGGCATGGACATGAAAATCATCGGGGATGAGACCCACGACAATGACTTCCACGCGCTGATTGACCTGGCTGATGACGATACCGCCCTGGTGATCGTACAAAATCCCGATTTCCTGGGCCAGCTCCACACCCCCCAGGAAATGCAAGACCTGGCCGATGCCGTGCATGCGAAAGGCGCGCTACTGGCCGTTTCCACCGACCCCATCGCCCTGGGCCTCTTCAAACCCCCAGGCCAGTATGGCGCGGATATCGTCACCGCGGAAGGCCAGTCCCTGGGAAATAGCTTGAGCTTTGGAGGACCCTATCTGGGCATCTTTGCCTTCCGCATGAAGCATGTGCGCAAGAGTTCGGGCCGTTTGGTGGGCGAAACCGTGGATGCGGAGGGCAAGCGAGGCTATGTGCTCACCCTTTCCACCCGGGAACAGCATATCCGTCGGGAAAAGGCCACCAGCAATATCTGTTCCAACCAGGCCCTGAACGCGCTGGCCGCGGCCGTGTATCTGGCCGCCATGGGCAAGCACGGTTTGCGCAAAGTGGCGGAGCTGAGCTGGCATAAGGCCCATTACGCGGCACAGGAAATTGACAAACTCGCGGATTACCAGGTCATCCAGGATAAGCCTTTCTTCAAGGAGTTTGTGGTGCAATGCCCGCGTCCCGTGGCGGAGATTAACCAATATCTGTTGGAGGAGTATGGCATCATCGGCGGATATGACCTGAGCCAGGATTACCCTCATCTGGGACACGCCATGTTGCTTTGCGTCACCGAGATGAACACCCGGGAGGAGATCGATGATCTCGTCACCGCGTTGAGCGAAGCGGCTCGGCCGCCCATCCTGTTGAATCTGGAGGCAGCCTCATGAAATTCGACGATTATATCTACGATCTAAGTTCTCCCGGCCGCACGGGCGTGGACTTGCCCGAACCAGACGTGCCCCCAACCCCCATCCCCGAGGAATTCCTACGAGAGGACCTACCTTTGCCCGAGCTCAGCCTGCCCCAGGTCACCCGGCACTATCTTCGCTTGAGCCAAAAGAACTACGCGGTGGACAAGGGTTTCTATCCCCTGGGCTCATGCACCATGAAATACAACCCCAAGGTGAATGAATGGGCCGTGCGGCTTCCCGGTTTTGCCAACATTCACCCCTTGCAACATCCTCATACCGTGCAAGGGGCCATGGGGCTTATGTACGAACTCCAGGAGATGATCGGGGAGATCGCGGGATTTGATGCGGTCAGCTTACAGCCCGCGGCCGGTGCCCATGGCGAATTGACCGGGGTGCTCATCATGCGGGCGGCCCAACTGGCCCGGGGGGAGACCCAACGCCACAAAGTCCTGGTGCCCGATTCCGCGCATGGGACCAACCCCGCCAGCACCTCCATGGCCGGTTTCACCGCGGTGGAAATTCCCAGCGACAAAGATGGCAACGTGCATATCGAAGCTTTGAAAGCCGCGCTGGATGACGAAGTCATCGGCATCATGATCACCAATCCCAACACCCTGGGCTTGTTCGAATCCAACATTGTGGAAGTGTGCGAGCTGGTGCACGAAGCGGGCGGTTTGGTGTACGGGGATGGTGCAAACCTGAACGCGATTGTAGGGATTGTGCGGCCCGGGGATCTGGGCATTGATGTCATGCATTTCAATTTGCATAAGACCTTCAGCACTCCTCATGGTGGTGGTGGTCCCGGCAGCGGGCCCGTGGGCGTCACGGCCGAACTCGCGCCCTTCCTTCCCGGCCCCATTGTTGCTTTGAACGAGGCTGAGGACGCGTACATCTGGCATTATCCAGAAAAGAGCATCGGCCGTATCAAGAGCTTTTATGGAAACTTTGGCGTCATGGTGCGGGCCTATGCCTACATCAAGATGCATGGGGCCGAAGGGTTGCGCCGTGTCAGCGAAACCGCGGTGCTCAATGCCAACTATCTCCAGGCCCGCTTGCTCCAGATGGGAGATTACCCGGTGCCTTACGGGCATCGTTTTTGCAAGCACGAGACCGTGGCCCAGGGGAAGATTGCGGGCGCGGAAGATGTGCGCACCCTGGATATTGCCAAGCGTCTCATCGATTACGACTTCCATCCGCCCACCATCTACTTCCCCCTGATTGTCCACGAAGCTTTGATGATTGAACCCACCGAAACCGAGGACAAAGAAACCATTGATGCTTTCCTGGACGCGCTGGACAAGATCGCGGACGAAGCCCGCGAGAACCCCGACTTGCTGCACGAAGCGCCTCACCATGCGCCGGTACGCCGACTGGATGAGGTTCGGGCCGCGCGTCATCCTATCCTAATTCGCCTGCCATCCGCCAAGGCCGCTTCCGAGCGGTGAGTTCCTCTCTCGCCTCGCCCCTAACCCTCTCGCCCTGGCAGGAACAGGCCCCGGTAGCGAATGCTGCCGGGGTCTTGTTTTTTGTAACTATACAGTTCCTTCTGCAAGACGTTTTTACCACGACAGTATTTTGTCCGCAGATTACGCAGATTTTTTGTTTGATTTCTTGTAACTATACAGGTATGGTTTCAGGCAGGAGTAGATCCCCAGCGAACACAGACCCCAGAGCCGTCCAGGCATTGACGCCCTGCTTACGCATGGTGGAAGTGTAACTGCGGATGGTGCAGAATTGT
>JALWZT010000140.1 GCA_027002405.1 Anaerolineae bacterium | reverse complement strand
TGAAAAACGCCAGTGTCCAGTCTTTAACCACAAAGGGTACCAAGAGCACAAAGAAACAGCCAACCTACTGAAAACTGAACACTGCTCACTCGCCCACCTCAGCCCGATGATCCTCAATCCTAATCCTGATCCTATCTCCATAAACTGGCTGCTGGCTGCGCCCGAACCCTGGACGCGCACCCGCACGCTCATCGACCTTCTCCACCGCGCCGAGAATGACGCGGCGGTGCGCGAGGCCCGCGCGGCCATGCTGGCGCATCCGCAAGTGCAGGCGCTGATGGCCGCGGCCGCCACCTGGGGCCAGAAAGCCTTCAGACGCCACAGCGACGCCAGCTACCCTATCTACGCCCTGAGCACCCTGGCTGATTTCGGGCTGCGTGCGAACGATCCCGGCATGGGCGACATCCTGGAACGGGTGATGGCGCATCAATCGCCCGAGGGCGCGTTCCAAACCCTGGTCAATATCCCCAAATCCTTTGGCGGCAGCGGTCAGGATACATGGACATGGATGCTGTGTGATGCGCCCACACTGTTGTATGTGTTGCTAGCCATGGGCCTGGGCCATGACGCCCGGGTGCAACGCGCGGTGGATCACCTGGTGGGCGTCATCGACAACAATGGTTGGCGCTGTGTGGTGGCGCCCGAGCTGGGCAAATTTCGCGGGCCGGGCCGCAAAGCCGACCCCTGCCCCATCGTCAACGTCTACGCCCTCAAAGCCCTCTCCCTGGTCCCCGAGCAGCGCCATGGCCCCGCCGCCCACATAGGAACCGAGATGCTGCTGGGGCATTGGGAGCATCAAAAGGAGCGCCGGTTCTACCGTTTTGGCATCGGAACCGACTTCCGCAAGCTCAAGTATCCCTTTGTCTGGTACAATATCCTGCACGTGGTGGACGTGCTCAGCCGCTTCCCCTGGGTGCACCACGACCCTCGCTTCGTGCAAATGGTCGAGACCATCACCGCGCAGGCGGACGCCCAGGGGCGCTACACCGCGGGCAGCATGTATCGGGCCTGGAAAGGGTGGGATTTTGCCAACAAAAAGCAGCCCTCCCCCTGGCTCACCTTCCTCATCCTGCGGATTTTGCAGCGCATGGGGGAGGTATGAACAGCATTTGACAGAGTTGGGATAGTGATAAGTGCTCAGTGTTCAGTAGGTTGACTGTTTCATCTCCCCTCCAATGGCTCCAGGTTGTACGTCAAAGACTGGATGAGCCAACGCCCCCCCCGACGAACCAGCACCCAGCGGTCGCCCGCGGGCGCGTATTCATCGCCGATGCGGGTGGCAGAAACCACCACGGCCCGGTCGCCCTCCAGGGTGATCGTCAGCTCGGGATGCTCGGCGACGGTGGGGTTGCCAGGAAACACCAGCGTTACATACCGGTCCAGGACCGCGTCCAGCCCCTGCCAATGGGTGTCGTCGTGAGGGTCGTCAGGGGTATGCTTGGCGTCCGTGACCTCGGCATCTTCGGCCCACAGTTGGGCCAAAAGCTCCATGTCCCTGGCTGCTACCCCCTGGGCCTCGGCCTGGAGCAGCGCACGAATGGCTTCCCGATCCTGTTGGGGTGAGGAGGTGGGCGTGGGGGTAGGGGCGAGGGGTCGCTGAGAGGTGCAGGCGATTGTGAGGGACAGGATTAGGATCGGGATTAGGATTAGGATTAGGATTGGGATTGGGATTGGGATTGGGATTGGGGGAGAAGGGGATCGAGAGCTCATAGGGATAACTTGCCACAAATGGGCGAAGAAGGCAAAATGGGGCTATGCGTATGGCCTTGCATGATTCACCCTGGCGCCTGGCCCCAGCGCCCGCGATGCCTATCCACGCG
>JALWZT010000139.1 GCA_027002405.1 Anaerolineae bacterium | reverse complement strand
CCACCACAACGCCCACCCCCACGGCCACCCCTCGGCCCAGCCTCATCAACCTCCTGGTCTTTTTCGATACCAACAAAAACAGCACCTTCGATCCACCCGATACCCCCATCGGCGGCATGGTCATCACCCTTCTAGACGCCCAAGGCATCACCCGCGGGGTGGCAACCACCGACAACCAGGGCCGGGTTACCTTCCGCAACCTCCCTCCGGGCGACTACACCCTGTGGGCCATGACCATCCCTACGGGATACTACCCCACCACCCCCCATCCCGTGCCCGTGCATGTCACCCCTCATCAGGAAATCGATGCCATCCTGGGCTTCGCTTCCCAGGAGCACCCCACGTATTTGCCCCTAGTCCGTAAATAGAGTAATCAGTAATCAGTGAGCAGTAATCAGTGAGCAGTAGCTGAAATTCGCCGCAGTCGCCACAAACCACGGCTCGCCGACACCGAGGGAAATAGGGACGCAGATTTGCGCAGACGCGACGCAGATTTCGCAGATGTTCGTCATGCTGAGCGACCAGAGGGAGCGAAGCATCTAGCGAGCGGAGCGAGCGCCATGCCCTTCCCATCCCCCCATCACCCTTCGCGAATATGGTATAATGAATACAGCCTACAGAACCATGTCAACCTACTCCCCAACTGTGGATACCACCATGCGTATTCTGGTCGTCGACGACGATCCTCCCAGTGTGAAAATGACCTCCTTCCTCCTGCGGGAAGAAGGCTACGACGTGCTCACGGCCAACAACGGCCACGACGCCTTGACTATCATCGAAACAGAACGGCCCGACCTGATCCTGCTGGATGTGATGATGCCGGGCATGGATGGCTTCGACACCTTGCGCACCATCCGCACCCGGCATGCCATCCCCGTCATCTTTCTCTCCGCCAAAGGGGAAACCTCCGACCGGGTCGCGGGCCTGGAATTGGGCGCGGACGATTACCTGGCCAAACCCTTCGAACCTTCCGAACTCCTGGCCCGAGTCAAAGCAGTGCTCCGCCGCACCGAAGCCTACGCCCTGGGCGAAACCTCCGACCGCATCGAAAGCGGCGGCATCCGCCTGGACCCCCTAACCAACCGGGCCGAACTGCCCGATGGACGCACCGTGGAGCTCACCCCCATCGAAACCCGGCTTCTGCACACCCTCATGCGCAACGCGGGCCGCGTGCTGACTCATGACCAACTGCTCAACAGCGTGTGGGGTTCCAACTACGGCGGTTATCCAAACCAAATCGCCGTGTATATCCGCCGATTGCGCACAAAAATCGAAGAAAACCCCGATCATCCCAAGCATCTCATTACTGTACGAGGCGTAGGCTATCGCTTCGAAGTGTGATGGTTTTCCCATGCGTTCATCATAAAGGGCCTGGACGAACAGCACCCCACACGTCCATGCCCTTTTTTTAACGCAAAAGGCTTTGGACTGCCATACCTCACCCCATACCACCAAAGACGGGATCGCTTATGACTTCCTATCGTCCTCAGCTTCTTCGCATCGCCCTGGCCCTGACCACCACGGTGACCTTGCTGTGGTTGTTGCCTCGCGTCATGCTGGCTTCCCCCATGCGTGAACACACCGCGGCCGCGACCTGGCAGGTCCACACTCCGCCGCCTGGCTCCTGGCTGACCACCCACACCTTTACCGCGACCGCCACGGTCACCGATACCGACGGCCTTACTTCGGAGGCGGCCTACCAGTATGCCATACAAGGACTCCAGTGGAGCCCCTGGCTGACCCAAAACTTGACCCTCACAGGACCGCTCACCACCACCCGCCACCTTTCCATCACCGCCCTGACCCTGCCCGATGGCATCCACACCCTCCGCTATGCCATCACCGATGCCCAGGGCATCATGGAAATCAGCCCCGTCTACACCCTCTCCATCGACACCCATCCCCCCGCGCCCCCCCAGAATCCTCAACTGACCCCTACAGACTGGCAAACCACCACAGACCCCACCTGGACAGCAAGCTGGACCAACCCCACCGATACCAGTGGCATTGCCACGGCCTGCTACAAACTGAACGATCCCCCAACCTCCCCCCAAGATGGTCACTGCTTCACCCAAACCGATATCCAACGCATCGAAAACATCCGGCTACCCCACGAAGGCACCTTTGACCTCTATCTCTGGCTCGACGACGTAGCAGGGAACCATGGCTTCACCCAAACCGCCCTCCTGCCCCAAAGCCTTCTATGGGATGCCACCCCCCCGGAGCTTCACGTCCAACCCACGGGCCCCCTGGCCCCCTCTGGCTGGTACACCGATGACATCCAGGTCCAGATCGCAGCCACCGATACCCTTTCGGGCATCGATCGCGTACAATATCGGCTTCAGAATGACCCCTGGCAGGATGGCGACTTCCTCCTCATCACCGATGATGGCATCCACTCCCTGACTGCCCGGGCCCAAGACCGCGCGGGCAACCTGAAAGCCTCTCAACCCATCACCCTGGCCCGGGATGCCACACCCCCCGTCACCACCCTCTCCTCTTCGTTACCCCCCTCCCCACAGGGATGGTATCAGGCGCCGGTGACCCTCACCCTAAGCGCCCAAGATGCCACCTCGGGCGTTGCCGCCACCTACTGGCGATTGAACCAGGGCACCTGGCAGCAAACCCCCACCTTGACCGTGGCCGAAGATGGTCAACATACCCTGGCCTACTACAGCATCGACCGGGCCGGCAACCAGGAACCCCCTCAGACCACCACCCTTCGCATCGATCAAACCCCACCCACCACCTCCTATGCCATCCTCGCCTCGCATGAACCGGTCAATGGCTGGTACAGCCGGCCGGTGACCATTGCCCTGGTGGCCATTGATGAGGGGATTGGCGTGGCCAACACCTTCTATCGCATCAACCAGGGCGAATGGCAAGAGGGCGATTCCTTCCAGCTTACAGAAAGTGGCGACTACGACATCGACTTTTACTCCATCGACAAGCTAGGGCACGAAGAAGCCATCTCCAGCATTCCCGGTGGCGTGCATATCGACACCCTCCCACCCCAGGCCCCCATTCCCCTGGATGTCTCTCCCAGAGGATGGACCAACCAAAATCGATTCGCCCTCTACATGGCCCTGCCGCCCAACGACCTCAGCGGCATCGCCGGAGCTTACGTCAAGATAGGAGACCCGCCCCTGTTCCCCACCGATGGTCAATGGCATCCTGGGGCCAACAGCATCCTCAGCAACATCCAAGCACCCGAAGAAGGGGCCTTCAACGCGTACGTCTGGCTGCGAGACACCGCAGGGAACGCAGACCATGGCAACTACGGCCTATGGAGCGGGGCCCTAAGCCTGAAATACGATGCCACCCCTCCGGTGACCCAACTCGCGATCGCGGGGGAATCGGGTCAAAATGGATGGTACCGCTCGCCCTTGACCATCACCCTGACCCCCGAAGACCCCCTTTCGGGACCGGAGCAAACCTGGGTGAGCGTCGACGGCAGCGAGTTCTTTACCTCCACCCAGGTCACCCTGCTCACCCAAGACAAACATGTCTTGCGTTATTTCAGCCAGGACCATGCTGGCAACCAAGAAGCCACCCGATCGGCCACCATCCGCATCGACTACCAGGCCCCTGGCCCGCCTAAAAACTTCCGGGTAAGCCCCACCACCTGGCACGCCACCAACAGCTTCACCCTCACCTGGGAAAACCCCGTCGACCTTTCCGGGATCTTCCAGGCCTATTACCGCATCGGGTCCCCTCCACAAAGCCCGCGCGATGGCACCCCCATCCCTCCCAACGGAGAGGCGCATATCACCGTGCCCAGCGAAGGCGCGTGGGACGTTTATCTATGGTTAGAAGACACCGCAGGCAACATCGACCCTCGCACCGCGGTGGGTCTGAGCAAAGCCCTGCGCTACGATGCCACCCCGCCCAACTCGGCCCTCACCATCCTCAAAGGCGACTTGGGGCAAGAAGGGTGGTACATTTCCCCTGTGCAAATCCTCATCAGCCCCAACGACGAAGGTTCCGGGCCCGCGGGCGTGCGCTATCGTGTCGATGAAGGCCCCTGGCAATATGCCCCCCACGAAGCCCTTATCGACATCCAAACCACAGGCATCCATCAAGTGGACTACCAATCGGTGGATGTCGCGGGCAATGTGGAACCCTTGCAACGCTTCCTGGTTCACATGGATATCACCCCACCCACCGCGGGCTACGCGTTCATCGACCGCTATCAGCGCCAAACCAGCTTCCTCATCGCCTGGGATGGGGACGATCAAGCCCAGGGCAGTGGTTTGACCGGCTTCGATCTGCAATATCGCGATGGCAAAAACGGCGCCTGGATCGTCTGGGGCAATGGCACCCTGGAAAAAACCCGCCGCTTCAACGGCTCCTACGGTCATCACTACTACTTCCGCATTCGCGCCCATGATCGCGCGGGCAACGTTTCGCCCTGGATCGAAATGCCCTGGGGCGTGTACGTGGATCGATTGCAAGATGGCGATTTTCACATGGGGGATTTCGGTGTGTGGGAACATGGCGGTGCCCTGGAACAAAGCGTTCTCCGGGCCCGAGACCCTGACGGCGGCGTTTCCTACGTGGCCCAATTGGGCACTCCTGACTACGGCCCCAGCAATGACATCAGCCAGCCGGGCCATGTTCCGATCGGCGCAGCGGCCATCACCCAGACCCTCCACATCCCCGGCCCCGATGTCTTAGACGCACCTGTCCTCACCTTTTGGTATCGCATCCGCACCTACGACGCGGCTTATAGCGAACGCTACCAAAAATACTACGACACCCTGGACGTCCGCCTTAAATTTGGCGATGAACTGCAATTGGTCTTCCGGGACGGCCAGGACTATGACGCGTGGAAGGAGCACGAAGGCAAACGCCTGGCCGACCTGGGTTGGCGCATGGCCTACATCCCCATCCCGCGCAATATGATTGACGAAACCATCTCCATCAGCATCGAAAACTGGAACCGCAATGACCACTGGTTCAACACCTGGACCCAGGTAACGGACATCCGCATCTGGGAACCCTACCATACCTACCTGCCCCAGGTCATTGGTGGCAGTCCTCCCTCAACCCAGCCATCCACGCCCCTGGATCCTATCCGGTCTCGTGACCTTCCCCGGTGATCCATGACCACCCTTCCTCCTCACGAATCCGCGCCCGAAGAGGACCTGCTCCTGGAACCCGATCTCGAGCAGGTCACCACCGAAGAGGAATTCGCCGAAACCCTCTACGCCGAAGGCATGGCCTACTACCAACAACGCCAGTGGCGCCAGGCCCTGGCTGCTTTTTCGCGGCTTCAAGAACTCCAGCCCCAACGTCCTGGCCTGGCCGCGCTGCTGGACGAAATCAATTGGTTCATTGAACTGGAGGCCATGGACACGGAGGCCAGCCAGAGCCAGACGCATCCGGCCGCGGTGACCCGCCTGCGTTGGCTCCCCTGGGTCATCTCCCTGATCATCCTTGTCACCGCGGCCGTGGTGATCGTCCTGGTGGCCGGGGACCGGCTCTTCGGTTTCCCGGGGCGACAACCCGATCCGGGCCTCGTGGAACTCTACAACGAAGGCCAATCTCAATTGGCCATTGGCAACTACGATGGCGCCATTGCCGCGTTCGAAAGCATCCTGGAACGGGACCCCAATGATATCGCAGCCCAAACCGGGCTGAACCAGGCCCGCCAGCTCAAAAACATGGCCCAACACTACCAGGCCGCGCAACAAGCCATCCAGGAAGAACGTTGGGCCGACGCGCGTGAGCATCTGGAAATCATCGTTGCCCAATACCCCACCTACGAAGATGCCAGCCAGTTGCTGGATTACGTGATCCAGCAACAAGCCCTGGAAAAACTCTTCAACCGGGCCGTGGCCGCGTACAATGCCAATCGATGGGCCCAAGCCATTGAGCTCTTTCAAGGCGTCCAACAAAAAGACCCGGATTTTCGTGCAGACGCGGTCAAAGAATCCCTGTTCATCAGCTATCTCGAAGAAGGCGAACGCCTCATTCAGGAGGGAGATGACCGTTCCCAGACCCTGGACCAGGCTCTGACCTACTTCGATCACGCCCTCACCATCCATCCAGACAATCAACGGGCCCTCCTCAATCGTAAACTGGCCCAACACTATCGGGCCGCCCTGCAAGTCATGGCGCAGGAAGACTGGGAGCAAGCGGTCCCCATTCTGGAAAGCATTGTTCATCTCGCGCCCGATTACGCGGGGGGACGGGCCAGTTGTTGGCTCTTTCGCGGCTATCTGATCCTGGCTCAAGACAGAATCCAACAAGCGCGCTACATCCAGGCCCTCCGCTTTGTCAACCAGGCCCTGGCCATTGACCAGACCTGCGAAAGCCCCGAAAAAGCCTTCCAGTTACGAGACTTCATCTTGCAGGCCATGGCCACCCCGACCCCGACCCCGGCACCCCCGCCCCGCACGCGGCCGGCGTCGGACGATGACAT